>CAYQWR010000080.1:0-11380 GCA_964421235.1 uncultured Thiohalomonas sp. | reverse complement strand
CAGTTCGCCGTTGAGGTATTTCGCGGTGAGCGATTTTTTATCCTTAATCAGTTGCTCGGGGCTGCCGTAGAACACCACTTCGCCGCCGCGCTCGCCGGGGCCGGGACCGATGTCGAGGATGCGGTCGGCGGCCAGCATGATCTGCGGGTCGTGCTCGACCACCAGCAGCGAATTGCCGGCGTCGCGCAGGCGGGCAAGGACGCCGTTGATGCGCTCGATGTCGCGCGGGTGCAGGCCGATGCTCGGCTCGTCGAGCACGAACAGGGTGTTGACCAGGGAGGTGCCGAGCGCGGTGGTGAGGTTGATGCGCTGCACCTCGCCGCCGGAGAGGGTGCGCGACTGGCGGTCGAGGGTGAGGTAGCCGAGGCCGACGTCGAGCAGGTAGCGCAGGCGCGAGCGGATCTCGTCGAGCAACAGGTCGAATTCGTCGGCCTTGGCCTTGCGCCCGGAAAACAGGGTGGCGACGAAGATTTGCGCGCGCTCCAGGGGCAGCAGCATCACATCGTGAATGGAGAGTCCGGGCAGGGCACGGAACACCTCGTCGGGCATAGTTACCGCATCGGCGCGGTGACGAAGCGTCGGGTCGAGCACGGCATCGGCCTGCTCGCGGCTGCCGACACGGAAGTCCATGGCCTCGTCCTTCAGCCGGGCGCCGTGGCAGGTCGGGCAGGTGTCGTAGCTGCGGTATTTGGAGAGCATGACGCGGATGTGCATCTTGTAGGCCTTGCTCTCCAGGAAGTCGAAGTACTCGCGCACCCCGTACCAGGTCTTGCCGTCCCAGTGACCATCGCCCTCGATCACCCAGCGGCGGGTCTCGTCGTCGAGTTCACTCCACGGGGTGTCGAGGTCGATGCCGCGACGCTTGCCATAGCGCACAAGGTCTTCCTGGCACTCCTGGGAGTAGCCGCTGCGAAACGGCTTGATCGCCCCGGCGCGCAGGGACAGCGACGGGTCGGGCACGACCAGGTTCCAGTCGACGCCGATGGTGCGGCCGAAGCCGCGGCAGGTCTCGCAGGCGCCGAGGGCGGAGTTGAAGGAGAACAGGTTGGGCTGCGGGTCGCGGTAGTGGATGTCACAATGGGCGCAGTGCAGGCCGCTGGAGAATTTCCACGGGCGGCCGGGCTCGCGGTTCTCTTCCAGCGGGTAGACGGTCGCTTTGCCGTGACCCTTGTCGAGGGCGTGTGCCAGCGCCTCGACCAGACGGCCGCGGTTCTCTTCGGTGAGGCGCATGCGATCCTGCACCACCTCGATGATATTGCCCCGCTCCGCGTGGATACGCGTGTAGCCCTGCTGTTCCAGAACCTTCTTGATCTCGTCCGCGGAAAAGTTATGCGGCACCTCGATGGAAAAGGTGATCACCAGGCGCGGGGCGGCGTCGCCCGCCTCGGCCAGCAGCTGCCGATAGATGCCGTCCGGGGTGTCGCGCGCCACCGGCCGACCACAGCCGTGGCAATGGAGGGTCGCGGCACGGGCGAACAGCAGCTTCAGGTGGTCGTTCAGCTCGGTCATGGTGCCCACGGTGGAGCGGGAGGTGCGCACCGGGTTGGTCTGGTCGATGGCGATGGCCGGGGGGATGCCGTCGATGCGCTCCACCTGCGGTCGATCCATGCGGTCGAGGAACTGGCGGGCGTAAGGCGAGAAGGTCTCCACGTAGCGGCGCTGGCCCTCGGCGTAGACGGTATCGAACGCGAGCGAGGACTTGCCCGAGCCGGAGACGCCGGTGACCACCACCAGCTCGTTCAGCGGGATATCGAGGTCGAGGTTCTTGAGGTTGTTCTGGCGGGCGCCTTTGATGCGGATATAGTCGTCGGACATGGTCGGTCAGCCGGTGATACAAAGACTCCCATTGTCTGAGCCTCCCCGGCGGCTATCAACCGCAATTTCCGTCGGGGTTGGTTAACCCGCTTGTGATGACGATGCAACACACTGAAGTGGAACGGATTGCAAAAACCGTAACGGACAAAGACAAAGGGCGCCACCGGCGCCCTTTGTCTTTAGTGCAGATGATCTGCCGTCAGGCGGCTTGGACCGGAATGGTATTGGCGGTACGGATGACGTTGTTGTGTTCGTCGAGATAGACCAGGGTCGGTTTGTAGGTCGCCAGCTCCTGCTGGCTCAATCCGACGAAGGCACAGATGATGACGACGTCCTTGGGCGCTGCCTTGTGCGCGGCGGCGCCGTTGACCGAGACGATGCCGGAGCCGTCTTCGGCGCGGATCGCGTAGGTGGTGAAGCGCTCGCCGTTGGTGACGTTGTAGATCTGGATCTGCTCGTACTCGCGGATCCCGGCCAGATCGAGCAGCTTGCCGTCGATGGCGCAGGAACCCTCGTACTCCAGCTCCGCGTGGGTCACACGCGCGCGGTGAAGCTTGGCTTTGAGCATGGTCAGATGCATGGAAAGGCTCTACCTACTGCTTTACGGGAATTGGCTATTATGAGGGTTTGGCGCCGCCGGTTCAACGCAACACGCTCTCAACCGCCTGCGGTTAACCGGCATTAATCCAGTTCGATCAGCAGGTTATCAATGAGCCGCGCCTTGCCCAGATAGGCCGCCGCCAGCACCACCAACCGGCGCTCACCCGCATCAGGCGCCGTCAGATCCTCGGCCCGGCGCACGCTGATGTAGTCGGGACGAAACCCGGCGGCGACCAGCCGCTCACTCGCCGCCTGCTCCAGCGCGGCGTAATCGCGCCGTCCGCCGCGCACCGCCTGCGCCAGCTCCGTGAGCACGGCATACAGCCGCGCCGCCGTCTGCCGCTCGGCGGGCGCCAGATAGCCGTTGCGCGAGCTCATGGCGAGGCCGTCGTCCTCGCGCACGGTGGGGATGCCGACGACCTCCAGCGGCAGGTTGAGGTCCTGCACCATGCGGCGGATCACCAGCAGCTGCTGGTAATCCTTGGTGCCGAACAGCGCCACGTCCGGCTGCACGATATTGAACAGTTTGCTGACCACCGTCGCCACGCCGCGGAAGTGGCCGGGGCGGAAGGCGCCACACAGGATATCGGACAATCCCGGCACCTCGACGTAGGTCACGGCGTCGCGGCCCTGCGGATACATCTCCCGCTCGGTCGGTGCGAACAGCAGATCGGTGCCGACCGCCGCCAGCCGCTGCTGGTCCGCCGCCAGCGTGCGCGGATAGGCGTCGAGATCCTCGCCTGCGCTGAATTGCAGCGGATTGACGAAGACGCTCGCCACCACCCGCTGCGCCCGCTGCCGCGCCTGCTCCACCAGATGGATATGGCCCGCGTGCAGATTGCCCATGGTGGGCACGAAGGCGATGCGTTCGCCGGCGGCGCGCCATTGGGCGATGATCGAACGCAGCTCGGCGATGGCGGCAATGGTCTGCATGGATACCTCGGTACAGCGGGTGTGCGAAACGAATCAGTCGACGGTGTGCGCCGTGGTGGGGAAGCGGCGTTCCTTCACGGCGGCGACGTAGGCGGCGAAGGCGGCCTGCACGGTGCCGGTCGCCTGGAGGAAGTCGTGGGAGAATTTCGGCCGTTTGCCGGGAGTGACGCCGAGCATGTCGTGCATCACCAATACCTGGCCGTCGGTGTCGGCACCGGCGCCGATGCCGATCACCGGCGCCGCCACCGCTGCGGTGATGGCGCGGCCCAGGGCGCTGGGCACGCACTCCAGCACCAGGATGTCCGCACCGGCCGCGACCATCGCCTCGGCGGTCGCGATCATCTCGGCGGCGGCCGCCTCGTCGCGCCCCTGCACCTTGTAACCGCCCAGCTTGTGCACCGTCTGCGGCAGCAGTCCGAGGTGGGCGCAGACCGGGATGCCGTAACTCGCCAGCAGCCGCACCGTTTCGACCATGCCGACGTGCACCTCCAGCTTGACGCAGTGGGCGCCGCCCTCCTTCATCAGCCGCGCCGCATTGTCCAGCGCCTGCGCCGGGGTGGCGTAGCTCATGAACGGCATGTCGCTCATCACCAGGGCGCGCTCGCTGCCGCGGCAGACACATTGGGTGTGGTAGACCATCTCGTCCATGGTCACCGGCAGCGTGGTCTCCTGGCCCTGCGCCACCATCCCCAGCGAATCGCCTACCAGGATCACGGCGACGCCGGCCTGATCCATCAGCCGCGCAAAACTGGCGTCATAGGCGGTCAGCGAGGCGAACTTCTCACCGCCCTGTTTCAATTTGCGCAACGTGCTTAGGGTGACCTTACTCATCGTTCACAACGCTACCGGCAGCGGATTGAAATAGTGACGGCCGCTGCGAATGGAGCGGACACGTTCCAGCAGCAGCGCATAATCGGCGTCGTTTTCCGCCAAATTGATCTCGGCCGCATTGACGATCAGCAGCGGCGCGGCGTCGTATTGGTAGAAGAACTGCATATAGGCCTCCGCCACCCGTGCCAGATAATCCGGCGCCAAATGGCGTTCGTAACCGCGTCCGCGGCGCGCAATGCGCTGATGCAGCACCTCTACCGGCGCCTGCAGATAGATCACCAGATCGGGGGCCGGCGCATCCAGCGTCATCGTTTCGTACACCTGTTCGTACAGGCGCAGTTCGTCGTCGTCCAGGGTCAGCTGCGCGAACAGCCGATCCTTCTGCATCAGAAAGTCGGCGACGCGCACCGGGGCGAACATATCGCCCTGGCGCCACGCCTGCAACTGGCGCGCGCGCTGAAACAGGAAGAACAGCTGGGTGGGCAGCGCGGCGGCGCGCGGGTCCTGATAGAAACGGTCGAGGAACGGATTTTCGTCCGCCCCCTCCAGCAGCAGATCGCTGCCGAAGCTCTCCGCCAGCCGCTTGGCCAGAGTCGTCTTGCCGACGCCGATCGGACCTTCGACCACGATATACCCAGGGGTTTTCCGCTGCTCCACGCTGACGCCCGCCCACGACTGAAATGCCGGTTTTAGGATATCACGGCAGCGGAAGGAGTGTCCGGCCCGCCGCCGTCCGCCAGCGGCTCCAGACCGTCGGCGCTGCAGGCGTCACGCAGTGTACGCAGCATACGGCCGTCGGGCAGCACCAGATCGGGCGCCAACTCGTAGAGCGGATAGATGACGAAATTGCGCTGCGCCAGTCCCGGATGCGGCACCTTCAGACGCGAGCTGTCGATCACCGCGTCACCGTACAGCAGGATATCGAGATCGAGCGTGCGCGGCCCCCAACGCAGCGCACCGCGTACGCGCCCCTGTCCCTGCTCGATGGCCTGCAACTGCCGCAACAGTTCCTCGGCGGCAAGCTCGGTATCCAGCGCCGCCACGGCATTGAGGTAATCGGGTTGATCCTGCGGCCCCAGGGGCCGGCTGCGATAGAAACGGGATTGGGCAACCAGGCGGCTCGCGGGTAACAGCGCCAACGTCTGCAACGCCTGCCGCAACTGCCGCAGCGGGTCGGAGAGATTGCTCCCGAGCCCGATATAAACACGCACCGACATCAATTACTGATCGCCGGTGACCGCTTCCTGGCGGGGTTTTCCGCGCCGACCGCCGCGCGACCGGCGACTGCGACGCTTGCCGCCGCCACTCTTGTTATTGGCCACCAACTGTTCGCGCCCATTCTCGTCGGCCGCCATGAATTCCGTCCACCAGTCGGCGAGTTCCCGCACCTCCTCGCCGCTCTCGGCACGCAACAGCAGGAAGTCGTAAGCGGCCCGAAAGCGCGGATGCTCCAGCAGGCGGAACGGGCGACGCCCGTTGCGGGCGGTCAGCCGCTCCTGCATCGTCCAGATCTCGCGCGACTGCAGCGTGAAACGTTTCGGGAAGGCGACGTGCTGCACCTGTTTTGCCACCAGCGCATCGCCGGCCTGCTGCATTGCCGCCAGCGCGTTCTCATCCTTCTCCCGCAACCGCTCCGCCTCTTTGCGCACCGGCTCCCACAGCAACGCGGCAAACAGAAACGCCGGCGTTACCGCCTTGCCGTCGGCCAGACGCGCGTCGGTATTGTCCAGCGCCTGCGTCAGGAAGGTGCGCGGATAGTGGTGGTCTTCGTAGCGCAGCCACTTCTCCGTCTCCGGAAACAGGTGACCGAACAGACGGTAGTGGCGCAGCAGCTCATAGGTTTCCACGCCATAGCCGGTCATCAGCAGCTTCAGCACCTCGTCGAACAGCCGCGCCGCCGGTACCTCGTGCAGCAGCGCGCCGAGTTCGTGGATGGCGTGCTCGCTGTCCGGGTCGATACGGAAGCCCAATTTGCCGGCGAACCGCACCGCGCGCAGCATGCGTACCGGGTCCTCGCGGAAGCGCGCCAACGGATCGCCGATGACGCGCAGCTGCCCCGCCTTGAGATCCGCCATCCCGTCGGCGTAATCCACCACCGAGAAATCGGCGATGTTGTAGTAGAGCGCATTGATGGTGAAATCGCGCCGCCAGGCGTCGTCTTCCAGGGTGCCGTAGACGTTGTCCCGCAGGATCATGCCGTTTTCCATGACCCCCTCGCCGCCGCCGGCCTCGTGGTGGGCGCGGAAGGTGGCGACCTCGATCACCTCGCGGCCGTAGCGCACGTGGGCGAGCCGGAACCGGCGCCCGATCAGCAGGCAGTTGCGAAACAGCTGCTTCACCTCTTCGGGGCGCGCATTGGTGCTGATGTCGAAATCCTTGGGCTCGCGTCCCAACAGCATGTCGCGCACGCCGCCGCCGACCAGATAGGCCTCGTAGCCGGCCTTGTGCAACCGGTAGAGCACCTTTAAGGCGTTTTCGCTGATGTTGGAGCGGGAGACGCCGTGTTCGGAGCGCGGGATGATGTGCGGTGCGGAGGGCTGCGCGGGGGTACCGCGCCCCTTGGAACCTAATCCGAGTTTTTTCGCCAAAGATTGCTTGAGCCTTGATAGCATCTGGGTATAATACCACGCGTTTTTCGTAGCACTGTAGCGCTGATTTACGCTCCCATCGTCTAGCGGTCTAGGACGTCGCCCTCTCACGGCGAAAACAGGGGTTCGATTCCCCTTGGGAGTACCAACTTCCCAAAAAAGCCCGTGGTCGCATGACCACGGGCTTTTTTGTTGCCCTGACGCGCTTGCGACCGTCAATAGTCGAGTTCGTGCAGTGTATCGAGGGCCTTCTTGAAACGATTGGCATGGGAGCGTTCGGCCTTGGCCAGGGTCTCGAACCAGTCCGCGATCTCCGCCAGACCCTCCTCGCGCGCCGCTTTCGCCATCCCCGGATACATATCCGAGTATTCGTAGGTCTCGCCGGCGATGGCGGAGCGCAGGTTGTCGGCCGTCGGACCGAACGGCAAACCGGTGGTCGGATCGCCGACCGACTCCAGGTATTCGAGATGGCCGTGGGCGTGCCCGGTTTCACCCTCGGCGGTGGAGCGGAACACCGAGGCCACGTCGTTATAGCCCTCGATATCCGCCTTGGCGGCAAAGTAGAGATAGCGGCGGTTGACCTGCGATTCGGCCGCAAACGCCGCTTTGAGATTCTGTTCCGTCTTCGTACCTTTAATATGCATGACTGAGTCCCTCACTGTCGGCGTCTATGACCATGCGACGCCGGAGGATATTAGCAAGAATAGTGTCAGATCTTTGTTACCGATATATCGGATGCGACTCGGGGGCATCCGGCAATCGGACCGCTGCGTCGATTGCACACCGCACAGGCCGCCGGCGCCCGCGCGGTCCGTTTGCTTCCGGGCAAGGGGTGAGTTAACTTACCGCCATATTTTAGAGTGAGCAGCGACGTGGCAAGAAAGAGCCCCAAAAGCGAAACCTTCGATTTCGAACAGGCACTCGCCGAACTGGAGCAGTTGGTCGAGCGCATGGAACAGGGCGACCTCTCCCTGGAGCAGTCGCTCAAGGATTTCGAGCGCGGCATCGAACTGACGCGTGCCTGCCAGGGTGCGCTGAAAGAGGCGGAACAGAAGGTCCAACTGCTCACCGCCAAGGGTGACCAGGAGGAGCTGATCCCGTTCGAGGGGGAAGAGTAACCTCCATGCCGCTGCAACAGATGATGCGGGACTACGCCGCCCGCGCCGAAGCCGCCCTGCAGCGGTGGCTTCCCCCCCCATCGACCTCCCCCGAACGACTGCATCAGGCCATGCGCTACGCCGCCCTGGACGGCGGCAAACGGATCCGCCCGGTGCTGGTCTACGCCACCGGCCGGGTACTGGGCGTCGCGCCGGAGCGGCTCGACGGGCCGGCCTGCGCGGTGGAGCTGATCCACGCCTATTCGCTGGTGCACGACGACCTGCCGGCGATGGACGACGACGACCTGCGGCGCGGCAAACCCACCTGTCACCGGGCCTTCGACGAGGCCACCGCGATCCTCGCCGGCGACGCGTTGCAGACCCTCGCCTTTCAGGTGTTGGCGGAAGATCCGGCGATGGTTGCCGCCCCTGCCGCGCGCCTGGCGATGGTGCGCGAACTGGCGCAGGCATCGGGCTCCTGCGGCATGGCCGGCGGTCAGGCCATCGACATTGCCGCGACCGGCAGGCAGCTCTCCCTGGAGCAGTTGGAGACCATGCACCGGCTCAAGACCGGCGCCCTGATCCGCGCCGCCGTGCGCCTTGGCGCCCTGAGCAGCCCGAACCTGCCGGAGGCCGAACGGCAGGCCCTGGACCGCTACGCCGAGGCCGTCGGTCTGGCCTTCCAGATCCGCGACGATATCCTCGACATCGAGAGCAGCACCGCGGTGCTCGGCAAACGCCAGGGAGCCGACCAGGCCCTCGACAAGGCCACCTACACCGCCCTGCTGGGCCTCGACGGGGCCAAGGCCAAGGCACGCGAAGTGTACTGCGACGCGGTAGCGGCGCTGACCTCCTTCGGCACCGCAGCGGCGCCATTGCGCGCCCTGGCGGATTTCATTGTCGAGCGGGTCAGCTAGTGCGCCGCTTGCAAGCCGGCCGCCATCGTTCCATCATTAGCGGTTTCCCGCTGTCGTAGGATCGAAATGCCCGCCTCGCGCCACTACCCGCTGCTCGACCAGGTCGATACCCCGGAGCAGCTGCGTACCCTTTCGCTGCCGCAGCTGAAACAGCTGGCGGCCGAGCTGCGCGATTTCATGGTGCGCTCGGTCAGCAACACCGGCGGCCACCTGGCGGCCGGGCTCGGCACGGTCGAGCTGACCATCGCCCTGCACTATGTCTTCGCCACCCCGGAAGACCGGCTGGTGTGGGACGTGGGCCACCAGAGCTACCCCCACAAGATCCTCACCGGACGCCGCGGGCGCATGGACACCCTGCGCCAGAAGGGCGGCCTGTCCGGCTTCCCGCGCCGCGAGGAGAGTCCCTACGACACCTTCGGCGTGGGCCACTCCAGCACCTCCATCAGCGCCGCCCTCGGCATGGCCCTGGCGGCACGGCGCGAGGGCATCAACCGCAAGGTGGCGGCCATCATCGGCGACGGCGCCATGACCGCCGGCATGGCCTTCGAGGCGCTGAACCACGCCGGCGACCTGGACGCCGACCTGCTGGTGATCCTCAACGACAACGACATGTCCATTTCGCCCAATGTGGGCGGACTCTCCAACTATCTCGGCCGCATCCTCTCCGGCAAGCTCTACGCCACCATGCGCGAAGGCTCGAAGAAGGTGCTGAAGAACGTGCCGCCGATGTGGGAGCTGGCGCGGCGCATGGAGGAGCACGCCAAGGGTCTGGTGGTGCCGGGCACGATGTTCGAAGAGCTGGGCTTCAACTATGCCGGCCCCATCGACGGCCACGACCTGGACCAGCTGATCCGCGCGCTGAAGAACCTGCGCACGCTCAAGGGTCCGCAGTTCCTGCACATCGTCACCACCAAGGGCAAGGGCTATCCGCCGGCCGAGGCCAACCCCTGCTTCTACCACGGGGTCACGCCGTTCGACCCGGAGACCGGCGAGATGCGCAGCAAGCCGGGGACCAAACCGACCTACACCCAGGTGTTCGGCCAGTGGCTGTGCGACATGGCCGAACACGACGAACGGCTGGTGGCGATCACCCCGGCGATGCGCGAAGGCTCCGGGATGGTGGAGTTTTCCGAGCGCTACCCCCAGCGCTATTTCGACGTCGGCATCGCCGAACAGCATGCGGTGACCCTGGCCGCCGGCCTCGCCTGCGAAGGGCTCAAGCCGGTGGTGGCCATCTATTCGACCTTTCTGCAACGGGCCTACGACCAGCTGATCCACGACGTGGCACTGCAACAACTGCCGGTGCTGTTCGCCATCGATCGCGGCGGCATCGTCGGACCCGACGGCGCCACCCATGCCGGCAGCTTCGACCTGTCGTTCCTGCGCTGCATCCCCAACATGGTGGTGATGACGCCGGGCGACGAGAACGAGTGCCGCCAGCTGCTCTACACCGGCATGCTCCACGACGGCCCGGCGGCGGTGCGCTATCCGCGCGGCAGCGGCATCGGCGCCGCGGTGGAGGATGGCATGACCGCCCTGCCCCTGGGCAAGGGCGAGGTCCGGCGCCGCGGCAAGCGGGTGGCGTTGTTGTCCTTCGGCAGCCCCCTGGGCGCGGCCCTGGCGGCGGCGGAACGACTGGACGCCACAGTGGCCAACATGCGCTTCGTCAAACCGCTGGACGCGGAGTTGGTACTCACCCTGGCGCAGGAACACGAGTTGCTGGTCACCCTTGAAGACAACGTGGTGCTGGGCGGTGCCGGCAGCGCCGTCAACGAGTGCCTGGCCGCCTACGGCGTGAGCGCACCGGTATTGAATCTGGGACTGCCCGACCGCTTCCTGGAGCAGGGCAGCCGGGACCAACTGCTGGCCGACGTCGGGCTCGATGCTGATGGTATAATCCGCGCCGTCGAAGCGCGTTTGCATGGCCCCCTTGCCATCCACCCCGCCGCCGATGTAAAGTCTTAGCTAATCACTCAAGTATTTAAGATGACAACCAAGTACACTCTCAAGGTCGTGACCGACTTTGCCGCCGCCCATTCCCTGCGGGATTACCCCGGCGACTGCCAGCGGCTCCACGGACACAACTGGAAGGTGGAGGTGGAAGTAACGGCCGACAGTCTGGACGAACTGGGCATGGTGTTGGATTTCAAGACGATCCGCCAGGCCGCCCGCAAGGTGGGCGACGAGCTGGACCATCATTATCTCAACGAAATCCCGCCCTTCGACCGTATCAACCCGACGGCGGAGAACATCGCGGCCCACTTCTTCCGGCGCCTGACCGAACAGCTCAACGACGCCCGCGCCAGGGTCCACGCGGTCACCCTGTGGGAGACCGAACGCGCCTGCGTCCGTTATACAGAGGAATCGTGAATCATGAACCATGCCTGCGAACCCATCGCCGACGTCCAGAGCAGTGAGGATACGCGCCGTATCCCCATCAACAAGGTCGGCATCAAGGATATCCGCCACCCGATGCGCATCCAGGAGCGCAGCGGCGGCGAGCAGCACACTGTTGCCAACTTCAACATGTACGTGAACCTGCCCCACAACTTCAAGGGCACGCACATGTCGCGCTTCGTCGAGATCCTCAACCGCCACG
>CAYQWR010000079.1:0-11396 GCA_964421235.1 uncultured Thiohalomonas sp. | reverse complement strand
TCCTGGTTGTCCTTGTTGTAGGCCAGGGGCTGGGATTTCATCAACGTCAGCAGGCTCATCAGGTGGCCGTAGACGCGGCCGGATTTGCCGCGCACCAGTTCCGGCACGTCGGGGTTTTTCTTTTGCGGCATGATGGAGGAGCCGGTGCAGAAGCCGTCGCCCAGGTCGGCGAAGTTGAACTGCTGCGAGCTCCACAGCACCAGCTCTTCGGAGAAACGCGAGAGGTGCATCATCAGGGTCGCGCCCCAGCCGATGAATTCGATGGCGAAGTCGCGGTCGGAGACGGCGTCGAGCGAGTTTTGGCTGATGCGCTCGAAGCCCAGTTCCTTGGCGGTGAACTCGCGATCAATCGGATAGGTGGTGCCGGCCAGGGCGGCGGAGCCCAGCGGCATGGTGTTGGCGCGTTTGCGGCAGTCCTGCAACCGTTCGGCGTCGCGCGCGAGCATTTCGTTCCAGGCCAGCATGTGGTGGCCGAAGGTGATGGGCTGCGCCGTCTGCAGATGGGTGAAGCCGGGCATGACGGTGGCGGCCTCGCGCTCGGCGAGGTCGATGAGTGCGCCTTGCAGGCGTTTGAGTTCCGGGGCGATGGCCTCGTCGATCTCGTCGCGCAGGTAGAGGCGCACGTCGGTGGCCACCTGGTCGTTGCGCGAACGGCCGGTGTGCAGCTTCTTGCCGGCGTCGCCGATGCGGTCGGTGAGCCGCTTCTCGATGTTCATGTGCACGTCTTCCAGGGCGATGGACCACTGGAATTCGCCGTGCTCGATCTCTTTCTCGATCTCGCCGAGGCCGGTAAGGATGGCGTCGCGCTCGGCGGTGGTGAGCACGCCGACGTGGGCCAGCATCTTCGCATGGGCCATGGAGCCGCGGATGTCCTGGCGGTACATGCGCTGGTCGAAGCCGACGGAGGCGGTGAAGGCCTCGACGAAGGCGTTGGTGGGTTCGGTGAAGCGCCCGGTCCAGGGCTTCTCGACGGTGGTTTTTTCGCTCATGGTTCCGCTGTCAGGAAAACGTGAAGTGGCACGCAGTATACCGCAGCCGCCGCCGCGATGCCCTCGTCGCGCGGGTGCGAAACCGTCTATCATGGGTGGGATTCTCCACGACAGGCAGCGGCTGTGGCCAACAGCAACGATAAACCGAGCGACGACAGCTTCTTTCTCCCGGACTTTTGCGGCCTCCCGGCGGTATTCACGGTCGTGATTTTGTCGGAGCTGTTCGCCTTCATCCTGGCGCTGGCGCGGCCCGGCACCGGCCTCGAACTGTGGAATAACCTGGCGCTGATCTCGCTGTTCATGCAGTGGGCCGGCCTCACCGGCTCCGCGGTGCTGTGCGTCAGCCGGCGCGCGTTGTCGCTCTACAGCGACCGCACCGCCGGGCTGATCAGCTACGGCATGCTGCTGCTGGTGATCCTGCTGCTGGCGGAGATCTCCTACTGGTTCATCTTCGATTCCGGCATGCAGCGCGATGTGGGCAGCCACAGCGCCTTCGTGCTGCGCACCCTGGCCATCGGTGCCATCGTCAGCGCGCTGGCGTTGCGCTATCTGTATGTGCGCCATCAGTCGCGGCGGCGGCTGGTGGCCGAGAGCGAGGCGCGCTTCGCCGCATTGCAGGCGCGCATCCGGCCGCACTTTCTGTTCAACAGCCTCAACACCATCGCCAGCCTTACCCGCAGCGACGCCGAGGCGGCGGAGGCGGCCATCGAGGATCTGGCCGACCTGTTCCGCGCCAGCCTGGGCGAAGGGCGCAGGCTGATCGCGCTGGGCGAGGAGTTGCAGCTGACCCTGCGCTATCTGCACATGGAGGAGCTGCGGCTGGGGACGCGGCTGCACGTCGACTGGCGGTTGGACGGCGTGCCTGAGGATGCCCAGATCCCGCCGTTGACGTTGCAGCCGCTGGTGGAGAACGCGATCTATCACGGCATCGAGCCGCTGGCCGCGGGCGGCACGGTGACGGTCACCGGGACGCTGGCCGACGGCGCCGTGACCCTGAGCGTGACCAATCCGGTGGCGAAGGCGGCACAGCAGCGCCCCGGCAACCGCATTGCGCTGGATAACGTGCGCGAGCGCATGGCCTTCCATTTCGGCGTCGTGGGCTCGCTGACGACGGAGCCGGGCGACGGCGCCTACCGGGCGCAGCTCGTCTTCCCTTACCGACCGACGGAGGAGTAACGCTTGCGTATTCTGGTGGTCGACGACGAACCGCTGGCACGCCAGCGTCTGCGGCGCATGGTGGAGGCGATCGCCGGCGCCGAGGTGGTGGGCGAGGCCGGCGACGGCCGCGCCGCGTTGGAGGCGAGCATGCAACTGCGTCCCGACGTGGTGCTGATGGACATCCGCATGCCGGGCATGGACGGCCTGGAGGCGGCAAACCACTTGGCGAGCGATCCGGAAAGTCCGGCGCTGATCTTCACCACCGCCTATGGCGAATATGCCTTGCAGGCCTTCGAGGCGCAGGCGGTGGATTACCTGCTCAAACCGGTGCGGGCCGAGCGCCTGGCGCAGGCGCTGGAAAAGGCGCGGCGCCTGACCCATTCCCAGGCGGCCGCACTCAACGCGGCGCTGCCGTTACCGGGAGGCCGCACCCACCTTTCCAGTGTGCTGCACGGCAACCTGCGCCTGCTCCCGGTGGACGACATCCTCTATCTGCGCGCCGACCAGAAGTACGTCACCGTGCGTTACAACGGCGGCGAGGCGCTGATCGAGGATTCCCTGAAATCGCTGGAGGACGAATTCGGCGAGCGCTTCATACGCATTCACCGCAACGCGCTGGTGGCGCGCAGCGCCGTGGAGGGGATCGAGAAGGGCGGCGACGGCAACGCACGCATGCGTCTGCGCGGTTGCGAGGAGCGGCTGGAGATCAGCCGGCGTCACCTGCCGGAGGTGCGGCGGCGACTGCGCGAGGGGCGGATTTGAGAGCCGAAGGATTAACCGCAGAGACGCAGAGGACGCTGAGGGTATTGCCGTATGAGGCTGCTCCAAGGGACTGTGGAGCGCAACTCTAGGGGACTTCAACAGCCGCCGAAAACGGATTCAGCTGCTTTCCTTCTGGAACACTTAACTTGTGGGTCGGACTTCAGTCCGACGATCGAGCTGACGATTACGCGTTGCTGTCGGACTAAAGTCCGACCCACATATGGCTGCCCTTTGCGTACTTTGCGGTGAATCCCGTTTTTTCAGCAACTGCTCAGCGCGCCGCCCGCTTTGCAGGCGACGTTGCTCTCGGCACGGGTGTGGCCGTCGGCGGTCTGGATGGCGTCGTCGAGGTAGCCGCCGTAATAGTCGGGCGTGGTCAGCCCCGCCATCTTGTCCGCCATCTGCTGCCCGCGATAGTCCACGAACACCAGCGTCGGGGTGACCTCGACGCCGTAGCGGTTGCCGAGGTCGTCGGCGCTGACGCTGCGGCCGTTGAAATCGCGCAGCGGACGGTCGCTGCCCAGTTCGACCACGCGGAACAGGATCTTGTTATCGTACTGGTGGCTGTAGATCATCGGCCGGATGAAGTCGCGCTTCAGCAGGCTGCAATAATGGCAGCCGTCGGCGGTGAAGATCAGCATGATCGGCAGGCCGCGGCGGGCGGCGGCGGCGCCGTCGGCGTGCAGATCGCGGGCGGTCGGTATCACCACCGCCTCGGCGCCGGTGAGATGGCCGCCGGCAGCCGACCAGGCGGGCGGGGCCGCCGCCAGCAGGGGCAGCAACAGGGGCAGCAGGCGTAATAGTGACGTCATATGAATCCCGTGGTGTTTTTGTCGGTTATTGTCAGCATAAGGGCGCGTCGGGCGGCGCGCAATAGCGCCGGTTCGCCGCGTCCGTGTATGATCGGATGCTTTTCATCCCTCCGTTATTCCCAAGCGGGGTAACGGGGCGCTAAACGAGAAGGCGTAACGCATGGCGAAAAACCTGATCCGTATCGCGACCCGCCAGAGCCTGCTGGCCCTGTGGCAGGCGGAGTACGTGGCCGCGCGGCTCAAGGAACTCCACCCCGGCCTGGCGGTGGAGCTGGTGAAGATGGTCTCCCGCGGCGACAAGATCCTCGACACCCCGCTGGCCAAGATCGGCGGCAAGGGGCTGTTCGTGAAGGAGCTGGAGGAGGGGTTGCTGGCCGGCAGCGCCGACATCGCGGTCCACTCCATGAAGGATGTGCCGATGGAGTTCCCGGAGGGGCTGCACCTGGCGGTCATCTGCGAGCGCGAGGACCCGCGCGACGCCTTCGTCTCCAACAAATATACGGTGCTCGACGAATTGCCCCAGGGCGCGGTGGTCGGCACCTCCAGCCTGCGCCGCCAGTGCCAGCTGCTGGAGCGGCGGCCCGACCTGCAGGTGAAGTTCCTGCGCGGCAACGTGCAGACCCGTCTGAAGAAGCTGGACGACGGCGAATACGACGCCATCATCCTGGCCGGCGCCGGCCTGATCCGCCTGGAACTGCGGGATCGCGTCCGCCACATGATCGACATCACCACCAGCGTCCCCGCCTGCGGCCAGGGCGCGGTGGGCATCGAATGCCGTGCCGACGACGCCGAAGTGAATGCCCTGCTGGCGCCGCTCAACCACGAGTCGACCGCTACCCGCGTCAAGGCGGAGCGCGCGATGAACCGCCGCCTGGAAGGCGGTTGCCAAGTGCCCATCGGCGGCTACGCTGAACTGGACCACGGCGTCATCGTGCTGCACGGTCTGGTCGGCCGTCCCGACGGCACCGAGGTGGTGCGCGGCTCCATCAGCGGTCGTCCCGAGGATGCCGAAGAGATGGGGCAGGTGCTGGCCGAGGATCTGCTGGCGCGCGGCGCCGACGCGATCCTGCGCGAGGTCTATGGCAAGGCCTGAGCTGCGTGGTGCCGGGGTGCTGGTAACGCGCCCCGACCATCAGGCCGATCGGCTCTGCGCCCTGATCGAAGCGGCCGGCGGCCGTGCCATCCGCTTTCCGGTGCTGGCCATTGCGGCGCCGCGCGACGACGCACCGGCGCTGGCACTGATCGCGCGGCTGGCGCAATATAGCCTGGCAATTTTCATCAGCGCCAACGCGGTGGAGCGTGGGCTCGATCTGATCGAGTCGCGGCTCGGCGCGCTGCCGCCGCAGCTCCGGATTGCAGCGGTGGGTGCCGCCACCGCGCGGGAGCTGCGCCGGCGGCTCGGGCGCGACCCCGACCTGGTGCCGCAGGGGCGTTACGACAGCGAGGCGCTGCTGGCGCTGCCGCAGTTGCAGACGGTCGCCGGCTCGCGTATCGCCATCTTTCGCGGCGAGGGGGGGCGCGAGCTGCTGGCCGACACGCTGCGCGAGCGCGGCGCCGCGGTGGAGTACGCCGAGGTCTATCGCCGGGTGCCGCCGCTGGCGGACGGCGCGGCGCTGACCGCGCAACTGGTGCGCGGCGAGGTGGATATTGTGACGGTCACCAGCAGCGAGGGTTTGCGAAATCTGTTGGAATTGGCCGGAGATGAGAGCGGTATGCGGCTGCGGCAGTTGCCGCTGGTGGTGGTGAGTGAGCGCACCGCGGCCCTGGCGCATACCTTAGGGTTCGCGCAACCGGCGTTGGTGGCGCGCGAGGCGAGCGACCAAGGGCTGGTGGAGGCGGTGGCCCACTGGATGAGCGAACGGGCGAACGACCCGGGAGAAGGGCGATGAGCGAGCAAGAAGAGCACGACAAGGATCCGCAGGACGACAAGGACACGGCCGAGACGGCCACCGCTCAGGAGCCGGCTGCGGAGGAGACGCACCAACCGCGTCATCCCGGCCGCGGTTTGAGTCTCCTCGCGCTGCTGCTGGCGTTGGGCGCCTACGGTGGCGGCTATTGGTTGTGGACCCAGTCGCAGCAGCAACGCAGCGACAGCGAGCAGGCGCAGCAGCAGTTGGCGAGCAAGCTGAGCGACGTCGATGCGGCGCAAAAGATGCTGGCCGGCAAGCTGGATCAGGCCGGCAATCGGCTCACTACCCTGGACCAAGGGCAGCAGGATTTGACCAAGGCCCTGGGCGATATCAACCAGCGTCTCGGCCGCAACCGCGAGGCCTGGGTGCTGGCCGAGGCCGAGTATCTGCTGGAGATGGGCAACCGCCGCCTGCAACTGGAGCAGGATGTGACCGGCGCCATCGCGGCGTTGAGTGCCGCCGATCAGCGTCTGGCCTCCCTGGGCGACCCGCTGTTGACGCCGGTGCGGGCCAAGATCAGCGATGAATTGCAGGCGCTGCGCGCCGTGCCGCAGGTGGATGTGGACGGCATCAGTCTCGCGCTCGGCTCCCTCGCCAAGTCGGTGGATACGCTGCCCATCGCGGGCGCGCCGCACCCGGTGGCCACGCCGACGACACCGCTGGCGGTCAATCACGGCTGGCGCGCCTTTGTCGCGTCGTTGTGGGCCGACATGCGCAGCCTGGTGGTGGTGCGCCGCCATGAGACGGGCAAGCTGCCGCTGCTGACGCCCGACCAGCGCGACCTGCTGCGGCAGAATCTGCGCCTCAAGCTGCAAACGGCGCGGCTGGCGCTGTTGCAGGGAGACCGCCAGGTCTATCGCGACGCATTGCAGGAGGCGGATGGCTGGCTGACCCAATACTTCGACGGCGAGGCCGCCGCCACCAAGGCTGCGCATGAGACGCTGGCGCGGCTGAGCGCCACCGACATCGCGCCGCCGCTGCCGGCCATCGACGCCTCGCTGCGGCTGCTGCGCTCCTCGCTCGAACAGATCGGCGGGAAGCAGAAGAGCGTCGCCAAGGGTGGGCGGTCATGAAATATCTGTTCTACCTCCTCGGCCTGCTGGTAGTGGCGGTCGGCGTCGGCCTGGTGGCGCATAACGATCCGGGCTACGTGCTGATCAACTACGGCCAGTGGAGCGTCGAAAGCTCGTTGACGCTGCTGGTGGTGGTCGTGGTCGTCGGTTTCCTGCTGCTGTATGGCGGGATCCGGCTGTTTGTCGCCACCTATGCGCTGCCGCGGCGCTTGCGCCAATGGCGCCGTGAGCGCCGCACCCTGCGCGCGCAGCACGCGACCGTGCGCGGCATGACCCTGTTGGCCGAGGGACAGTGGCAGAAGGCCGAACGGGAGCTGACGCGCCGCGCGGACAGGTGCGAGGCACCGCTGCTCAACTATCTCGCCGCCGCCCGTGCCGCCCAGCAGCAGGACGAAGAGACACGGCGCGATCACTACCTGTCGATGGCCCATCGCGTGGCGTCCGGGGCCGAGCTGCCGATCGGCGTGACCCAGGCCGAGTTGCAGATGGTCAGCGGACAGTTGGAGCAGGCGTTGGCGACAGTGATGCACCTGCGCAGCGTGGCGCCGAAGAATGCCCATGTGCTGCAACTGCTGCAACAACTCTACGAACGGCTCGGCAGCTGGAACGACCTGCTGGCGCTGCTGCCGGAGCTGCGCAAGCGCAAGGTGCTGGAAGATAGCGCGGCGGATCAGCTTGAGCGTCACGCCTTCGGGGTGCTGCTGACCGGCGCGCAGCAACAGGGCAAATTGGATCAGCTGCATGCACTGTGGGAGCGGGTGCCGCGCACGCTGCGCCAACAACCGGCGCTGCTGGGGCTCTACGTGCAGGGACTCTCGGTGCTCAAGAGCGGCGACGAGGCGGAAGAGCTGCTGCGCGAGGCGATCCGGCGCGAGTGGGATGCGGAACTGGTGCGGCTCTACGGCCTGGTCGAAAGTAAAAATGCCGCCCAGCAACTGACGACGGCAGAGGAGTGGCTCAAGCGCCACGAACGCCATCCGATGCTGCTGCTGACCCTCGGAAGGCTCGCTGTGCGCGCCGAACTGTGGGGCAAGGCGCGGGCCTACCTGGAAGCAAGCGTCGGCATGGAGGCACGGCCGGAGACCTATCGCGTACTGGCGGAACTGCTGGAACGCCTGGGCGAGGAGGAAACCGCCCGCGATTACTACCACAAAGGCCTGGTGGCGGCGACCGGCGAAGGCAAGGCCGGCCCCGTCGTGCCCCTGCGGCGCTTCCCCCTGGCGAACCGGGCCAACAAGTAGTCGTTCCGGGTGCCGAAAAACATCGGCCCCCGGCGTTCCCCATTCCCCGTTATCGCGGCAGAGCCGCTCCTACCAAGCGCCACCCGTTCCCGGATGACGCGGCAGATCCGCCCACCAAGCAATACCTATATCTTTGTAGGAGCGGCTATGCCGCGATAGCAACATCCGACCGCGCACACCCCGCGCGGCGCAAGGTCAATCCTTGGCCCACTCAAACGCGTCGGAGTAGCAGTGCTCCGGGTCCAGGCCGCGTTCCACGAACAGCTTGCGTGCGGTGAGCACCATCTCCGGCAGGCCGCAGGCGTAGACGTCGAATTCCGCGATGTTGGGCAGCTCTTCCAACACCTTCTCCTGCACGTAGCCGGTGCGTCCTTCCCACTTGTCTTCCGGCGTCGGGCGCGACAGCACCGGGCGATAGTGGACGTTCTTGTACTCGTGATCCCAGCGCGATGCCTTGTCGTGCATGTAGAGGCCGTCCTTGGTGCGGGCGCCCCAGTAGAAATAGATCGGGCGCTGGATGCCTTCGGCCAGCGCATGCTCGATGATCGCCTTCACCGGGCCGAAGCCGGTGCCGGTGGCCAGCAGCAGGATCGGACGCTCCGACTCCTCGCGCAGGAAGAAGCTGCCGAACGGCCCTTCGATGCGCACGATGTCCTTCTCCTTCATCCCGCCGAACAGCTGTTCGGTAAAGCGGCCGCCGCGGATCAGGCCGATGTGGAACTCCAGGAAGTCGTCGTCGTGCGGCGCGTTGGCGATGGAGAAGGAGCGCGTCTTGCCCTCCTTGAGCACGAAGTTGACGTATTGGCCGGCGCGGAACTGCAACCGCTCGCTGTCCGGCAGCTTGAGCCACAGCCCCATCACCTGCTCGTTGAAATGTTCCAGCCGCGCCACCTTGGTCGGCATATTCTTGATCGGCATATCCTCGTCGGCGCTCAGCTCGTGGACTTCGAGGGTGAGGTCGGAGGTGGGCTTGGCGACGCAGCACAGCGTCATCCCAGCCGCCAGCTCCTCCTCGGTGAGGGCGCCCGGCTCCTCGTCGCCATACTCGACGCTGCCGCTGACCAGCTTCGACTTGCAGGCGCCGCAAAAACCGTTGCGGCAGCCGTAGGGGTAGGCGATGCCCTGGCGCAACGCGGCGTCGAGGACCGACTCCCCCTGCTCGACGCTGAACTGGTGGCCGCTGGGCTCGACGTGGACTTTGAAACTCATGAGTTGTACCTTGCGTAATTGTTCTTGATTTAACGAAAAAACAACCGATTATCGGCCAATTCGTCCCGGAGTAAAACCGTGAAACCGATCTTTATCGTCGGCTGCGGCGACATCGGACTGCGCGTCGCCCGGCTGTGGCGGGCCCGCGGCGCCCACGTCGGTGCCCTCGCGCGCAGCGCGGCCAGCGCCGAACGGCTGCGGGCCGAAGGCATCGAACCGACCCCCGGCGACCTCGACCGCCCCGACTCCCTGCGCGCCCTGCCGCCGGTCGGGGCCGTGGTCTACTACTTCGCGCCGCCGCCCGCCCAGGGCGAGGAAGACGCGCGCATGCGCGCCTTCCTCGCGGCCATCGCCGCACCGCCCGAACGGGTCGTCTATATCAGCACCAGCGGGGTGTACGGGGACCATGGCGGGGCGTGGGTGGACGAGGAGACGCCGCCGTCGCCTACTACCGATCGGGCGCGCCGACGCCTGGATGCTGAACAGACATTGCGGGCGTGGGGCCGGGAAAACAAGGTGCCGGTGGTGATCCTGCGGGTCGGCGGCATCTACGGGCCGGGCCGCTGGCCGCTGGAGCGGCTGCGTAAAGGCACACCAGTATTGCGCGAAGAGGAGTGCGGCTACACCAACCGCATCCACGCCGACGACCTCGCCGCCATCTGCGTCGCCGCCGCCGAGCGCGGCGGCGCCGATCGCATCTACAACGTCAGCGACGGCCGCAACGGCACCATGACCCAATACTTCAACGCCGTCGCCGACCACTTCGGCCTGCCGCGCCCGCCCGCCGTCACCATGGCCGAGGCGCGGCAACAGCTCAGCCCCGCCATGCTCTCCTACCTCACCGAATCGCGCCGCATGGACAACCAACGCCTGCTGAAAGAGCTGGAGGTAACATTGCGCTACCCGGACCTGGAGGCCGGGCTGAAGGAATAACGACGGGAAGATATCACCGCAAAGGCGCGAAGGTCGCGAAGCAATATGGACTCAGAAAAATGCGAACACATGCATCCATGTCTATGCAGCGACACATGTATCCCCTGGGAGCATTAACCGTCGCAACCCATGACGCCGTCGACCGCGCTTCCAAATGACCGCGCTCCCGAGCACCAGGACGCACATTAACCAATTCATCACCTTCGCGTCCGTTGCGTCTTTGCGGTGACGCGCGTCTTTCCTCATTCCCCCACATTCGCTAGTATGAAGTTCGTTTCAGGCGGCCGATGCGCCCGGTGAAGTCGAATCCGGGCGAGGGCGTAATAGAACACCCGCGAGGGGAACAGGCCCGCCGCACCTGACAGGAACGAAGTGTCCGCATGGTCCAAGGAGGACGGGCGGCCACATGGAATGAACCAGTCAGGAGACAAAGACATGGACAAGTACGATGCCGTCACGGACCTCGGCGTTATCGCCGGTCACGTGCGACCGCTCGCCGATTTGATGCTGGCCGGACCCGACCTTCAGGACGTGGACCGCGACGCCTTTGCCCTCGTGCTGCACGACCCCGCCGGCCGTCACAAACGGATCGCCGGAGAGATGCAGAACGCAGGCCGAAGCCCGCGCACGGAAGAGGAGGCCCAGCCGTGATGGAACACAGCTACGAGGACACCCGCGGCCCCTCGGCCTGGTACAAGATGAAGACCCGCCCCAAGCACCTGCCGGCCCACAAGCAACAGGAACTGCGCAAGATCGTAGAGGCCATCCGCGCCCACCACGACGTGGAGATGATCATCCTCTTCGGCTCCCACGCCCGCGGCGACTGGGTGGAAGACAAATACGAAGAAGACCACATCACCTACGAATACCGCTCCGACTACGACATCCTCATCGTCACCGCCGACAAGGACAGCGAACGCGACGTCGCCCACGACAACGCCCTCAAAGCCGCCCTGCAACCGGGCGAACACGGCACCCGCGTCAACTACATCGTCCACACCATCCAACACGTCAACCAGATGCTGGCCGAGCGGCGCTTCTTCTTCATGGACATCCTGAAGGAAGGCTACCTGCTGTACGACTCCGAGCGCTACACCCTGGCGCGGCCGCCGAAGGAGTTGCCGCCGGAGGTGATGCTGCGGCATGCGGAGGAGTATTTTGAGGAGTGGATGGAGAGTGCGGATGGGTTTATGCGTACTGCCCAATTCTGCATTTCTGATGGAACATTGAAAATAGCGGCATTCCAGATGCATCAGGCAGCTGAGCGCTATATCACCTGTCTCCTGCTTGTTCATACCGGATATCGTCC
>CAYQWR010000078.1:8536-11409 GCA_964421235.1 uncultured Thiohalomonas sp. | reverse complement strand
ACACCGTGCTGGCCACCTGCGTGCTCGATCCGATCCTGGCGCGCTGGCCCGACGCGCGCATCGAATGGCTGGCCACCCCCGGATCGGCGGCGCTGTTCGGCGCCGATCCGCGCATTGCCCGCATCCACCGGCTGCGCCACCGCAAGTTGCCGATCCCGTTGAGTCCGACCAAGCGCCGATTGGTGCGCGAGTCGCGCGCCGACCCCTTCACGCTGGTGCTGAATCTGGAGACCGCCGACTACTTTCGGCACCTGGCACACACGGTAGCCGCCAGGCGCGTGATCGGCTTCGGTGACGGTGCGGTCTGGCAGCACCGCCATGGCGTGGAGAATCACCGCGCCGCCCTGACCGCGGCCGGTTTCGCCGCCGCCGCTGCGGTGCCGCGGCTGGTTGGTGCCGCCGCCCCGGCGGGGTTGCCGCCGCGCTTCGTGGCGCTCCATCCTGGCAACAGCCACAGCGGCGCCACCCGCGTCAACATCCGTGCCTGGCCGACCCCGCGCTGGGTCGAACTGAACCGCCGCCTCGCCGCCGCCGGGGTGCCCACGGTGATCACCGGCGCCCCCAACGAGGTGGAGCTGGCGGCCGAGGTGGCCGCGGCCGGCGGCTTGAATCTGGCCGGCAGCACCGACCTGCCCACCATGGCGGGGGTAATGGCGCGGGCGGCGCTGCTGGTCTGCACCGACACCGGCCCGGTACACATCGCCGCCGCCGTCGGCACCGCGGTGATCGGCCTCTACGGCCCGACCCGCCCCACCCACACCGCCCCCTACGGCGCGCCGGGGCAGGTGCAGCTGATCCGCCACGACATCGAATGCGGCCCCTGCTACGGCACCCCACGCCACAAGAGCTGCACCGACAACCGCTGCATGCAGCTGATCACCGTCGACGAGGTGTTCGACGCGGTAATGGTGCGCTGGTCGGGGGGTGAAAAAGACAATATTCACCGCAAAGACGCAGAGGACGCAGAGGAAATCGATTGATGGTTCAACAGATATCCTTGTCCCGTAGCCGTCTTTGCGCTCTTGGCGCCTTTGCGGTGAATATTTTTTGTTTTTGGCCGGCGGCGTCATGACCGCTCTGCTCTGGGACGTCATCGCCGAGCAGATCGGCGCCGCCAGCGGTGTGCCGTTTGCGGCGCGCAGCCGGCAGAGCGTGGGCGGCGGCTGCATCAACGCGACCTATGTCATCGAAGACGGCGCGCGGCGTTATTTCGTCAAGCTCAACGATGCCGACCGTCTCGACATGTTCGTCGCCGAGGCGGCGGGGCTGGAGGAGCTCGCGCGCAGCAACACCCTGCGGGTGCCGCGGCCGGTGAGCTGGGGCGTGGCGGGCGACCGGTCGTTCCTGGCGCTGGAGTATCTCGACCTCTCCGGCGGCGGCGGCCAGGAGACCCTGGCCCATAACTTGGCGGCGATGCACCGCACGGTGGCCGAGGCCTTCGGCTGGTACCGCGACAACACCATCGGTTCGACGCCTCAACCCAACGGGTGGAACAACGATTGGCTGGTGTTTCTGCGCGAACGGCGCATCGGCCACCAGCTCGACCTGGCGCTGCAGCGCGGCGGGCGGCGGCTGCAGCAGCGCGGCGAGGAGCTGCTCGATCGCATGGGCGACCTGTTCCGCGATTACACGCCCGTTGCCTCGCTGCTGCACGGCGACCTGTGGGCCGGCAACTGGGCGGCGACGCCGGGGGGCGAGCCGGTGGTGTTCGACCCGGCGGTCTACTACGGCGACCGCGAGGCGGATATCGCCATGACCGAGTTGTTCGGCGGCTTCGGCCCGCGCTTCTACGCCGCCTATAATGAGGCGTGGCCCCTCGACCCCGGCTATAAAGTGCGCAAGACCCTCTACAACCTCTACCACGTCATCAATCACTTCAACATGTTCGGCGGCGGCTACGGCGGCCAGGCCGAACGCATGATCGACCAACTGCTGAGCGAACTGCGTTGACCACCCCCGCGCCGACCCGTTATCCGCCGCCGCTGCCCGCGCGCCTGCTCCATCCGCGCCACTGGCCGCTGTGGTGCGCCTTCGGCCTGATCTATCTGCTGGGTTGGCTGCCGCAGCGTTGGCGCCACCGCCTCGGCGCCGGTCTGGGCCGGTGGATGCTGCGTCACAACCGCAAGCGCCACTTCATCGCCGGCCTCAACATCGAGTGGTGTTTCCGCGAGCGCGACGCCGCCTGGCGCGAGGGGCTGCTGCAGCGCTTCGCCGGTTATCTGGGGCGCAGCTACCTGGAGTTCGGTTTCCTCTGGTGGGCCGGCCGGCGCCGTTTCCTGCGGCGGGTGGAGTTCGAGGGGCTGGAGCAGGTGCAGGCGCTGCTGGCGGCGGGGGAGCCGGTGATCCTGTTCACCCTGCACACCCTGGGGATGGACATGGGCGGCATCGCCCTGTCGACCCAAATACCGATGGTGACCTTCGCCAACAGCATGCGCGACCCGCTGCTGGAGTGGATGCTGGCGGCGCGCCGCGGCCGCTTCGGCTGCACCATCTTCCCGCGCAGCGGCGGCATCCGCCCGGTGGTGCGCGCCCTGCGCGAGGGCCGCGTGCTGTTCTTCCCCTGCGACGAGGACCAGGGCACGCGCGCCAACATGGAGACGGTGTTCGCGCCCTTCTTCGGCAACACCAAGTCGACCCTCACCTCGCCCATGCGCCTGGCCCGTCTCACCGGCGCCCGGCTGGTGCCGTGCAGCACCGTGTTCGACGAGGCGAGCGGACGCTACCGGGTGCGCATCTACGCGCCGCTGGAGGGGGTGCCCACCGACGACGCGGTGCACGATGCCAGCGTCCTCAACGGCGCCTTCGAGCGCGCCATCGGCGAGGCGCCCGAGCAGTACCACTGGGGCCAGCGCATGTTCCACACCCGGCCGGAT
>CAYQWR010000078.1:0-8436 GCA_964421235.1 uncultured Thiohalomonas sp. | reverse complement strand
TCGCCTTGCGGGCGGGTGCGGAAGCGCTTGTAGGCCCACTGGTATTGGGCCGGCGCCAGCGCCACGCACTGCTCGACTCCGCGGTTGACGGCAGCCGTCGCCACCGCGGCATCGGCCGAGTCGATCCCCGCCGGCGCCGGCAGGAGATGCAGCCGGAAGCCGCGGCCCCGGGCCAGCCGTTCGGCGAAGCAGAACACCGCCGGCGCGCCGCTCTTGTGGGCCAGGCGCGACAGCAGGGTCGGGGTGTTGGCGGCAACGCCGAAGAAGGGTGCGAAGGCGCCGCCCTGGTCGCGCGGGTCCTGGTCCGGCAGGATGGCGACCGCGCCGCCGCGGCGCAGTGCCTGGTGCAGGGCGCGGATGCCTCCGGCGTCGGTGGGTACCAGTTTGGCACCGAGCCGCTCGCGGCCGGCGCGCATCACCGAACCCAGACGGGTCTGGCGCGGCGGACGGAACAGTGCGGTAAAGTCGTAGCGCGACATATACAGGCCGCAGATCTCCCAGTCGCCCAGATGCGGGATCGCCACCAGCAGCCCCTGTTTTGAATTCAGCGCCTGTTCGACCCATTCGCCTCCCTGCACCTCGCGGATCAGTCCCAACACCGCTTCACCGTCGGCCAGCCAGATCTTCGGCGTCTCGGCAATGGCCTTGCCCAGTTCCACCAGGCTCCGGCGGGCCAGCCGTCGGCGTGCGCCGGGCTTCATATCGGGATAACAGAGCGCCAGATTGCGGCGCACCACGGCCCGGACAGGATTGGGGACGAGCCAGGCCAGCCAGCCGAGCAGGGTGCCGGCGCCGTGCAGCAGCGGCAGCGGCAGGTGCGCGACGAGGCGCAGCAGGGCGAGGGCGAGCGGGTTCATCACATGCCGTCGCTGTCGTCTTCCTCGCCGCCGCTGGTGTCGTCGACGCGGTCGCCCATCAGCGGGCGCATGGTGGAGAGCAGGTTTTTGAACAGGTGCTTGTAGCGCTGCTCCTCGGTCAGCAGCAGCTGGTTCATGTGTTCGCGCTCGGTGGGCATGCCGAAGCAGGCGGGGCAGTTCTCCGGCACCACCGGCAACTGCGCCTCCGCGGCGAAGGCGGCGGTCTGGCGTTCGCGCGTATAGACCAGCGGCCGGATCACCCGCAGGTCGCCGGCATCGATGGTGTAGTGGGCCTTCATGGTGCGCAGCTGGCCGCGGTGCATGGCCGACATCAGGAAGCTCTCGGCCAGGTCGTCCAGGTGCTGGGCCAGGGCGATGACGTTATAGCCCTCGCGCCGCGCCGTGGTGTAGATGATGCCGCGCTTCATGCGCGCGCAGAAGGCGCAGAACGAGAAGCTCGGCTCGTCGGCGTGCTTCAGGGCGTCGTCCATGATGCCCTGGCTTTCGTAGAAATAGGGCACGCCCAGTTCGGCCAGGTAGGGCTTGAGCACCGAGGGGTCGAAGCCGGGGATCTCCGGGTCCACGGTGACGGCGGCGATGTCGAAGCGGATCGGCGCGTGGCGTTGCAGCTGACGCAGCACGTGCAGCAGCGACAGCGAGTCCTTGCCGCCGGAGAGGCCGAGCAGCACGCGGTCGCCTTCACGGATCATGGCGTAGTCGCCGATGGCCTTGCCGACCTGGCGCAACAGGGATTTGGGTGGTTTCACCGGAGCGTTCACTGGGGCGTTCATGGCGCGATCTTACGCGATTCCCACGCGCGCGGGGCAGGTGGTACGCTAGCGCGTCATCGTAAATAACAACAAGGGGGTGACCAATGGAAGGTTTTGCCGGGTTTGTCGTGATTCTGCTGCTGCTGACGGTAGTGCTGATCTTCATGGGGGTGACGTCGGTGTCGCAGGGCATGGAGTACACCGTCGAACGCTTCGGCCGCTACACCAAGACCCTGGAGCCGGGCTTGCACCTGATCATCCCCTTCGTTGATCGCATCGGCATGCGCATGAACATGATGGAGACGGTGCTCGACGTGCCGTCGCAGGAGGTGATTACCAAGGACAACGCCATGGTGCGGGTCGACGGCGTGGTCTTTTATCAGGTGCTGGACGCCGCCAAGGCGGCCTACGAGGTGAACCGGCTGGAGCTGGCGATCCTCAATCTCACCATGACCAACATCCGCACCGTGATGGGCTCCATGGACCTGGACGAGCTGCTCTCCCAGCGCGACAAGATCAACGCCCAGCTGCTGCATGTGGTGGACGACGCCACCACGCCGTGGGGCATCAAGGTCACCCGCATCGAGATCAAGGACATTGCCCCGCCGCGCGACCTGGTCGACGCCATGGCCCGGCAGATGAAGGCGGAACGCGAAAAGCGCGCCTCCATCCTGGAGGCGGAGGGTGCGCGCCAGGCCGCCATTCTGCGCGCCGAAGGCGAGAAGCAGTCGGCCATTCTGGAGGCGGAGGGCGCGCGCGAGGCGGCCTACCGCGAGGCCGAGGCGCGCGAACGGCTGGCCCAGGCCGAGGCCAAGGCGACCTTCATGGTCTCCGAGGCCATCGCCAAGGGTGACCTCAACGCCATCAACTACTTCGTCGCCACCAAATACGTGGAGGCGCTGAAGCAGATCGGCTCGGCCGACAACCAGAAGCTGATCTTCATGCCGCTCGACTCGTCCGGCGTCATCGGCGCCCTGGGCGGCATCGGCGAACTGGCGAAAGAGGCACTGGCCAAACAGGGCGGCGGGGGCCGCGCCTGATGGATGCGCTGTTCGGTCATCTCAACTACTGGGACTGGTGGATCCTGGCGGTGATCCTGCTGGTGCTGGAGCTGCTGACGCCCGCCACCTTCTTCATGTTCATGGGCGTCGCCGCCGCCATCGTCGGCCTGCTGCTGTGGCTGATCCCCATGAGCTGGGAGTGGCAGGTGCTGATCTACGCGGCGCTGTCCGTGGCCGTCACCGTCACCGGCCGCGTCTACGTGAAGCGCCGTCCCATCGCCACCGACCGTCCCACCCTGAACCGCCGCGGCGCCCAGTACGTAGGCCGCAGCTTCATCCTGACGGAGCCGATGGTCAACGGTTCCGGCAAGATCCACGTGGACGATTCCACCTGGAAGGTCAGCGGCCCCGACTGTGCCGCCGGGGGGCGGGTCAGGGTGATCGGCGTGGACGGCACGGTGCTGCAGGTCGAGGTGGATGATAAGTAACTTCTATGGGTTCGCTTCGCGCCCACCTGCTAGGCTGATGTCCCACCGACAAAATACGTTATAAGGGGGATGCCGCCGTGACCGAGCACGCGCTTAGACACCTGACGCCGCGTCAGGCCCACCAAATGTTGCAGGACGAGCCGCGCGGGGTCCTCGTCGACGTGCGCTCCAATATGGAGTTCCTGTTCGTCGGCCATCCGGTCGGCGCCATTCACATCCCCTGGATCGACGAGCCCGACTGGGTGGTCAATCCCAATTTCGCGCGCCAGGTGCGCGAACTGATGCTGGGCGGGATCATCTGCGACACCGACGCGGGCTGCGCCCCGGTGATCCTCATCTGCCGCAGCGGCAAGCGCTCGGTGGATGCCGGTAACGCCCTGATCGAGGGCGGCTTCCGCGACGTCTACAACGTGCTGGACGGTTTCGAGGGCGAACTGGATGACGATCACCACCGCAGTGCCCTGGGCGGCTGGCGCTTCGAGGGGCTGCCGTGGGAGCAGTGCTGAGATTCTTCAATTGATTGTGGGTCGGACTTCAGTCCGACAAGATCGCTGTACATCGACAGCCTGTCTGTCGGGCTGAAGCCCGACCCACAATGGCTTTCAGAAGTCGATGACGTGGGCGTGCACGCCGCGTTCGCCGGCGATCGCCACCAGGTCGTGGGGGCACATCTCTTCCGGGTTGTAGGCCACGAACATCAGGTGGTGTTTCTCCGTCTGGACGTGGGGATGAATGCCCGTGGCGCTGTTGCCGAACCAACGCAGCAGCTCGTCGCGCTCGGTGGTGCTGAGGGTCTCGTCGATATGGAGCAGGGTCTCGGTGGTCATGGCACTACCTCCTTGAAAAGATCGTGCTGACCCAGGTAAAGCTAATGCGCGGCAGGGGGTTGTCAAGCAACCTTCAGCGCGTAGGCTTTCTCCACCTGCAACGCGATGGCGCTGAGCCGGCCGACGATGAAGCGCTGCAACAGCAGCAGGTTGCGCACCGTGTCGGTGCCGCGGTCGAACAGCGCGCCGGCGTCGTTGCCGGGCAGCGAGGTGAGCTGCGCCCAATGCATCAGGTTGCGGTAGTTTTGCCGGGTGCGGAACGGGAATTGTGCCTGACGCAGCGAGACGTCGAGTCCCTGCAACAGACGGTGGATGTCGTCGCATTTTTCAACGATCAGGTCGCGCAGACGGCGCTGTCCGCGCCGCGAATCGTCGCTGAGCAGCGATTCCAGCAGCAGCGTCGCCAGCCGCAGGCTCTGTAGCTGCGGATAGACGCCTTCGATCTTCTCCGAAAGCTGCAACAGTTTGTCCGTCTCGCCGCGCAACGCCTCGGCGCCCGCCAGCTGCAGCGTCACGTCGTCGCGGCCGAGCAGCGCCAGCGCCGCCGCCAGCCGGCCGACGTAGGGGGTGACCGCCTTGTCGGCATCGCGCATGGCCGCGTCGTACCGGTTTTCGTAGTTGCGGCAGGTCTGGTGCACCTGCTCCGTGTGTCGGCCCAGCAGCGGCGCACCGCGCAGGCGGTAGCTGCGCGCGGCGCGGTGCAGCAGTTCGCGGTTGCTGACGGTGACGAGATCGTCGTCGGCCTGGTGCAGTGTCGTGAGGGCCGCCTTGGCTTTCGCCTTTTCCTTCTCGATCAGGGTCAGCGCCAGCTGCCAGTGGCGCACGGCCGCGTCGCCGTCTGCGCGCAGTTCCTTCAGCCGCCGGGCCAGCTTGATCGGCACCAGATCGGCGTAGAGGGTGCCGAAATAACAGGCGATGTAATTGTTGGCGTGGTACTCCTGGCTGCCCTTGACCGGTGTGCGGATCAGCTTGTTGGTGGTGACCGGCAGTCCCAGGTGGCGATGGTAGTAGCGCATCGTCATGTTGTGCATCAGCTTGTCGAAGCGCTGGAACACCACGGCGCCGGCGGAGCGGCAACGGTAGCTGCCCTCCTCCTGTATCAGGTCGAGGTGGCGCAGGCGTTGGCCATCGCTGGGCAACAGGGCATCGCGGGCAGGGGTGTGGAGCTCCTGTTCGCTGCGCAACTGGTCGTGAATCGACGCGGGGTAGGTCGAGGCCTGCGCCACCACCGCCATGGCGATGTTGTCCGGCACCTCGCCGCGGTCGCGCCACATGCGGCGCAGCGCGGGAATGGTGCGCTGCGCCGCGTGGGTCAGCACCCGGCTTTGCTCCAGCATGCGGCGGAAGTCGGCGTTGCCGGCAAGGCGGCGGGCGGCGGCATCGGCATCGGCGACACGGCGCTGGAACGCGCGCCCGGCGAGCAGCCGGTTGAGCCACAGGTTGAGGGCCAGCGGCAGCCGCGCCCAACGGCACAGCCGCAGCAGACTGTCGACCAGGTAGCGGTTCTTTTGCGTCCTGCGCTGCCAGCGCAGCAGGCGCCGGGCGACGAAATCGCTGCCGTCGCCGGCGCGCAGCAGCCAGGCGGTGTAACGTTGGAGAAAGCGGGCGGTGCGCGCGCCGCGATGCGGTCCCCAGCCGTAGGCGGTCTGGGCCAGGGCGGCGGCGAGCTGGCGCACATTGAGGCCGGCGACGAGCGGCAGCCCCAGGATCAGCGTCGTACGCCCCTCAATCACGGCGGTCACGTCGTCCTGAAAACGCATGTCGAGGGTGGCGTCGTTGCTCAACAGGATCTCCCGCGGCGGCGCCGTGCCCACGGTTTCGCACACGTCGGCGACGAATTCGAACAGGTCCGGTTCCTGCTCCTGCGACAACGCCACCGTGGGGTATTGAGCCCGACGCAGGGAGAGCAGCGGCTTGGCCAGCAGGGCGGTGAAAAGCAGCCCGAACACCAGGGTCAGGGCATAGACCGCCGAGGCGAGCAACGGGTTGTCCAGCGAGGCGAACAGCCAGGCGGCCAGGGCGTAGGGATTGAGCAGCACCAGCAGCAGTGTCGCCAGCGTCGCCAGGTAGAGCAGGAACATGGCCATGTTGCACAGGGCGGCCAGACCGAGCAGCGGTTTGTAGAGGAGGTTGCTGCGCACGGGACGCAGCGGGGGCAACGGGCGTGCTTCGGGCTGCGGGGCGTCGTCGTCTGCCCGGTCGTCCGATTCGGATTTACCCAGCGTCTCCACGGCGGTCGCCAGCCCGATGCCGGTGAATAGGGTCACGTAGCGTTGCGCCTGCTCCAGGGTGACGGTGCGCTTGAGCACCTGTTTCTCGCCGGAAAAGAAGGCGACGACCTTGGCGGGACTCAATCGCAGCTGGGAAGCCAGGCTCTGCTTGACCTCGTCGGCCGCGAAGCCATCGAGCAACCGTCCGGCGAAAACGACACGATAATGGGGCGAGTTGTCCATGCAGGTGAGCCAATTCCCTGATACGAAAGCCGATGGGTGGAGAGCACCGATTTAACGACGGAAAGGGCAGTTATAACGAAGACGGCGTCACAAATCGCCGACATTTGTCAATTTCTGACGTCGTTGGTCACCGGCGGACGGGCCGATGTGCCTTGACAGTCGGTGTATCCCGATCTTAAATAAACGAACGTTCACTTATGTGGCGTGGGTTCCGCCCCTTCGGCGGGAAAGTGGTTGCCAAAGTAAGGAGAGGGATAATGCAGAACTACCAGCAAGAACTGGATGCGCGCGGCCTCAACTGCCCGTTGCCGATCCTGCGGGCCAAGAAGACCATCGCCGGCATGCAGAGCGGCGAGGTGGTGAGGATCGTCGCCACCGACCCCGGTTCGGTGAAGGACTTCGAGGCCTTCTGCAAGCAGACCGGTAATGAACTGCTGCAAAGCGACAGCGACGGTGGGGCGTTCGCGTTCCTGATCCGGAAGCACTAGAAGACAAAAGCCTGAACCACGGGGGGCGCGGGGAACATGGGGGAATATAAGCCGAGGTGTCTCCATGACATTCGTATTCCCTGTGCCCCCCGTGGTTCATTTATTTCTGTCGGGCGGTTGATATGACAAAACGCATGAAGGCGGCGGAGCGTAGAGCCTCGATCGTGGCGGTGGCCAAGGTGTTGTTTGCCGACAAGGGCTATCACGGGGTATCGGTGGACGACCTGGCGCGTCGCGTCGGCGTCAGTCCCGCGGTGCTCTACCAGCACTTCGCCTCCAAGGAGGCGTTATACGAAGCGGTGATCGACGGCCTGTCGGCCTCGCGTGAAACCTACATCGAGGCGGCGCTTGACGGTCCTGACGATTTCGCCAGCGTGCTGCGCCGCATCACCCGGGTATCGGTGGAGCGCATCGCCGCCGACCCCGACCTGTTCCGCATGGAGTTGCAGGCGTCGCTGGAGAACGCGGAGACCGCACGCCGCTTTTTTCAGAGTCGCTGGCAGTCCATCGCCGACTACATCGAATACAGCCTGCGCGAGCTGGCGCAGGAGAAATATGTCCGCACGACCAACGAACGGGTCGCCGCGCTGATGTTCATCGGCCTGATACGCGAAGCGGTCTACGACAAGTGCATCCTCGATGCCGAACGCTACAAGGCATTCACCCTCGACGAGCTGATCCGCCAGCTCATCGACCTGTTCCTGCACGCCGTCGACTACCGCCCGGCGAAAACGGACTAACCACGGAGGGCACGGAGTTAAAACCTATCAATTCGCGGATGAGTACCCGCCAAAAATTGACGGCACTTCCAAGTCTGATCTATATCACCCCCTTCATATCGTGCGCGGATCATGTTTTTTACACCACAGACGCTCGGTGTTCTCCGTGCCCTCCGTGGTTAAACTCTTTCGCGTTCCAGCCGTGTTAAAATGCCCGCTGTTTACCTCGAAATAGCAGGGTCTCCATGTCGCACACCTACACCGGCGCACGCAGCGCCCAACTGGTCCAAACCCTCAACGAGCGCATCCTGATCCTGGACGGCGCCACCGGCACCATGATCCAGGGTTACAAGCCGGGCGAGGCGGAGTATCGGGGCGAGCGCTTCAAGGATTGGCCGTCCGACCTGAAGGGCAACAACGACCTGCTGGTGCTGACCCAGCCGCAGATCATGCGCGAGATCCACCGCGCCTATTTCGAGGCGGGCGCCGACATCGTCGAGACCAACACCTTCGGCGCCAACACCATCTCCCAGGCCGACTACGGCATGGAGGCGCTGGCCTACGAGATGAACGTGGCCGGCGCGCGCCTGGCGCGCGAGGTGGCCGACGAGTTCGAGCGCAGGGACGACGCGCAGGGACGTGCTAGTGTCGCGGGAGGCAGGACGCCGGGAGCGACCGGCCGCACGCGCTACGTGGCCGGTGTGCTCGGCCCCACCAACCGTACCTCCAACATCTCTCCCGACGTCATCACTCCGGGCTTCCGCGCCGTCACCTTCGACCATCTGGTCGATGGCTATTTCGAGGCGACCCGGGGGCTGGTCGAGGGCGGCGCC
>CAYQWR010000077.1:0-11494 GCA_964421235.1 uncultured Thiohalomonas sp. | reverse complement strand
ATCAAAGTCGTAGGCCTGGCTATTGGCGTGACAGAACGTAATACGCAAGCACGAGCACGTAGGATGCGGTGAGGAACGAACCGCATCTGTCGCGAGAAGACGCAACAAGAGGCAACAGATTTATTTTCGATAGACGTTAGAACATATGGCTCGTCGGCAGAATTTGTGGGTACATGAAGAGGCGTTCTCTCGCCAAGACGCGAATCCCGCGAAGGTGAAGATTCAGCAGGAGTCCCCTTGGCGTTCTTCGCGTCTTGGCGAGAGCAATGTTTTTTCGGAAGATCACGGACCACGGCAAGTTTGTGTCAGCCCCGCACGATGACACTCAGCGCCCGGAATACATGATGGATAATGCTCTATTAAGCGACGAAAGAATCACTACCTCATGGAACAAGAACGCTCTCCCATGGACGAGTGCGGTACGCGAAGGCCAAATCGAAAGCCGCAAACAGGCAACCGACCACGCCATCATCAACGCGATACTGGACCGTTCCCCGGCGTCCGTCCTTGACATCGGTTGCGGCGAAGGCTGGCTGGCCCGCGAACTGGCTGCCCGGAATATTCAGGTACTCGGCACAGACGTCGTTCCCACCCTCATTGAGGCCGCCCAACGCGCCGGCGGCGGCGATTTCCGCACGCTGTCCTACGAAGAGATCGCCGCCGGAAAGCTCAAGGCCTCGGTTGACGTTGCCGTCTGCAACTTCTCCCTTCTGGGCAAGGAGTCGGTCGAAGGGATCTTCAGCGTCATACGATCGCTGCTGGCCCCGCAAGGCGCATTCATCGTCCAGACCCTGCACCCCGTTTCCGCCTGCGGCGACCTCCCCTACTGCGACGGCTGGCGCGAAGGCTCCTGGGCCGGATTCAGCACCGATTTCACCGATCCGGCTCCATGGTATTTCAGAACTCTGGAGAATTGGGTAAAACTATTCGCGAACGACGGACTGATATTGAAAGAGGTGCGCGAACCCATTCATCCAAAGACGCAAAAACCCGCATCGATTATATTCATCGGAACGATGACCGACTAATACAGGGAACAGGGAGGTAACGACATGAATATCAAACTCGCCGTCAGCACCATGGTGATAACCGCAGCGTTCGCGGCAATACTATGGCTTTCAACCAAGGTCAAAAAGGAACCGCACGACATACCGATCAACCTCACCCTCGTCATACTTGGAGGCACCATTGGCTGGGTTATCGGTATTTTCCTGACTCCCTATAACGGCAACCAACTCTCCGATTTCGAGAAATATGCCTCGTTTGTATCGCTGTTCGTCTCGGGCTACCTGGTTGGCAAGGTCGACAGCTCCATCGCATACCTATTCAAGCCGGAGAATCTGTTTACTCCGATAATCGGATTCAGAACGGCCGCCACCCTGGCCTCATTCATGCTGGGCCTGCTGATCACGGTCGTGATTCGATTTTATGCAACGACGGCAGCGGCAACCTGAGCCTCGCCGATGCCGACGCGTATCAGGAAGGAGCTCGGCCCAACAGATACGGTTCGATACCTCGTGCCACGGGTTCAATTATGAGTCTTCGCATCTGCTTGAGATAACGTCCACTCATGTTCCCCGTGGGTCGGACTTCGGTCCGACCCCCATGTGCTTCGTCTGCTGTTCTATATACCTATTGGAAACTTCCATTAAACTGTAGTAACGACACCTTTGCCTGACCCGAATATATAAAGGCAGGTTCTATGGCGCACTGCCGTCAATGCGGGATGCTCTACTACATGGAATTGGGACACGGCAGTTCGACCTCTTGCAGCCGCCACCGCCTTGGCGGAACCCGCGCCATCACGGTCACACAGGCTGCCATCTTTCCATTGCACGCACTGATACATGCGCTCGTTGTCTGCGCTGCACTGCTTCCTTCCTGTGTTGTCGCGGCGCCGGCCAGTGCGGCCACGCAGGAGCGTCCACGTATCGGTCTGGCGCTCAGCGGCGGCGGTGCGCGCGGCGCCGCCCATATCGGGGTATTGAAGGCGCTCGAGGAGTTGCGGATACCGATCGACTATATCGCCGGCACCAGCATGGGGGCCGTGGTCGGCGGGCTCTACGCCAGCGGGCTGTCGCCGCAGCAGTTGGAGCACGACATGCTGCATGTCGACTGGGACAGAACCTTCGACGACAAGTCGCCGCGACGCTACATGCCGTTTCGTCGCCGTGAGGACGATCTCAATCATTTGGCCAAGCTCGATCTCGGTTACAAGGACGGCCACTTCGTGCTGCCGCGCTCCTTGATCGCCGGCCAGAATCTCACGGCCACGCTGCGGGAAATGGCCTTTCCTGTGGCGACCATCGGCAATTTCAACGCATTGCCCGTGCCGTTCCGCGCCGTGACCACCGATATCGGCAACGGCACGATGGTGGTCCTTGACCACGGCGATCTGACTTCCGCGATGCGTGCCAGCATGTCCATACCGGGCGTCTTTGCGCCGGTAGAGAACGATGGCCATCTGCTCGTCGACGGCGGCCTGGTACGCGCCCTACCGGTCGACGTAGTGCGCGCCATGGGCGCCGATGTCGTGATTGCAGTGGACGTCGGCACGCCACTCTTGCCGCAAAAGGATCTCAATTCACTGCTGAATACCTCGACGCAGACATTCCGCATCGTCACCCGCGGCAATACCGAGCAGCAAAAGAAGCTGTTGCGGCCGGGCGACGTGGCGATCGTCCCGAACCTGGACGATGTCGGCTTCGCCGATTTCTCCGCTGGCGCACGGGCGATCGCAGACGGCGAAGCGGCGACACTACGGCTGGCGCCACTGTTGCGACGCTATTCGGTATCCGAGCCGGAGTACCAAAAATTCCTCGCGCGCCAACGCGCGCGAGCGACGCCGTCCGCTCTGCGCATAGATTTTATTCGCGTGGAAAACCATTCGCCGGTAGCGGACGCCGCCATCCGCCGGCTGCTGCGGGTACAGCCGGGCGAGACGCTGGACGCGGACACCCTGCGCGAAGATATGGCACGCATCTACGGTCTTGGCGACTTCGACCGGGTCGACTATCGCGTGGCAACGGAGGGAGGCAGGCACGGTTTAATCGTCACCGCACGGGGTAAACCCTGGGGCCCCAATTATCTCAGTCTGGGTTTCAACATCAATGCGGACTTCGTGGGCGACCAGCACTACGATCTGCTGGTGAATTATACGATGACGTGGCTCAACTCCCGCGGCGCCGAACTTCGCAACAAACTGGCCCTGGGCACCGATCCGCATCTCGACAGCGAATTCTATCAACCCCTGGACGCCGCCGGCCGCTATTTTGTAGCGCCGCGCCTGGAGATCGGCCGCAGCGATCAGGGCGCCTATCTTGACGGAACGCGCATCGCAACATATCGCACCACGATCACCGGAGCGGGGATCGACATCGGTCGTACACTGGGAAATAGCGCCGAGCTGCGCATGGGATGGACTGGGCAACAGATCAGTGCAAACGCGGCGACCGCCGGCAGCGGCTTGCCGACGTTCGACGCGCGGCAGAGGGCGTGGCGCATCAAGCTGGCCTACGACAACCTCGATGCCGTCGGCTTTCCGCAGAGAGGCGGCATTGGCGGCTTGAACTGGTACGGTGCAAGACGATGGCTCGGCGCGGAAATTCCCTACGACAAACTCTCAGCGCACTGGCAACAGGCATTCAGCACCGGCCCGCATACGCTCCTGGCAGTCGCACAGCTGGGCAGCAGTCTCGACACCACACTGCCCTACTACGACGAGTTTACGCTCGGCGGCCTGTTTCACCTCAGTGGGCTGGGAACGGATCAGTTGCGCGGCCACGACCTGGCCTTGTTCGAATTGCGCTACCGTCGCCGCGTCGGCGGCGGCGCCGGCGGTCTCGCGGACCACGTTTACCTGGGCGCTTCTCTCGAAGCCGGAAACGTGTGGGCACAGCGGAAGGACGTGCGGCTGTCCGGCCTGCGGTACGCCGCCAGCGTGTACGGAGCCGCCAATACGATCTTCGGGCCGTTGTACCTGGCCTATGGCCGGGCGGACGGCGGTCACTATGCCTTCTACCTTTACCTGGGACGAACGTTCTGAATTGCCGTCACTCTTCCTTCCAGGCGGCAGGCGGCTTTCCTGAATAAAACATATTCATTCAAAAAATCACGACTATCCACGCACATCGGTGCAGTCGATTCGAAAAATGGCAAAAGCGAAAAAACATCAAAATGTTGCGTCAAGGGTCGATATCCATACAAGATATCAGTCGCTCAACCTGGAAGGTTCCATCTGTCGACCTCCGGGAAATATATATCTTCAAGTGAAAGGTGCCATGCCCAACCGGCCGCCGGCATGGATACGCTATTCTGCAGTTCGGCCGACATTATGCTCATTGGAGGAGACCATGCTAGAAACCACCGTTGGATTGCTGGCCGCACTAAGTGTTTCATCGGAGCGACTGGTGGAAATCATCAAAGGCCTGGTGCCTTATCTCAACGAAAAGAAGACCGATCCAAAAGCCGAGGGTAGACGCAAGGCGACGCTTCAAGTCCTGGCGGTAGCGGCAGGAATTGCCACGACCACGCTGGCTTTTGCCACCAACAGCCTGCCCCCGGAAGCGCTTCCCGCGGGCTGGTACAGCCCCATCGGCATCTTCACCGTCGGTCTGCTGGTAAGCGGCGGTTCCGGATTCTGGAACGCCATCCTCTCTTATGTACTGCAAGTCAAGAATATAAAAGTAAATCAAGCGACCAAGACCGGTTGACTGCGATACATATTTGAAAGCACAGGAACGAAGCCCATGCGTTGAATCTTCCTGTGGGTCGGGCAGTCGAATCAACCATCCGGGACCGAATGATGGATATTCAGTCCCGGAGGTACCACCTTCGGTTGGCGTCATGGAGAAATACGGGGCGTGACGGCCGTCGTCCGCTTGTCCCGGATACCCAAAAGCTTGCCACCGTGCCGGAATGGTGGATAGACTGAACGAAACAATTTTACATGGACGTATTCATGGAAGAGATATTGCAGTCCCCGAAGCCTCTCATGCACCGCCCTCAAAGACGGCGACAACCGTCTGCGGCCCCTGCCTCACTGAACGCCGTCGCCAGCCGGCAATACATCCCGCCATCGTTCAACCACTTGCCGACCCTGTCGGCTAACGGCATCGCACCCGACCGGCGAACCAACGGACCTGCACGACACCGCACCTTACCAGAACCATTAACGAGGAAATGCACCATGCCAAAACAGCTCAAAGGAACTGTCAGAAACGCTCTGCTGTTGATCCTGGCGTCCTTCACCGTCGCCGGCTGCTCCCTGTTCGTCTCTCATTACGACGCCTCCGCCTACCAATACTTCACCAGCCTGAAGGCGTACCACCTCATGTTTCTGGACGATTTCACCGTCGGCGACGACAAGACCTGGAACGAGACCGCGGTAAAGAGTGCCTGCAATACCGGGGAACTCAAGTTCCGCGAAGCGACGGCGTATGCCGCGGGCAAGAACGACCAGAGCCGGGTCCACGCCTTCGACTATCTGCATAACGTCTTCAAAAACGAATGCAAATTGAGCCTGAGCAGCAAAAAACTCTTCGGCAAGTATTTCTCGCAGCAGGAGGAACAACAGGTCGGGCAGAACTACGACTGGGCCATCAAAGGCGAACTGTCCCGCGTCGGCGCATCGGCCAAATAAGGAGTCCATGACATGAGCGTTATCGATGAAGTAGTCGATTCAATCAAAGGCGAATCCATGCAGTATGTCCGAGAGCAGTTGAAGGAACTGCTCACCTCCGCCTCCGAGGATACGAACTCGGTCATCAAGGAGACCGGCCAGAAAATGGAGGAGTGGCTCCAGGCTCGCGCCAAGGGCGAGCTCAGCGACGACGAACTCAAGGCCCTGCTCTATTCGCGGCAGCAACTCATACAGCAGTACAAAAATACCTTGGAGATCCAAGTCCGCGCCCGTCTGGAGAAAATTGCCCTGGGCCTCGTCGACATCGTGCTGCAAAAGGTGCTCGGCGTTCCGGTCAGCGGTTAGGCATGTTGCGGCGGCCTACTGGATACCGCGCAACCGACCGCCGGCATCCCAGGTGGGATTCGGTGGCACCAGGAGGCAGAGAAACGCAAGGAACGCTTGCCGAGGCACGAACCGCATCGATCGCGGCGAACAGATTATCGGCGACACCTCCGCCAATCAGACGCGAATGATGCGGTTCGCGATGCTCACCACATCCTACCCGCCGGCCATGTGAAGATGATGTTTGCGTTAACGGATGAGTAACGGAGCGGATTTGCCCACTCGTCATGAATCCTGACATCCTGGGTATTCAACCGACGCCGTGACCGCGGACGGCGGCATAGAGCGTTCAGCGGTGTCTGTTCGGAAACATTCCCGCCGATTCATGGTCTATGGTTATGGGTACTCAAAAAACAACCAAGAACCGCCATGGAAACCGATATTCGAGATCAATGCATTGCCTTTGTCCTGTTCGGCGCCACCGGCAATCTGTCGCAGCGGCTGATCATCCCTGCCCTGTTCAACCTGTTTATCGACGGCCATCTTCCGGAGCGGTTCTGCCTGATCGGCGTCGACCGCAGCGAGATCGACTCCGACAAGCTGCGCGCGCTCTACCGCAACGCCGTGGCGCAGCATTCGCGCCGCCAGCCGCAGGACGATGCGACCTGGCAGAGCTTCGCCAAACTGTTCGAGTACCGCACCGCCAACCTGCTCAAGACCGAAAGCTACGTGGAGCTGCGCGAGCGGCTGGAAAAGCAGCAGCAGATCTGGTGTTCATCCGTGGTGCATCTGTTCTACATGGCGACGCCGCCGTCGCTGTTTGCGCCCATCGCCCAGGGACTGGCGGCGGCCGGCCTCGGCAAGGAGCACTCGCCGGCACGACTGGTGGTGGAGAAGCCGATGGGCAACGACCTCGATACCTTCCGCGCCCTGAATGACGTGCTGACGGATGCCTTCGACGAATCGCAGATCTTCCGCATGGATCACTTCCTGGGCAAGGAGACGGTGCAGAACGTGCTGGCCATGCGCTTCGCCAATCCGCTGTTCGAGCCGATCTGGAACCGCCGCTACATCGACCACATCGCCATTACCGTCGCCGAGACCGGCGGCATCGGCAGCCGCGGCGGCTATTACGAGCAGGCCGGTGCGCTGCGCGACATGATCCAGAATCATCTGTTGCAACTGTTGTGTCTGGTAGCGATGGAACCGCCCGCCACCTACGATGCCGACGACGTGCGCAACAAGAAGATGGATGTGCTGCGCGCCCTCCGCCCGATCCCGCCGGATCTGGTGCATGAATTCGCCGCCCGCGGCCAGTACGGCCACGGCTGGGTAAGCGGCGTCGAGGCCAACGGCTACCGCGAGGAGACCGGCGTTGCGCCCAATTCCAACATCGAGACCTTCGCGGCGCTCAAGCTCTACGTGGACAACTGGCGCTGGCAGGGGGTGCCGTTCTATCTGCGCACCGGCAAGTGCCTGGCGATGGATGTGGCCGAGATATCGGTACGCTTCCAGGATGTGCCGCACCGCTCCTTCCCCGATGTGGTCGGACTCAACGCCGAGCCCACGCGTCTGGTGATCCAGATCCAGCCGGAACAGGGCATCGTGTTGAAATTCACGGCGAAGGAGCCCGGCTTCCACGTCCGCCTTCACCCGGTGGCGATGCGCTTTTCCTATCGCGAGGCGTTTGGCGCCGAGGTACCCGAGGCCTATGAGACGCTGCTGTGGGACGTGATGGCCGGCGATCCGACGCTGTTCATGCGCGCCGACCAGGTGGAGGCGGCATGGAAACTGGTGGAGCCGGTGCTGACGGCCTGGGAACGCAACCCCGCCCCCGATTTCCCCAACTACGCCGCCGGCTCGTGGGGACCGGAAGCGGCGGAAGCACTGGTCGCCCGCAACGGCGACAGTTGGCTGGCGCCGACCCACTGAGTCCTCGGCAGGGAGCGCATCATGGACCCGAGCCGTTATCTGCCGCGCGCATTGCCGGAAAAACTCAACGGTCTGGCCGAACTGGCCCTCGATCTGCGCTGGAACTCCAATCACGCCGCCGACCGGCTGTGGCAGCAGCTCGACCCCGAGTTGTGGGATATCACCCGCGACCCCTGGATGATGCTGGAGAGCATCTCCGACGAGCGTCTCGACGAACTGCTGCACGATCCCGACTTCCTGTCGCATCTGGCCAAACAGCAGGCCACCCGGCGCCGCTATCTGGAGCAGCCGGGCTGGTACCGGGAGACCTACAGCGACGATACGCTGAAGGGCATCGCCTACTTCAGCATGGAGTTCGGCCTGGACGAATCCCTGCCCATCTATTCGGGCGGACTGGGCATCCTGGCCGGCGATTATTTGAAGGCGGCCACCGATCTGGATGCACCGATCGTCGGCATCGGCCTGCTCTACCAGCAGGGCTATTTCCGTCAGGAGTTCGATCGGTACGGCGAACAACTCGCCTTCTTCCCCTACAACAATCCGACCATGCTGCCGGTGGTGCCGCTGCGCGACGCGGACGGCGGTTGGCTGCGCATCGGCATCGAACTGCCGGGCCGCACCGTCTACCTGCGCGGCTGGCATGCGACTGTCGGGCGCGTCGACCTCTATCTGCTCGACAGCAACGATTTGCTCAATTCGCCGCGCGACCGCAGCATCACCGCCGAACTCTACGGCGGCGGTTCGCAGATGCGGTTGAAACAGGAGATGGTGCTGGGCATCGGCGGCTGGCGCCTGCTGGAGGCGCTCGGCCGCGAGTGCGACGTCTGCCACCTCAACGAAGGCCATGCCGCCTTTGCCGTGCTGGAGCGCGCGCGCAGCTTCATGCAGCGCAATGAAATCTCCTTCGAGGTGGCGCTGCGCGCCACCCGCGCCGGCAATCTGTTCACCACCCACACGCCGGTGGAAGCGGGCTTCGACCGCTTCACGCCGGAACTGATGACCCAATACATGAGCACCTACGCCGACCAGCTCGGCATCGGCATGGCGCGGCTGCTGCGCCTGGGACGCGCCGCTCCCGACGACGGCGAACCGTTCAACATGGCGTATCTCGCCATGCGTGGCGCGCTCGCCGCCAACGGCGTCAGCGCGCTGCACGGCGAGGTGAGCCGCCGCATCTTCCAGCCGCTGTTCCCGCGCTGGCCGCGCAGCGAGATCCCTGTCGGCCACGTCACCAACGGCGTCCACGTGCCGTCGTGGGACTCCGCCGCCGCCGATAAGTTGTGGACCGACGCCTGCGGCGAGAAGCGCTGGCTCGGCACGCTGGAGAACATCGCCCACAACCTGCGCCGCCTGAGCGACGAAGTGTTGTGGGTGGCGCGCGGCGCCGCCCGCGCCCAGATGGTCAAAGCCATCCGCACCCGCGTTACGCGGCAACGCGCCGCCCGCGGCGTGATCGGCCATTGCCAGCATCTGCTCGACCCCAACATCCTGACCATCGGTTTCGCCCGCCGCTTCGCCGCCTACAAGCGCACCACCCTGCTGCTGCACGACCCCGAACGCCTGGTGCGCCTGCTCACCGACGTGAAACACCCGGTGCAACTGGTGCTGGCCGGCAAGGCCCACCCGCGGGACGAAGATGGCAAGCGCATGGTACGCGCCTGGAACGACTTTGCCGCCCGTCCCGAACTGAGCCATCGCGTGGTATTCATCGAGGACTACGACATCTCCCTGGCGGCCGAACTGGTGCAGGGGGTCGATGTCTGGATCAACACGCCGCGGCGGCCGTGGGAGGCGAGCGGCACCAGCGGCATGAAGGTGCTGGTCAACGGCGGACTCAACCTGTCGGAGCAGGACGGCTGGTGGGCCGAGGCCTACGCCCCCGACGTCGGCTGGGCGCTGGGCGATCGGCAGGAGCACAATTCCGATCCCGCCTGGGATCGCAAGGAGGCCGAAGACCTCTACCGCATCCTGGAACAGGAGGTAATACCGCTGTTTTACGACATCGACGCCAGCGGCATACCCGCCGCCTGGGTGGCGCGCATGCGCGAGAGCATGGCGCGGCTCACGCCGCAGTTCTCCACCAACCGCATGCTGCGCGAATACACCGAACAGTATTACCTGCCGGGCGCCGCCGCCTACCGCGAACGCAGCGCCGAATCGTGTCGTCTCGCGCATCAGTTGGAGAAATGGCGGCAACAGCTAACGGAACAGTGGGAGAATCTGCGGTTCGGACACGTGGAGCTGACCGAACGGGACGACCATTGGCAGATCGAGGTACAGCTGTTTCTCGACGAACTGACGCCCGATGCCGTCACCGTCGAAATGTACGCCGACGCAGGCAACCACGCCGGCGCCGAGGCCATAGCACTGCGCCGCGACGGTGCCGTCGCAGGCACCACCAACGGCTACCGCTACCTCGGCGAACTGGGCAAACGCCGCCCCATCGGCGACTACACCGCGCGCGTGCGTCCCAGCCACCCGCTGGCCGCAATACCGTTCGAACTGCCGCTGATCCTGTGGCAGCGCTGAACGCGCAAAACATTAGCAGCAAAAGCGATTGACCACGGAGGACACGGAGCGCGCAGGGATAAATGAATATCAAGTCTTATGGCCCACGATTTCAGCACATCGGCTCCCCGTGATTCACACCATAATTTTTAAAATCACTACCCATTCACCAACCCATTTGACGGAGTCCACGCCATGAATCAAGCCACGCAACATGAAAAACTTGTCGCCGCCGTTTTCGCCGATCCCAACAAGGCGCACGCCGTGGTGGAACAACTGATCGGCCACGACTTCCCCATGGATCAGCTATCGATACTGCACCGCGCCACCAGCTCCGGCGACGACTTTCTCGGACTCACCTACAGCAACAACAAAGAGCGCATCAAGGTGTGGGGTGAACACGGCGCCGTGTGGGGCGCCCTGGGCGGCGTGCTGGTGGGACTGGGGCTGCTGGTGGTACCGGGCATCGGCCCGCTGCTCGCCGCCGGCCCCATCGCCGAAGCGATCGTCGGCGCCGCCGCCGGTGCCGGGATCGGTGCCGGCGCCGCCGCCGTCACCCGCGTCGCCACCGCGCTGCGCCGCACCGGCATCGCCCAGGACAAACTCGACGAACTGCACCAGGCGCTGATGGACGGCAAGACCCTGCTGCTGCTCCATTGCGGCAACACCGACCCGCAACGCTGGGTGCAACGGCTGAGCTGGGACGGTGCCGAAACGGTACTCGCGTTGCCCTGAACATTTCCGTGCAGGTGTCGCGGTCAAGTCATTTTGGCCGCGGATTTATGCCGGCACCGCCTTCCAGCCCCATTCGCTCACATTTGGGCGATAGGTTTCCTGATTCATGGACCAGGATCTTCGGTTTAGTATACTGTCCCGAAACAGGCACATAGAGATGCCACGGTTCGTTGGACATACAAAAACACTAAACCAGGAGGGGCCATGTCATTAATTTGGGTGATAGCGGGTTCGATATTTCAAGCGATGCTTGCGGTATTTCTATTTATGGTCGTTGCATTTTCCGCTGGCGGGATAGCAAATGGTAGCTCGCTCAATAAATTCCAAAGTAGCGTGTTGGATTTATCGCTATAC
>CAYQWR010000076.1:0-11537 GCA_964421235.1 uncultured Thiohalomonas sp. | reverse complement strand
AGCCGCTGCGGCACGTAGCCGACCGTCACCCCTTTGGCCAGGCTGACCATTCCGCGGTCGGGGCGCTGCAGGCCCAGCATGATGCGCACCAGGGTCGACTTGCCGGCGCCGTTGGGCCCGATCAGGGTGACGATCTCCCCGGCATGGACGCGCAGGTGCACGTCGTCGAGGATGGTGCGCTCGCCGTAGCGCACCGTTATCCCGTGGGCCTCGGCGAGTACCGGCCGTTGGTCGTCGTTCATGGTCAGGCTCCTGCGGCGCCGCCGGTCGCGGCTGCCGTTGCGGACGATGTGCTATAACGTTGCCGTTGATATTACACAACGTCGGTGACGTTGCGCTGGAGGAATCATTGTTGCGCTCTATTTTGTCGTGGTTATGGCTTGTGTTCCTGGCGCTGTCGCAGGCGGTGTCCGCCGCGCCGCGGGTGGTGGTCGACGTGCCGCCGGTGCACTCCCTGGTGGCCGCCGTGATGCAGGGCGTCGGCCGGCCTCAACTGCTGATCAGCGGCGGTCGCTCGCCGCACGACTACGCCTTGCGCCCCTCCGACGCCCGGGCGCTGGCCGGCGCCGATGTCATCATCTGGGTGGGCGAGGGGCTGGACGGTATGCTGGCCAAGCCCATCGCCTCCCTCGGCGCCTCGGCGCGGGTGCTCGATCTGTCGCAACTGCCGGGGATCGAACGCCTGCCACTGCGCCACGGCGGGATCTGGTCAGCGGACGGTACGGCGCAACATGAAGCGCTGCAGGCCGGTGCCATCGACCCCCATCTGTGGCTGGACCCCGGCAACGCGCGGCGCATCGTGGCGACGACGGCGGCGTTGCTGGCCGAGGCGGACCCGGCCGATGCCGCCCGTTACCGCGCCAATGCCGCCGCCGCCGAGCGGCGCATAACGCTGTTGCAGGCGGCGCTGGAACGACAGCTGGCGCCGGTGCGGCAACGGCCCTTCATCGTGTTTCATGACGCCTACCACTATTTCGACCACGCCTTCGGTTTGCACGCCGTCGGGGCCTTGTCGATCGATCCCGAGCAGCCGCCCGGCGCCCGCCGCTTGCTGGAGTTGCGCCGGCTGATTCAGGCCCACGGCGCCGTCTGTGTCTTTTCCGAGCCCCAGTTTCCCTCGCCGCTGCTGGCGGCCATCACCGATGGAACCTCGGTGCGGCACGGCGTGCTGGACCCGCTCGGCGCCGCATTGCCGCCAGGCCCCGACCTCTGGTTCGAGGTGATGCACGCGCTGGCCGACAATCTCACTTCGTGTCTGACGCCGCCGGGCGGGCGGTGATGTAGCGGTGAAAGCTATCGTCCATCGCGGCGACACCGGCGCGGAACAGGTAGGGAAAGTGGCCGTAGCGTAGCGCCAACTGTCCGCCCGCCTGTTCGGCGGGCTCTCCTTTCAGCGCGTAGAGATAGAGCGCCGCGGCCAGACCGGTGCGGTCGGCGCCGCCCAGGCAGTGGAGCAGCAGCGGTTTGGGCGAGTTGGCCATCAGGGTCACCAACTGCTTCATCTGCGTATCGCTCAGCGGCACGTCGGCCGACAGGTCGACGTCGCTGTGGGCGACGCCGTCACGATGCGCAACGGCCAGCTCCTGCCGGTACCATTCGGAGCGCGGCGCGGCGCCGCGCAGGTTGATGATGCTGCGGATGCCGTCTTGCTTGATGTGTTGCTGCAGCTGCGTTGCCGACAACTGGCCGGAACGGTAGAGTTCGCCGCGCAGCACCGTGTGGTAGTTGCCTTCCCATACCAGCCAGCCGAACAGTGCCATGGCGGCCAGCAGCAGCGCCAGCAGGCCGCCTACGATTTTTCGTAACATTGATTCGCCCAGTTTTGTTCAGATAGGGATTCGGTGCGGTTTCAGAACGGCTTGACCACGACCAGGATCACGATGGCCGTGAGGATCAGGACGGGCAGTTCGTTGAACCAGCGGTAGAAGCGGTCGCTGCGGCGGTTCTGGTCGGCGGCGAACTGCTTCACCAGCCGGCCGCAATAGAGGTGATAGCCGGCCAACAGGACGACCAGCGCCACCTTCACCTCCAGCCAGCGTCCGTGGAAGCCGAAGCCGAGCCATAGCCAGAGGCCGAACGCGATCGCCAGCACCCCCAACGGCGTCATGAAGCGGAAGAGCTTGCCCTCCATCAGCTTGAGACGGGCGATCTCCGCCGGCTGCGTGGCCATGGCGTGGTTGACGAACAGACGCGGCAGGTAGAACAGGCCGGCAAACCACGAAACGACGAATATGATGTGGAACGCCTTGACCCAGAGGTAAGCGGTACTCACGCGCCGGCCTCCGGCTGACCGAGCATGGTCTGGATGCGGTTGCGCAGCTGTTTGAAGTCGAGGTCGCCCAGCTTCTGCTGCACGATGCGCCCCTGCGGATCGATGAGAAATGACGTGGGCGTCAGCTGCACATTGCCGAACGCCTTGGCGGCGCTGCCGTCGCTGTCGATGGCCACCGTGTAGGGCAGGCCGCGTTCCTGCACCATGACCTTTACCTGTTTCAGCACGTCAAACGACATGGCGACGGCGACCAGCCGGAAGCCCTTGGGCTGCAGCTCGTTATAGAGTTTGACCAGGTGCGGCATCTCCTGCACGCAGCCGGGGCAGTCGGTGGCCCAGAAGGTGACCAGGAGCGGATGGCCGCGGTATTGCGCCAGATTCAGCTTTTGACCGTTGATCCCGTCGACCGAGACGTTCGGCACCGACTTCAGGCCGCTCGGAGTGAACCACAAATAGCCGACTGCGCCGACCAGCGCCAGGGCGAACACAGCAATCGCAATCTCTTTCAGTTTCATCGTCGTATTTGACCGCATCAAGTAGTGGTACGGGAAAGTGTCATGGACCTACGGTCCCAGCCGTTGTCCTAGCCCCATTGGACGCCACCCGCCGCCGTTGCGTTCCCTCGACCGCGGTGCGGCCCGTCGCCGCCCGTTCCCTGCGCCCGTTCAGTGGTGCAGTGATAGTGGGGCGCGGGTGAAGGCGGTTCAAGCGGCGGGCATCGTCTATGGGCGTGCCGCGTTTTGCGACTCCTCCAATTGCTCGATCACCTCGTCGCTCGGCATGGTGGGCGGGCCGATGCGCTCTTTGAAATCATCCGCCGAAGAGGGCGTGCCGGCAATCAGCAGTTCGTCACCCACCAGCAGCACGGTGTCTGCCGCCGGGATGATCTCCTTTTCGCCGCGCAGCACCGCTACGATGACCACGTCGGGACAGGCGACCTGGCGCACCTGTTGTCCGGCGGCCGGCGTCCCGGGGTCCAGCGTAATGCGATAGAGCAATTCATGGCCGCGCGCCAGCGGGATCCCTTCACCGTTGGCCAGGGCCAGCGCGAGATGGTGATGCAGCGTGCCTCGGTCCAAACGATGTTCCTGCAGGAAATCCGTGACGATTTCGGAAAACATCTCCGCATTGGCCGGACTGGCCGCGGGCGAGGGTACCTGGGCTTCGTACAGGGTGGGGTATTTGAAGGTACGGGTCAGTCCCACCTGCACCAGGTAGCTGACCGCGACCGCCAGCATGGTGGGCATGATCAGGTGGTAGCCGCCGGTCATCTCCGCGACCATCACCAGCGAGGCGATGGGAACGCGCGCGGCACCGGCGAACAGCGCGGCCATCCCGACGACGGCGAGCGCGGTGGTGGGAATGCCGGTGATGTCCAGGGTGTGCAGCAACACGGCAAACGCGGCGCCCAGCAGGGCGCCCACATAGAGGCTGGGCGCGAACACGCCGCCCGACCCGCCGGAGGCAACCGTTAGCGAAAGGGCAAGGATTTTTCCTACCGACAGTACCAGCAACAGCCATACGGCCATCCCGCCGCCGCCCTGCAGGGCAAATTGAACGTACCCATAGCCGCCGCCCAGCAGCGGCGGTGCCAGCAGGCCGAGCAGACCCATGCCGAGTCCGCCGATGGCGGGTTTCAGCTGATTGGGGATCCGCAGTTTATGGAAGGCATCCCGGGTCCAATAGAACACCGTGGGCAACAGTGCGCCGAGAGCGCCGGCGAGGGCCGCCAGTACCACGAACCAGAACAGATCGATCGGGGCTCCGAAGGTCACGTCGCGGGGGAGAATGAACAGCGGCGACCAGCCGTTGAACAGCCCGGTGATGGTATAGGCGACCGCCGATGCGATCAGGGTGAAGGTCAGATAGCGGCCTTCGAAGGCCATGGTGCTGTAGAGGATCTCCACCGCGAACAGCGCCGTTCCCAGCGGGCTCTTGAATATGGCCGACAGGCCTGCGGCCATGCCGACCAGCAGGAGCACGCGCCGCTCTTCGTCCGGCAGATTGAGCACACCGCCGATGATGGCACCGATGCCTGCGGCAATCTGCGCGGTGGGGCCTTCGCGTCCGGCCGAGCCGCCGGAGCCGATGGTGACCGCGCTGGCGATGGTCTTGATCAGCGGCACGCGATAACGGATCCGCCCGGCGGTGCGGTGGTATCCCTTGACGGCGGCGTCGGTACCGTGACCTTCGGCCTCGGGTGCCCAGGTGTAGACCAAGATGCCGGAGATGAGTCCGCCGAGCGTGGTGGCGACCGGGATCAGCCAGTACCAATGGTCGCCGCCCGGTGCCGTGCCCATGGCGTGGGCCTGGGCAACGTCAATGAATTTGTAGCCGCTGATCGGTGTGAGGATCCACACCTCCGCCATGTGCAACAGCCAGATGAACAGCTGGGCGCCAAGCGCACCTACCACGCCGAGAACGACGCTGAGGATAATGAGTCGTGTGGTGCGCTGCAGGCGCAGTAACCAACGCATCGGTATCGGACCTCGGCTACGGTTGGCAAATTTAGCTTATGATACGTAGTTTGGCGTCGTTCGTCAGCCGTTGCCGTCCGCGCGGGCGGCGATGCCGCGTGATGGCGGCGGGCAACAGGCGGAGACGATCGACTTCAGCGGATGCCGTGTATGATTTTCGTGAAACTAGTCTCTAGTGCGGCCATGATGGGGTATCGATCGTTTTGAATCGCCGAATTAGCGACTAAAATCGCATTTCGGTGACCGCGGCACTTTTTCTTTGACCGGCCACCTCTTATCATGCTTCTTCCAGCGTCTTACTAATCGTACAGGAATATTCAGGACCATGATCCAGGTGGGTATTGTCGGCGGCACCGGCTACACCGGCGTAGAGCTTCTGCGCCTTCTCGCGAACCATCCGCAGGCGGCGCTGCGCGTCATCACCTCCCGTTCGGAGGAAGGTGTCGCGGTGGCCGATATGTTTCCCAACCTGCGCGGCCGCCTGGAGTTGTGTTTTTCCGTGCCGGACATGGGGGCGCTGAAGGAGTGCGACGTGGTGTTCTTCGCCACGCCCAACGGCACCGCCATGAAGATGGCGCGCGAACTGCTGGACGCCGGGGTCAAGGTTATCGATCTGGCCGCCGACTTCCGCATCAAGGATATCGCCCTGTGGGAAAAATGGTATGGCATGAGTCACGCCTGTCCCGAACTGGTGGCCGAGGCCGTGTACGGTCTGCCGGAGATCAATCGCGCGACCATCAAGGGGGCGCGCCTTGTGGCCAATCCCGGCTGTTATCCGACGGCGACGCTGCTCGGTTTCCTGCCGCTGGTCGAACGGGGGCTGATCAGCCGTGATGGCCTGATCGCCGACTGCAAGTCCGGTATATCGGGTGCCGGCCGCAAGCCCGCCGTGGGGCTGTTGCATGCCGAGACCGAAGGCAATTTCAAGGCCTACGCCGTACCCGGACATCGCCACCTTCCGGAGATCCGCGAACGTTTGCAGGATGCCGCCAGCGCGGCGATCGGGCTGACGTTCGTGCCGCACCTGCTGCCGATGGTGCGCGGTATCCACGCGACCCTTTATGGCCGCCTCAACGGCGGCGATGTCGATCTGCAGGCGCTCTATGAAGAGCGCTACGCCGGGGAGCCGTTTGTCGACGTGCTGCCCGGCAAGGCACACCCGGAGACGCGCACGGTGCGCGGCACCAACGTGTGCCGCATCGCCGTCCACCGTCCCCAGGGCGCCGATACCGTGGTGGTGCTGTCGGTGATCGACAACCTGGTGAAGGGGGCGGCCGGCCAGGCGGTGCAGAATATGAACATCATGTTCGGTTTCGCTGAGAACGCCGGGATCGATCATATCGCCGTCCTGCCATGAGTTCGCTGATCGTCAAGCCCCACCGTCCCTGGCGCACGCGCCTGATCATCCTCGCCGTAGCGGTCGGCGTGGTGCTCAGCGGCTGGGGCCTGTTTGAATATGGGCGCGCGCGCGCCGGCTACGACAGTCTGGCGGCGGAACATGAACAGGCGCGGTTGCAACAGGCGGGTCAGCAATGCTCGGCGGCCCTGGAAAAGCTACGCGAACAGAATGCCATCCTGCAGCGCGGGATGCAGATCGATCACAAGGCGTATCAGGATCTGGAATCCACCGTGACCAATTTGCAGTCGCAAGTTGCGGACTTAAAAGGACAATTGGCCTTTTATCGCGGTATCGTGTCGCCCAAGGACGCGCAGCAGGGGTTGCGGATCGAGGCCTTTGGCGTGACCCCGAATGGGACGAAGAACGGTTTTCGCTACAAGCTGGTCTTAACCCAGGTACTGAAAGGTGATAGGTTAGTCCGCGGGAAGATAGCGCTGAACGTCGAGGGATTGCAGGCAGGGCAAAGCAAGGTCCTGTCGCTCGATGCCCTCGCTTCCGACGGCAATAAGCTACTCACTTTCAGCTTTAAATATTTCCAGAATTTTGAAGGTGACATCACGCTCCCGACCGGATTTGCTCCAACGCGGGTGGTGGTGAAGGTCGAACCGTACGGCAATACCGAGAAGGTCGAAAAAACTTTCGATTGGCCACCAGAGGAGGGCTGACGACCAATGTGGGGCAAGTCTAAGTCAACAACCAAGTCCGCCAAGATCGATACGCTGATCGGCCAAAATACCGAGTTGCGCGGCGATGTAGTGTTTAGCGGCGGTTTGCACGTCGACGGCACGGTGAAGGGCAATGTCATTGCCGATCAGGACAGCGGTTCGGTGTTGAGCCTGTCCGAGCGTGGCCTGATCGAAGGCGAGGTCCGGGTCCCCAACGTCGTGCTGAACGGTACCGTGATGGGAGACGTCTATGCCAGCAACCATATCGAGCTGGCCGCCCACGCGCGGGTGAATGGCAACGTATACTATACGGTCATTGAAATGGCCCGCGGCGCGGAGGTGAACGGCAACTTGGTGCATCGTGCGGAAGGCGTGGCACCGTCATCCGTCAAACGTCATAGTCAGGCGCCGGCCACCGAGGAGCCCGTATTGGGTGATTCTTGACTGTTTGACTCAGGATACCGATAATTGGTATCCAATGCCGCCCTGGTTTTTGTGTGGAGATATGTGATGAGTGATGTCGATAGCATGCTGATTTTTACCGATAGCGCCGCCAGCAAGGTGAAGTCGCTGATTGATGAGGAAGGCAACAGCAACTTGAAGCTGCGGGTATTCGTTACCGGCGGCGGTTGCTCCGGCTTTCAGTACGGCTTCACCTTCGATGAGAATGTGAACGAAGGGGATACCGCCGTGGAGAAGGCGGGGGTGACCCTCTTGATCGACCCGATGAGCTACCAGTATCTGGTCGGCGCCGAGATCGACTACACCGAGGGACTCGAAGGCGCGCAGTTTGTGATACGCAATCCCAACGCGACCACGACTTGCGGTTGCGGTTCTTCGTTCTCCGTCTGACGACGCGACCTCCCTGCCGGCCCCGGACCGCCCCACGGCGGTCCGGGGCTTTGCTGTTTTTTCCCAAGAAATAAAGAGTTACGTCGTGACCGGGCGGTCAGGGGACGCCGCGCGGTCATATCTGGTATTCTTATGCGCCTTTGTTTTGGCGTTCGGAGGAGAGAATGAGCGAGTATTTGCCGGGTCTTGAAGGGGTACCTGCCACCCGTTCCAATATCTCCTGCATCGACGGCGAGCAGGGTATCCTCGCCTATCGCGGCTACCCCATCGAACAGCTGGCCGAACACAGCACGTTCGAGGAGACCACGCTGTTGTTGCTCGATGGCCGGCTGCCGAAGCCGGCGGAATTGGCGGAATTCGACGGCCACCTGCGCCGCAACCGGCGGGTGAAGTACAACATCCGCGAGATGATGAAGCATCTGCCGACCACCGGCCACCCGATGGAACTGCTGCAGACGGCCGTCGCCAGCCTCGGCATGTTTTACCCTGGCAAGGAGTGTCTCACCAACAGCGAGCTGTGCGACGACCTCAACTACATCCACAACATGACCATCAAAATCATCGCGCGGATGCCGGTGATCGTCACCATGTGGGAGCATATTCGCAACGGTTACGACCCCATTCCCCCTCGTTGCGACCTCAATTTTGCCGAAAATCTGCTTTATATGTTCAACGGCGACGACCCCGATCCGCTGTTGGCCAGTATTATGGACACCTGCCTGATACTCCATGCCGAGCACACCATCAATGCCTCCACTTTTGCCGCACTGGTGGCCGGTTCCACCCTGGCCAGTCCCTACGGGGTGGTCGCTGCGGCAATCGGCACCCTTTCCGGTCCGCTCCATGGCGGTGCCAATCAGAAAGTGGTCGACATGCTGAAGCGGATCGGTTCGACCAGGAATGTGAAGCCCTGGCTGGAACAGCAGTTGGCCAATAAGGAAAAGGTGTGGGGATTCGGGCACCGCGAGTACAAGGTGAAGGATCCGCGGGCGAAGATCCTGCAGAAACTGGTGGAAAAGCTGGCGCAGGACCGCGGGGTGAGTGCCGAATTCGAGACCGCCCTGGCGCTGGAAGAGGCGGCCTCCGAGCGGCTCGGTGCCAAGGGCGTCTATCCCAACGTCGATTTCTACTCCGGCATTCTCTACACCGAGATGGGCATCCCGCCGGATCAGTTCACCTCGATCTTTGCGGTGGCCCGCTCTGCCGGTTGGTTGGCCCATTGGCGCGAACAGCTGGCGGACAACCGCATTTTCCGGCCGACCCAGGTCTACACCGGAGAACCGTTGCGCGATTACGTGCCGATGGACAGGCGCTGACCGCCACCGCCGTTGCGCCGGAACGAGGGGGCCGGCTGGCCCCCTTCGTTTTCCTGTCCGTCAGAGGGCTGCGGGATAAATGCCGCCCAGGATCACCGGATGACGGGCACCCGTCACCGCCGGCAGATTGCCGGGTTTGTGTTCCAGCGTCTGGCGTGCCAGCCAGGCAAAGGCGATCGCCTCGACCCATTGCGGGTCGATCCCGTGAGCGGCGCTGCTACCGACTTCCGCGGGACTCAGCAACGCACCCAGTCTGCGCATCAGCGCCCCGTTGCGCACCCCGCCGCCGCAGACGATGACCTCGTTACACCCTGCCGCGTAGTGCCGGATCGCCGAGGCGGCACTTTGGGCGGTCAACTCCAGTAGCGTTGCCTGTACGTCGCGCGCCGGTTCGGTACCGCTCAGGTGCCGTTCCAGCCAGGGCAGGTTGAACAGTTCGCGGCCGGTGCTCTTTGGCGGCGGCAGCTGGAAGTAGTCGTCGGCGAGCAGGCGTCGCAGCAGTTCGGGCAGCACCTTTCCTCCCGCGGCCCAGTCACCGTCGGCGTCGTAGGCGGCGTCCAGGTGGCGCGTCGCCCAGCCGTCCAACAGCACATTGGCCGGTCCGGTGTCGAAGCCGGATACTTCCGAGTCTGCCGTTGCCGGCAGAATGCTGATATTGGCGATACCGCCCAGGTTCAGGATGACGCGGGTTCGTTCCCGGTGGCGGAAAATGGCGGCGTGAAAGGCCGGCACCAGCGGTGCTCCCTGGCCGCCGGCGGCGATGTCGCGGCGCCGGAAATCGGCCACGGTGGTGATGCCGGTGCGTTCGGCAATGACGTTCGGATCGCCGATCTGCAGGGTGTAGGGGTACGGTGGGTCGGGGTGGTGCCGGATGGTCTGGCCGTGGCTGCCGATGGCACGAACGCTCCCCGCCGGTTGAGCCGCCGCTTCCAGCAGCGCCGCCACGCAGGCGGCATAGTGCTCGCCCAGCTCGATGTCCAGCTGTGCCAGTTGATGCAGTTCGGGGGCGGCGGCGTGGCTCACCGACAGCAGGGCGGAGCGCAGTGCCTGGGGGTACGGCTGGTGATGCGTGGCGCAGGTGCGCGGTCGCGGTCCTTCGAAGTCCACCAGTACCGCGTCGATGCCGTCCATACTGGTGCCTGACATCAGGCCGATGTAGAGCTCTTCAGTCATACGGCATCCGTCGTTGGAGCGTGCCGGTCAGGGCGTATTGAGCGCCAAGGTGGTGCGCTTGACCGTGTCCAGTCGCGCCATCAGCGTCTTTGCCTGTGCCTCGAATGCGGCGCGGTACTTCGCAGCAATGGGCGAGGCGTTGGGCAGTTTTACCGTGAGCGGGTTGCGATGTGTGCCGTTGACGAGGAATTCATAGTGGAGGTGCGGTCCGGTCGCCAACCCGGTCATTCCTACATAGCCGATAACCTGCCCCTGCCGCACGTGCGAGCCCACGGACAAGCCACCCCGGAACCGGGACATATGGCCATACAGGGTACGGTACACACCGGTGTGCTGGATAATGATGACGTTGCCGTAACCGCCTTTGCGGCCGCGAAAAATAATCTTGCCGTCGCCGGCGGCCTTGATCGGCGTGCCGGTCGGGGCGGCATAGTCGACGCCGAGGTGCGGACGCCGGATGTGGAGCACCGGATTGAGCCGCTCCCGCTGGAATCGGGAGCTGATGCGGTAGAAGTCCACCGGCGAGCGCAGAAACGCCTTGCGCATCGACAGACCGGCCGGGGTGTAATAGCCGCCGTTGCCGCTCGGGTCGGTAAAGCGAATGGCGTTATAGGCCGTCCCTTGATTGATGAATTCGGCAGCGATGATATTGCCGTCAGCCAGCTTCTCGCCGTCCAGATACTGCTGTTCATACAGCACGGTAAAGCTGTCGCCATGACGGATATCCAGGGCAAAATCGACGTCCCAGCCGAATATCGCTGCCAATTGCATGACCACGGTGTCCGAGAGCCCCGCTTTCTGGCCGGCGGCAAACAGGGAACTGTCGATGGTGCCGCTGGCATAGGCCAGTCGCGTCTCCACCGGGCGCTTAATATATTGTGCGGAGAAGCCGGCGCCGCTTCTACGAAATCAGCATCTCGCACACCGATAACATTACGCATATACTCTACCAGAGCATACTGAAAGCCACTTCAGGTTCCAAAAAACGGCCACCCGCGCTCCCTAGCGAAACGGATTGCCTCAAGCGCTCCGGACATACTCTCATACGGTCCTCCGGGAGCGCATAAAATTCCGTGGTAGTTTTCGAGATGTGCGGTCCCGGTTTCCAGCGATGGCGTAGATAGCCAATCAGTAGTTAGAGCAATCGACAATTCGTCGGCAGCATGGCGTAGCGCTGCATTAGTAGCTTCGTGGGTCAAGCGCTCTGGTTCAAAATCACCTATTATTGCGATTTTCATCTGATTGTCCATTTTGCTGTTTATTCCTTTGCCCTTTGCCCAACGTGTCGGTCAGGCGCGGCGGCTTTTTGCCGTCGCCTGCACTGACTGGTGTACGCCCGGCATGGGCGTGAACTTATGGGGTGACCCGCCGTCGCCAAGGCTA
>CAYQWR010000075.1:9590-11605 GCA_964421235.1 uncultured Thiohalomonas sp. | reverse complement strand
TCCTCGCTCATCACCATGGACTTGCGCTCGGCGCCCATCATGATCTTGTCCTTGGCGCGCTCGAACTCGTTCATATCGACGATCGACTTGTTGCTGCGGGCGGCGAACAGCGCCGCTTCATTCACCAGGTTGGCCAGATCGGCGCCGGAGAAACCGGGGGTGCCGCGGGCGATGATCGACGCATTGACGTCGGAGCCGACCGGCACCTTGCGCATGTGCACCTTAAGGATCTGTTCGCGACCGCGCACGTCGGGCAGCGGCACCACCACCTGGCGGTCGAAACGACCGGGGCGCAGCAGCGCCGGGTCCAATACATCGGGGCGGTTGGTGGCGGCGATGACGATGACGCCCTCGTTGCCCTCGAAACCGTCCATCTCCACCAGCAGCTGGTTCAGGGTCTGCTCGCGTTCGTCATGACCGCCGCCCAGACCGGCGCCGCGATGACGCCCAACCGCGTCGATCTCATCGATGAAGATGATGCACGGCGCATGCTTCTTCGCCTGTTCGAACATATCGCGCACACGCGAGGCGCCGACGCCGACGAACATCTCGACGAAATCGGAACCGGAGATGGTAAAAAACGGAACCTTGGCCTCGCCGGCAATGGCCTTGGCCAGCAGGGTCTTGCCGGTACCGGGAGCGCCGACCATCAGCACGCCGCGGGGGATCTTGCCGCCCAGCTTGGTGAACTTGGAGGGGTCGCGCAGGAACTCGACCAGTTCCCCCACCTCGTCCTTCGCTTCCTCCACGCCCGCCACGTCGGCAAAGGTCACCTTTACCTGATCCTCGCCCAGCAGCCGCGCCTTGCTCTTGCCGAACGACATGGCGCCACGCCCGCCGGCGCCGCCTCCCTGCATCTGGCGCATGAAGAAGATCCAGACACCGATCAGCAGCAGGAACGGGAACCAGGAGATGAATATCTGTGTCAGCAGACCCTGGCTCTCGGGCGGCTTGGCTATCACATCCACGTGATTGTTGATCAGATCGCCCATCAGGCCGGGGTCATTGGGGCTGTAGGTACTGAAGTTGGTGCCGTCCGTCTTGAACCCGACAATCTGGTGCCCTTCAATCTGAATACTCTTGACATCACCGGCGCGTACGTCGGAAATGAACTGGGAATAGGGCATAGGCGGATTGCTCGGCCGCTGTTGGCCGAAATTATTGAACACCGTCATCAGAATGACGGCAATCACTACCCATAGAATGATGTTTTTTGCGATATCGTTCAAAGCACGCCTCTCAACACTAACTCCGGTACGCTAAAGGCACCGTTCACTTTTAGAGTACGTTACTACAGAGAATGGTTCCTCGCCACCACATATACCTCACGCGAGCGCGGTCGTGAGGCTGCCGGCTTACGGATCGATACCTTGCTGAAGCTCCCGCGCACGGCCTGCATGAACTGGTCGAAGCCGGGTCCCTGGAACGCCTTCACCACAAAATCGCCTCCCGGCTTCAGCACGGTACGGCACAATTCCAGCGCCAATTCCACCAAATACATGGACCGCGGCAGGTCGACGGAACTCATACCACTGATATTGGGCGCCATATCCGACATTACAAGATCGACCTGCCTTCCCCCCAGCAGCGCCAGCAGGCTATCCAACACCTCCTGTTCGCGGAAATCGCCATGCACGAACTCCACCCCCGGCAGCGGGTCCATCGGCAGGATGTCCAACGCCACCACCCGTCCCTTGGTGCCGACCAGGTCCGCCGCCACCTGCGACCAGCCGCCGGGGGCCGCGCCCAGGTCAACCACCGTCATCCCGGGCTTGAGCAGCCGAGCCTTCTGATTGATCTCCAGCAATTTGTACACGGCACGGGAGCGGTAACCCTCTTGCTGGGCACGCTTCACGTACTCGTCGTCAAAATGCTCTTTCAGCCAACGGCCACTGCTCTTGCTGCGCGCCATATCAAATACCGATTTTCCAAGAATACTAAAGACTAAAGCTAACCACGGGGTTAATTCTTCTATCGAACCAGTAGCATCGCCCCGCTGTCCCGCAACCGGGTTC
>CAYQWR010000075.1:6363-9490 GCA_964421235.1 uncultured Thiohalomonas sp. | reverse complement strand
GGTTAATTCTTCTATCGAACCAGTAGCATCGCCCCGCTGTCCCGCAACCGGGTTCCGGAGTACACTAGCGCCCCTTCCGAACTCACGCCCCGGAGCAACACCGACCATGGCCTTGACCGAACCGCAAAAACGCCATCTGCGCAAACTCGCCCATGCCCTCAAGCCGGTGATCATCGTGGGTGGCGGGGGTGTCAGCGCCGGGCTGCTGCAGGAACTCGATGGCGCGCTCGCGCATCATGAGTTGCTGAAGGTCCGCGTCAATGCGGTAGATCGCGAGACACGTCGTGAGATGGTGGAACAACTGTGCGGCGCCAGCCGTAGTGAGGTAGTCCAGCTCATCGGCCACATCGTGGTGCTCTACCGTCGCGCCGAGGAACCGCGCATCCAGTTACCGTGAGCGAAAACCGGCCGCCAGCAACAGGCCGCCGATACTGTTGATGACATAGAGTATCGACGCGATACCGTGCAACCGCATGAACGCCGCCATCCGCGGGGTACCATCCACCAGTGGCTGCGCCTTGAGAGCCTCCATCATCGGCTGCAGCCAGAACTGACCCACCGCCACCAGCAGCAACATCCCCACCAGCAGCCAGGCACGCGGGCTGCGCAACACCTGGTTGGCCCGCCTGCTCCACTCGCCCAGCAACAGCAGGCCGCCGCACACCAGGCCGATATAGCTCACCGCGGTAAACATCTTGCCCGCCAGCATCCCGGCCAGCATCCGATCCTGCAGCGAGGCGAACAGGGTCGGCACCGCCAGATAGCCGATCGCCCACAGGGCGCCGACCCACAGCGTAATCAGGATACGCTCGCCGACCAGGGCCCTGCCTCCGGAATTCGGCATCCGGAGTTCCGTACCCTCACTCATAACGGACTTCGACGATCTCGTACTCGCGGATGCCGCCCGGCGCCTGGACCTGGGCGATATCGCCCTCCTCCTTGCCGATCAGGGCGCGCGCCACCGGCGAGGTCACGGAGATGCGCTGCTCCTTGATGTCGGCCTCGTCCTCGCCGACGATTTGGTAGGTCACCTCGTCCTCGGTATCCATGTCCAGCAACGCCACGGTGGCGCCGAACACCACCTTGCCGCCGGCATTGAGCGTGGTTGGATCGATGATCTGGGCGTTGGACAGCTTGCCCTCGATCTCCTGGATGCGCCCCTCGATGAAGCCCTGCTGTTCACGCGCGGCGTGATACTCGGCGTTCTCCTTCAGATCGCCATGGGCACGCGCCTCGGCGATCGCCGCAATCACGCGCGGGCGCGCCACGCCCTTCAGCTCGGTCAGTTCCTGACGCAGACACTCCGCGCCGCGCGCGGTCATCGGGGTCTTGCTCATTTCACCAGCTCCAAGTGCAGATCCTGGATACGATTCACATCGCTGATATCACGCTGCATCATCGCCTTGGCGGTTGCCAGCGCACCAGCCAGGGTCGTGGTATAGGTCACCTTGTGTTGCAGTGCCTCGCGCCGAATGGTGAAGGAGTCGGCGATGGCCTGCTTGTCTTCCGTAGTATTGACGATAAAACTGATCTCGTCGTTCTTGATCATGTCGACGATGTGCGGCCGGTCCTCGGTCACCTTGTTGACGCGACGGAAGGGCACGCCCGCCTCTTCCAGGGTACGGCCGGTACCGCGGGTCACCAGCAGCTCGAAGCCCAATTCGACCAGATAGCGGCACACCGGCACCACCCGCGCCTTGTCCGCATCGCGCACGCTGACGAAGGCCTTGCCGCCCTTGGGCAGCACGATGCCGGCCCCCAACTGCGACTTGTAATAGGCCTCCGCAAAGCTGCGACCGATGCCCATCACTTCGCCGGTGGATTTCATCTCCGGCCCCAGGATCGGGTCGACGCCGGGGAACTTGATGAAGGGGAACACCGCCTCCTTGACCGAATAATAGGCCGGTACCACCTCGCGGGTCACCCCCTGCCTGGCCAGCGTATTGCCCACCATGCAGCGCGCCGCCACCTTGGCCAGCGCCACGCCGGTCGCCTTGGAGACGAACGGCACGGTGCGCGAGGCGCGCGGGTTGACCTCCAACACATAGACCTTGTCGCCCTTGATGGCAAACTGGGTGTTCATCAGACCCACCACCTTCAGTTCCTTGGCCATGGCCCGGATCTGGTCACGCAGTTCGTCCTGGATCGCCGAGTTCAGGTTGTAGGGCGGCAGCGAACAGGCGGAGTCGCCGGAGTGGACGCCGGCCTGCTCGATATGCTCCATGATGCCGCCGATGAGCACATCCTTGCCGTCGCAGATGGCGTCCACATCGACCTCCACCGCGTCGTCGAGGAAGCGGTCCAGCAGCACCGGCGACTCGTTGGAGACCTTCACCGCGTCGCGCATGTAGGTGCGCAGCTCGGCCTCGTTGAAGACGATCTCCATGGCGCGCCCGCCCAGCACGTAGGAGGGGCGCACCACCAGCGGATAGCCGATCTCCTCCGCCAGGCGCACCGCATCCTCGGGATTGCGCGCGGTGCGGTTGGGCGGCTGGCGCAGCCCCAGCTTGTCGATCATCTTCTGGAACCGTTCGCGGTCCTCGGCCAGATCGATGGAGTCGGGCGTGGTGCCGATGATCGGCGCGCCGGCGGCCTCCAGGTCGCGGGCCAGCTTGAGCGGCGTCTGGCCGCCGTACTGCACGATGACGCCCTTGGGCTGCTCCAGGGCGATCACCTCCAGCACGTCCTCCAGGGTCAGCGGCTCGAAATAGAGCCGGTCGGAGGTGTCGTAGTCGGTGGAGACGGTCTCCGGGTTGCAGTTGACCATGATGGTCTCGTAGCCGTCCTCGCGCATGGCGAGCGCCGCGTGGACGCAGCAGTAGTCGAACTCGATGCCCTGGCCGATGCGGTTGGGTCCGCCGCCCAGCACCATGATCTTGTCGCGGCCGGTCGGCTGCGCCTCGCACTCCTCCTCGTAGGTGGAATACATGTAGGCGGTCGAGGTGGCGAACTCGGCGGCACAGGTGTCGACGCGCTTGTAGACCGGTCGCACCCCCAGCTGATGGCGCAGATTGCGCAGCACGCCCTCGCGCACGCCGAGCAGGTGGGCCAGGCGGCGATCGGAGAAGCCCTTGCGCTTGAGCTGGTACAGGGTCGCCTTGTCGAGCCCGTCGATGCCTTTGGTGCG
>CAYQWR010000075.1:0-6353 GCA_964421235.1 uncultured Thiohalomonas sp. | reverse complement strand
TGTTCCAACTCCACCAACTCGCGCAGCTGCACCAGGAACCACGGGTCGATCTTGGACAGCTCGTGGATATCCTCCAGGCTCATGCCGGCGCGGAACCCGTCCGCCACATACCACAGCCGCTCGGCGCTCGGTGTGCGGATCTCCTGACGCAACCGCTCCAGCGGGTTCTCGATGGCCGGATCGAGCACCTCGTCCAGCCCGTCCTTGCCGGTCTCCAGACCGCGCAGCGCCTTCTGCAGCGACTCCTGGAAGGTGCGGCCGATGGCCATCACCTCGCCCACCGACTTCATCTGGGTGGTGAGGCGCGCATCGGCCTTGGGGAATTTCTCGAAGGTGAAGCGCGGCACCTTGGTAACCACGTAGTCGATGGAGGGCTCGAAGGAGGCCGGGGTGGCGCCGCCGGTGATGTCGTTCTGCAATTCATCGAGCGTATAGCCGACCGCCAGCTTGGCCGCCACCTTGGCGATGGGGAAGCCGGTCGCCTTGGAGGCGAGCGCCGAGGAACGGGAGACGCGCGGATTCATCTCGATGATGATCATGCGGCCGTCTTCCGGATTGATGGCGAACTGCACGTTGGAGCCGCCGGTGTCGACGCCGATCTCGCGCAGCACCGCCAGCGAGGCGTCGCGCATGATCTGGTACTCCTTGTCGGTCAGCGTCTGCGCCGGGGCGACGGTGATGGAGTCGCCGGTGTGCACGCCCATCGGGTCGAAGTTCTCAATGGAACAGATGATGATGCAGTTGTCCTTGCGGTCGCGCACCACCTCCATCTCGTACTCTTTCCAACCCAGCGCCGACTCTTCGATCAGCAGCTCGTTGGTGGGCGACAGATCGAGGCCGCGCTCGCAGATCGCCATGAACTCTTCGCGGTTGTAGGCGATGCCGCCGCCGGAGCCGCCCATGGTGAAGGAGGGGCGGATGATGGTGGGAAAGCCGATCTGGGCCTGCACCTGCAGCGCCTCTTCCATGCTGTGGGCGATGGCCGAACGGGGCATGCTGAGGCCGATCTTCTTCATCGCCTTGCGGAAACGGTCGCGGTCCTCGGCCTTGTCGATGGCATCGCGGCTGGCGCCGATCATCTCCACCCCGAACTGCTCCAGCACGCCGTGCTTGGCCAGGTCGAGGGCGCAGTTGAGCGCGGTCTGCCCGCCCATGGTGGGCAGCAGCGCGTCTGGGCGCTCCTTCTCGATGATCTTGGCCACGGTCTGCCAGGTGATCGGTTCGATATAGGTGGCGTCGGCCATCTCCGGGTCGGTCATGATGGTGGCCGGATTGGAGTTGACCAGGACGACCCGGAAGCCCTCCTCCTTCAGCGCCTTGCAGGCCTGGGCGCCGGAGTAGTCGAACTCGCAGGCCTGGCCGATGACGATGGGACCGGCGCCGATGATGAGGATGCTGTGAATGTCTGTACGTTTTGGCATGGCTCAGTTACAAGTTGCAGGTTTCAAGTTTCAAGTCTCAAGAGGGCTTCTTGTCACTTGCCACTTGTCACTTGTTACTTCTCATCAATTCAACGAAGTGGTCGAACAACGGCGCCACGTCGTGCGGTCCGGGGCTCGCCTCCGGGTGTCCCTGGAAGCTGAAGGCCGGCTTGTCGGTACGGTGGATGCCCTGGAGCGAACCGTCGAACAGCGAGCGGTGCGTCGGTTTCAGATTGGCCGGCAGCGTCGTCTCGTCCACCGCAAAGCCGTGGTTCTGGCTGGTGATCATCACCTGTTTTGTTTCGAGGTCCTGCACCGGATGGTTGGCCCCGTGGTGACCGAACTTCATCTTCACGGTCCTGGCGCCGCTGGCCAGGCCCAGCAGCTGATGACCCAGGCAGATGCCGTAGGTGGGCACGCCGGTATCGATAATCTCCCGTATCGCCGCAATGGCGTAGTCGCACGGCTCCGGGTCGCCGGGGCCGTTGGAGAGAAACACGCCGTCCGGTTGCATCTTCATCACGTCGGACGCCGGGGTCTTGGCGGGCACCACCGTAACGCGGCAGCCGCGGTCCACCAGCATGCGCAGGATGTTGCGCTTGACGCCATAGTCGTAGGCCACCACGTGCAGCGGCAGCTTCTCCTCCAGCGGTTCCGGATGGCTCGGCAGCCCGCCTTCCAGCGTCCACGACCCCTGTGCCCACAGGTAGGGGCTGTGGGTGGTGACCTCTTTGGCCAGGTCCATCCCCTTGAGACCGGGGAAACCGCGTGCCGCCGCCAGGGCGGCGTCGGCGTCAATGGCGGCACCGGTGACGATGCAGCCGTTCTGGGCCCCCTTCTCGCGCAGGATGCGGGTCAGCTTGCGGGTGTCGATGCCGGCGATGGCCACGACATTGTGTTTGCGCAGGTACTCGTCCAGCGGCATCCGGTTGCGCCAGTTGCTGGCCACGGGAGAGAGGTCGCGGATCACCAGGCCGGCGGCGTGGACCCGCGAAGCCTCCTCATCCTCGTCGTTGGTCCCGACGTTGCCGATGTGCGGATAGGTCAGGGTGACGATCTGACGGGCGTAGGAGGGATCGCTGAGGATCTCCTGGTAGCCGGTCAGCGCGGTGTTGAACACCACCTCGCCGACGGTCTGTCCCTCGCTACCAATGGATTCCCCCCAGAACAGGGAGCCGTCCTCAAGAGCCAGCAGGGCCGGTTGCCGCAAGGTAACCTCCAATTTATGTAGGCGTGTGCGATCCGGGAAAACCCCCGTCAAGGGGCCTTTCCCGCGCGAAATTCAGGTGGAATGGCCGCATGAGGGCCGGATGTTCAGGTGGGAGCGCATTTTACCGGACGGCGCGGGGATCTGTCCACGCCGCAACCGCAAAACGGTAACGTTTTTCCGGTTGCGGGCGGTCGGGCTCCCGCAGCGCCGCCCGTCGGCGACAGGTCAGTCCTTCAGTCCCAGCACATCCTGCATGTCGAACAGCCCCTGGCGCCGTGCCCCGAGCCACTGCGCGGCCCGCACCGCCCCCTTGGCAAAGGTCATGCGGCTGGAGGCCTTGTGGGTGATCTCCACCCGTTCGCCGAGGGCGGCAAACATCACCGTGTGCTCGCCGACGATGTCGCCGGCGCGGATGGTCTCGAAGCCGATGGTCCTGCGGTCGCGTTCGCCGGTGTTGCCTTCGCGGCCGTAGACGGCGCACTCCTTCAGGTCGCGTCCCAGCGCCGCCGCCACCACCTCGCCCATACGCAGGGCGGTACCGGAGGGGGCGTCCACCTTGTGGCGGTGGTGGGCCTCGATAATCTCGATGTCCACCTCGTCGCCCAGCACCCGGGCGGCCAGGTCCAGCAGTTTGAGGCAGAGGTTGACTCCCACGCTCATGTTGGGCGCGAACACGATGGCGATCTCCTGCGCCGCGGCGGCAATCTGCCCGCGCTGGGCCGCGTCGAAGCCGGTGGTGCCGATGATCATGGATTTGCCCGCCTCGCGGCAGGCCGCCAGATTGGCCAGGGTCACCTCCGGCCGGGTGAAGTCGATGAGCACGTCGAAGTCGCCGCTCACCGCCGCCAGGCTGTCGGTCACCGCGACCCCCAGGTGCCCGACCCCGGCCAGCTCGCCGGCATCGACGCCGATCATCGAGCTGCCCGGACGCACCAGCGCCGCACCCAGCGCAACCCCTTCGGCCTGCCGGCAGGCCTCGATGATTGCCCGCCCCATGCGTCCGGCGACCCCCGTCACTGCAACTCTTACCATCGTCAAAATCGTCCTTACCAAAAGCTCAACCACGGAGAACACGGAGGGCACGGAGATAGTGAGGAACAAATCCTCCGTGTACTCCGTGCCCTCCGTGGTTTGTCTTGTCGATGCGATTGTCGGTATTTGGGCGCCGGACGGCAAGGGGGAACTACCAACTGATGTAGGCGTAGCGTTTCTCTTGCAGCTCCATCAGGTCGGCCGCACCGACGTCGACGATCTTGGCGAACGGCAACATATCCTTGTCGGTCCAGCCCAGGCTGTTCATGGTGTTGCGGCAGGCATGGAATTCCACGCCGTACTGCGCCAGCGATGAGACCCGCTCGCTGATCTCCTGTTTCACCTCGCGCAGGGGCCTCTTGGCGAGAATATGGATACCTTCCGCGAAGGCGACCACGACGATATTTATATTGTCGCCATATTTGCGCAACATCTCGCCCACCGAAAAGATCACGTGATCCTGATAGCCGAGGTCGGCTTTATTGAATTGGAAGGCGATCTTGTGAGCCGCCCCTTCGCCGGGAAACTGCAAATCGTCCACCGCCGCGCCGGCTTGCCGTACCGCAGCGGCCGCTGCGAGCCCGCCACCGGCAACCAACGTCCCCAACAAACGGCGCCTGCTGCCGTCAAAGCCCTTGGCCCAACGGGTTAATGCATCCTTCATGACTCCTCCCCACACGTTATCATTCCCAGCATCTGGTAACGATGCCACGCCGCGCGTGACCTGTGTGGAATAAGATGCAGCACGACGGCTTCACATTCCATTTATCAGAATTTCATCTCTTCGAAGAACCGCTTGACGCCGTCGAGCCATGACGTTGCCTTGGGGCTGTGTTTGGTGCCGGTATCGCTCAACGTGCTCTCGAATTCCCGCAGCAGCTCCTTTTGCCGGCTATCCAGATTCACCGGCGTTTCGACCGAGACGCGACAAATCAGGTCACCGAGATCGCCGCTGCGCACCGAGCGCACGCCCTTGCCGCGCATGCGAAACAGTTTGCCGCTCTGGGTCTCGGCCGGGATCTTGAGTTTTACCCGACCACCCAGGGTCGGTACATCCAGATCGCCGCCGAGGGCGGCGGTCACGAAACTGATCGGCACATCGCAGTACAGGTTGTTGTCTTCCCGGGTGAAGATGGGATGCTCACGGACGTGGATCTGCACATAAAGGTCTCCCGACGGTCCGCCGTTTTCGCCGGCCTCACCCTCGCCGGCGAGACGGATGCGGTCTCCTTCATCGACGCCTGCCGGCACCTTCACCGACAGCGTCTTCTGCTCCTGCACGCGGCCCTGGCCGTGACAGACGGTGCACGGCTCGGCGATGATCTTGCCGGTGCCCCGGCAGCGCGGACAGGCCTGCTGCAGCGAAAAGAAACCCTGCTGCATCCGTACCTGGCCGTGACCGTGGCAGGTAGGACACGTTTGCGGAGTCGTGCCTTTCTTGGCGCCGCTGCCGCCGCATTCAGTGCAGCTAACGGCCGTCGGCACCCGAATCTTCACGGTGGTACCGTTCACCGCCTCTTCCAGCGACAGCTCCAGGTTGTAGCGCAGATCGGCGCCGCGATAGACGCGCGCCCCTCCGCCTCCACCGCGATTGCCGCCGAAGATATCGCCGAAGACGTCACCGAAGATATCCGAGAAGCTGGCACCGCCGAAGCCGCCGTACGCCCCCGCGCCACCGCCCGCCGACGGATCGACGCCGGCATGCCCGAACTGGTCGTAGGCCGCGCGTTTCTGCGCGTCGGAGAGGATGTCGTAGGCCTCTTTCGCCTCCTTGAAATTATCCTCGGCCTCTTTATCCCCGGGGTTGCGATCCGGATGAAATTTCATCGCCAGGCGTTTGAACGCCTTCTTGATCTCAGCCTCAGTGGCATTCTTTGCCACGCCCAGCACTTCGTAGTAATCGCGTTTAGACATAGTCACAGCCAAGATAAAACCACGGGGCACGCGGGGCGGGCGGGAAACCGTTCAATACCCCCGCGCCCCACGCTCCCCGTGGTTGTGTTTTTAGTATGTTGTTTTACTTCTTGTCGTCTTTCACTTCCTCGAACTCGGCGTCGACCACGTCATCCTTGCCAGCGGCACCGCCGGCCGACGCCTCAGCGCCCGCGCCTGCTTCCGCGCCGGCCGCGCCTTGCTGCGCATAGAGCCGCTCGGCCATCTTGCCGGAGGCCTCGGTCAAGGCCTGGGTCTTGGCCTCGATGGCATCCTTGTCGTCGCCCTTCATCGCCTCTTCCAAGGCAGCGATAGCGGCCTCGATCTGTTCCTTCTCGCCGGCCTCCAGCTTATCGCCCAGTTCGTGCATCGACTTCCTGGTGGCGTGAACCATGTTGTCCGCCTGGTTACGCGCCGTCACCACGTCATGGAACTTCTTGTCGTCGGCGGCGTGGGCCTCGGCATCCTTGACCATGCGCTGCACTTCGTCGTCCGACAGGCCCGACGAGGCCTTGATCACGATCTTCTGCTCCTTGCCGGTGCCCTTGTCCTTGGCGGAGACATGCAGGATACCGTTGGCATCGATATCGAAGGCCACTTCGATTTGCGGCACGCCGCGCGGCGCCGGCGGGATATCGCTCAGGTCGAAGCGACCCAGCGACTTGTTGGCCGAAGCCATCTCACGCTCACCCTGCAACACATGAACCGTCACCGCCGTCTGGCTGTCGTCAGCGGTGGAGAATACCTGCGAGGTCTTG
>CAYQWR010000074.1:0-11631 GCA_964421235.1 uncultured Thiohalomonas sp. | reverse complement strand
GTCGCCTACGACCAGGCCCATCATCGCCCGCCCCACTTCTGGCGCGACCGTAATCCCGACGAAGTGAAAGCAGAGGCCGATGTCGTTGAGGCGACCATCCGTGATTTCCGCTGGGAGTTTCTCCCCCACGGCAATGACCCCTACACCCAATACGTCTCCCTCGACGCATGGCGCGAGTACTATCCTAAGGATGCCGCCGTGACCGACAGCCTGCGGCAGACCGGATGGTGGAACGAAAACATGGAAACTCAAAGCGCCAAGACCGCATGAACGACAACTACTACATGTCCCATGCCAAGGACAAACGCGGGACGCGCCAGCTACCCTCCATAGGGATCTGCAGCGTCTCCACCGCAGCGCTCATGCGTAACAGACGCCGGTGCCGCCCAGTCCGCAATAACCGCCGGGGTTCTTGGCCAGGTACTGTTGGTGATACTCCTCGGCGTAATAGAAGATCGGCGCCGCGACGATCTCGGTGCTGATAGCGCCGCGGCCGGTTGCCGTGAGCTGCATTTGGTAATGATCGCGCGACGCCAACGCCGCCTGCTCCTGCGCCGCATCGTCCGGGTAGATCCCCGACCGGTACTGGGTCCCGACGTCGTTGCCCTGACGCATACCCTGGGTCGGGTCGTGCGATTCCCAGAACAGCCGCAACAACTCGTCGTAACCGATCGCCTTCGGGTCGAACACCACGCGCACCACTTCGTTATGCCCGGTCATGCCGCTGCAAACCTCGCGGTAAGTGGGATTCGGCGTGTAACCGCCGGCATATCCTACCGCGGTCGAATAGACGCCGGGCAGTTGCCAGAAGCACCGCTCCGCGCCCCAGAAACACCCCATGCCGAACATCGCCAGCGCCAGACCCTCGGGGAAAGGCGGCACCATGCGATGGCCGTTGACGAAATGGCGCTCCGGCACCGGCATCGCCTGCGCGCGGCCGGGCAGGGCCTCCTGCGGCGCAGGCATTTTCAGTTTGTGGGAATGGGCAAACATGGCGCCACCTCGCGACGAGTCGTAAGACAAAGAATGAGGCTGTAGCCGGAGAAAACAAGGTGCGCGGCGCGACGTTGACCATAGCCCCAGGGGCCGTCGGCCCACGGGTGCCCGGAACCATTATGCCGCCGGTATTCCCCATGCCGCCCGCGGTTGAACCGTTGCCAGGCTTCCGTCAGCGGCGCGGATGCAGCGAATAGACCACCTCCTCCAGGCGGGTCACACCGCCGTTGCGAAAGCGCGGCGTCTCGGCGAGGATATCGAGCGCGAAGAGGCGCTCCACGGTATAGCGTCCACCATACGTCTGCCGCACTTCGTCCTCGGTCACGGCAAACGGCGGGCCACCCATCTCCGCTTGCGGATAGTCCATGGTCACCAGCAGCATCGGCGCCGCGGCGGGCAGCACCCGTTGCAGGTGTTGCGCATACTGCCCGCGCATCTCCGGCGGCAGCGCCACCAGCGACGCGCGATCATAAACGCCGGCGACGCCCTTGAGATCGGCCGCCTCCAAGTCGAAGAAATCGCCGCACAGGATGCTCACGCCGTCACAGCTCCAGCGCTCGTAGGCGCCGATGCTGCGTACCTCGGGCTTGAGTTGGTTTTCGACGAAAAACGCCTCCACCGCCAGCGGACTGAGCTCCACGCCAAGCACCCGGTGTCCCTGCGCCCGCAGCCACAGCATATCGTTGCTCTTGCCGCACAGCGGCACGAAGACCTCGCCGCCCTCCTTCAGGCCGACACGGTCCCAGTAATCCTGCAGGTGGGCGTTGATCTCGCCCTGATGAAAACCGATCTCGTTGCGCTGCCAGCGCTCCAACCAAAACTCCGCCTTCATTGGTTCACTCCGTCCCGTCCAGCCACTCCACCAGGTAGTAAAGCATGAAGCCTTCCGACGAGCGGAACGGCCCGCACACCTTTGCGGCAAACAGATTCTGTGCCGCGTCGGCCGCGGCGACGGCCTCCTGCGCCGAGGCCTGTAGATAGACCGTATTTTGCGGATAACGTTTGCGCCGGCGCTGCGGCGCGTAGATCAGCGCATAGCACTCGCGCAGATCCGCCGGCAGCAATCCTTCCTGCTCGAATTCGTGATCGGACATAGGTACTCCTGCGACCGCTGCCGCGGCAGTGGTTTCCCTTATTTTCGTTATGGTTTTCGACTTTATGGGCCGTCATGCATTGCAATCCGCATGATAAGCGTTCACTGCCGACAGCGGAATATTACCGCCACCCCGCGCCAACCCGGCTGGGCGGCATCATCGGTTACGGCTGGCGGAGGGATCGGGGGTCAGCAGCGCCGGGCGCACCGACGGCATAGCCCTATGCACGCCGGATCGGCCGCGGGCGCAACTGACCGGTCAGGAAGATGAAAAACGGGCCGCCTCTTCCTGGCCCGTCCGGTACCCCAATCGGCGTACCGCAGTCAGTTCAGGGCAGGCATCAGCGCCGCGCCGTTGTGATCGGAACTATCCGCCAGACGCACGGCGCCGGTTTGCTGATGATCGAGGGCTGCCAACAGCGGGTGGATCTGCGCCTCGAAACGGGCGCGGTCGCGCCGGGGAATCGGGCTGCCGTCGGGCAGCCGCATCTTGAGCGGGTTGTGCGGGACACCGTTGACCCGAATCTCGAAATGGAGATGCGGCCCGGTGGCCTCGCCGGTCTCGCCCACATAGCCGATGACCTCGCCCTGATGCACGCGGCTACCGTCGTGCAGGCCCTTGGCAAAACGCCGCATGTGGGCGTAACGGGTGGTGTAGGGGCCGAAATTGCGGATCTCCACCAGATTGCCGTAACCCGCGGCCGGACCGATGTACTTGATGACGCCGTCACCGGCGGCATGGATCGGCGTGCCTGCAGGCGCCGCCAGGTCGACGCCATAATGGGGACGCCAGACGTGCACCACCGGATCGAAGCGGTGCAACGAGAACGGCGAACTCACCCGTATGTAGTGCACCGGCGTGCGCAGCAGCGACGGGGTCAGGGAATGGCCGTGCTGGTCGTAATAGTGAACATCGCCGTGACCGCCGTCGAAACGGAATGCCTGCAGGGAACGATCGCCGATATGCAACTGCACAGCGACGATGGGACCGGTCCCGATGAGGCGGTCGCCGCGGTAGAGCTTCTGGTACATCACCGAAAAACTGGTTCCAGGCCTGAGGTCGCGGCGGAAATTCACCCGCCAGCGGAAGATGTTGGCAACGTCGGCGACCATGGAGGAATCGAGCCCCTGGCGTTGCATCGCACTCGACAGGGAGGTGTACAGGACACCGGAGGCGATCACCAGCCGACGCGAGGGATCCACGTGTGCGACCGTGGCGTGCAGGCCATCGCCGACGCGGTCGATAACCAGCGTATTCAACGCATCCAGGGGATACCGCAATTCCGTCAGGTTACCCTGCGCATCGCTGCGAATACGCAGCTGATCGCCGGGCCGCAACGCCACCAGCTGGCGCACCGGGCCCTTGAGATGAACAACGGCCAGCAACTGTGCCGCCGTCAACCCCGCCTGCTGGAACAGGGAGGCCAGCGTGTCGCCGCGTTGAACGGTGAAATCCTTCCAAGGCGGCGTAGCCGGTGTCGCCTGACCGTCGTCTGCCGTCTGCGGTCGAGGGATAGCGCCGCTGTAGGAGACCTGCTGTGCGGCGGCCTGCTGGGCCGTGGCGTGATGACCGGTCACGGCCAACCAAGCCGTCACGACCAGCACGGCGGCGGCAACGGCGACAATCGCAGGGGCGCGAAACCGGATGGTTGAGAAATGGGATAGAAGCGAAGTGCGATCTTCGCGGGAAGCCACGTCTGCACCGATGCCGTAGGAATGCCCTACTGAACCATCGCCTGGCGCTTCACTACACTCCGCCATCTGCCCCTCTTCTTTGTCTTCGTTGGCCTATGCGGCCGGTAGCCGGGCGAACGCCCAGGCGCTCGCGGCCAAGGCGAGACTATACCATCGGCCGCGTGCGGCTCCAACAGGGACGTGGCGGGCGCCACGGGAGCGGGGGACTTCGACCCGCAGCCGACACCGCTACCGCGACCGTCGTCACGAAAGGCGCATGACGCGCCCCACCAAAGCTTGCCGACACGAAATTGACCTTGAGCGTTGGGCTCGTCTCCGAACCGGCACCTTAAAGGTGCATCGGGCGGCAATCCGGCACCGCTCGCTTGACCTCGGTGTCGATACGGCTAACCTTTCCTGCAAACCGGTCGCGTCCGTGCAACTGCCCGAGTATCGATCGGCTTCTGCGTAACACGGATTACCGAAGGAGTGGTCGCCATGAGCGAAGATATCGATGCCCTGAAAACGGAAATGGCAACGCTGGAGCAGGAATTCACAGCCTACGTCCATCAGAACGGCTTCAACTATTCCGAATACCTCCAGCCGCCTGCCGGCAGCTTCATGGAGAAATACCAGCAACGCATGGGTGAGTTGGCCGACGCCGTCGGCGTCAAGCCGTTGCACTACTACTAGCGCACGTCGCTCACTATCAACTCAACCCGGTTGCGTCCGCTGTTCTTGGCCTGGTAGAGCGCGCGATCGGCGCGCTCGAACAGCATTTGCGCCGTCTCGCCCGGTTGGAATGTGGTGCCGCCGACACTGATGGTGATCGCGTCCGGCGCGTTGATTGCCGCCCCTTCCACCGTCAGGCGCAGACGCTCGGCCACCCGCTGCGCCTCCTCGGGTCCGGTATGCGGCAACAACGCCGCAAACTCTTCGCCCCCCCAGCGGGCGATCGTGTCGATACCGCGCATCTGGCCGGTGAGAAGCCGCGCCACCTCTTTCAGCACCTCATCACCGTGCATGTGCCCGCGACTGTCGTTGATCGATTTGAAATGGTCGACATCCGCAAGCAGCAACGCAAAACCGCCCTCGCCGTAGCGTGACTGGCGCTCAATCTCCTGTTCCAGACGCTCCTCGAAACGGGAGCGGTTAGGGATACCGGTAAGGTGATCGGTGGCGGCCATCAATTCCAGCTTCGCTGCCTTTCGTTCCAGCAGCGCCACCACTTCGCGCAGTTCCAGCGCATGGTTGCGCATCAGATCGGTCCAGCGGCTATAGGCGATGGCCACCAGCTCGCGTTGCGTCACCAAACCGAGCAGGCCGCCGCGTTCCGTATGCACCACCAGCCGCTTGAAGTGTCGCTCCTGCAGATAGTCCAGCGCTTCGCGGATGTTAAGTGTCGGCCCCACCGTATCCAGAGGCGTCGACATGAAACGCTCGACCGGCTCGGCAAACGACACGGCGCCGCCGATCAACCGCACGGCGTCCTTGGCGGTAAGAATGCCGACCGGCCGGTTCTCACGCATGATCACCACCGCATCGCTGGGCATGTCGAGCAGAGCGAGGGCGTCGTCCAGGCGCGCACCGGCACCGATGGTCTTGATGCCGTGGCGACCGATCAGATCGCCGATGCGCTGGCGCTCGATCAATATCTTGGGATCAATGCCCGCCGCCACGTCGGTATAGGAAACTATCCCGCACAGATTCCCTTGGGCGTCCACCACGCAAACGTATTCGTCGTCGCTACCGAAGTGGCGCATGGCCTCGAGGATGTTGGTCCCCGCCGCCACCACCGGCAGATCGCGATATTCCGTCTCCCCCAACGGACGATCAAGATCGATGCCCTTGATGTGCTGGCGAATCAGGTCGGTGGCGGTAAAGATACCGAACCGTTCCGCCTCGGTACCGACCACCACCACATCGCGGATATTGTGTTTCGACATCGACTCGATGGCGCAACGCACCGTATCCGCGGCATTCACCGTCACCACCGCCGCAATGGCAAAATCTTCGATGTTGGGAAACAGCATGGAGGCAATCCGGTTCGGAGGCGTATTACGTTAGCTTAGCGTGAAAAGCGAACCGCAGACAGCTGTCGCCTGAACCGCCACGGGGCAGGGTTGAGGGAACACATGGGGCGCCGCGACACCCATTGCATCAAGACGCCCGGCTCACCTACCCTGACCGTTATGCGCACTGCCATCCTCTGGTTTCGCCGCGACCTGCGACTGGCCGACAATCCGGCCCTGTTGGCGGCTATCGCCGGCTGCGAACGCCTTATCCCGCTCTATATCCACACCCCGGACGAAGAGGCGGGTGGCGCCGGCCGCTGGTGGCTGCACCACAGTCTGGTGGCGCTCGACCGGACGCTGCGCGAACGCGGCAGCGCGCTCGTCATCCGCGGCGGCGACACTCCGGCAGCACTGCGCGACCTCGTCGCCGAGACCGGCGCGCACATCCTCCTATACAACCGACGTTACGAACCCGCGGCTGTGGCGCGTGATGAGCGAATCGAGCAGATGTTGCGGCAGAACGGCCTTCAGACCGAGGGTCACAACGCCGTCCTGCTCAACGAACCGTGGCGCCGGCTCAAGGCCGACGGCACCCCGTACAGGGTTTTCACCCCCTACTGGAATGCGGTGCGGCGACACGGATTCGATGCACCGCCCGGCCCCGCGCCGGCGGCGCTGCCCCCAGTACCCGCCGGCGTGCGCAGCCTCGCGCTCGATCAGCTCGGGCTGGCACCCCGCATCAGCTGGGACGGTGGATTGGCCGCGCAGTGGACGCCCGGCGAGGCCGGCGCCCAGGCAAGGCTGGAGCGTTTCATCGAAGGCCCACTGATCGACTACCTCGCCGACCGCGAGCGGCCCGATCGGGAAGGCACCTCGCGGCTGTCACCCCACCTGCACTTCGGCGAAATCAGCCCGCAACGCATTGTCGCCGCCATCGAACAGGCCGCCGCCAGCCGCAGTGACGAGGGCATCGTACGAAACGCCGAAGGCTATATCCGGCAGATGGCATGGCGCGACTTTGCCCATCAGCTGCTGCTCCATTTTCCGCACACGGAGGATCGACCGCTCGATGCCCGCTTCGAACGGTTTCCCTGGGCCCGCGATTACGATGAGCACCTCATCGCCTGGCAGTTCGGCGACACCGGCATCCCCATCATCGACGCCGGCATGCGCGAGCTGTGGCACAGCGGCTGGATGCACAACCGGGTGCGCATGATCGCCGCCTCGTTTCTCACCAAGAACCTGCTCATTCCGTGGCAGGAAGGGGCACGCTGGTTCGCCGACACGCTGGTGGACGCCGACCTCGCCAACAATACCCTGGGTTGGCAGTGGGTTGCCGGCTGCGGTGCCGACGCGGCCCCCTATTTTCGCATCTTCAACCCGGTGAGCCAGGGCGAGAAATTCGACCCCCACGGCGACTACGTGCGGCGCTGGGTGCCGGAACTGGGGGCTCTACCGCCCAAATGGCTCCACCAGCCATGGAACGCGCCGCAACCGCCGGTCGACTATCCGCCGCCGCTGGTGGACCTGCGCGCAACCCGCCAGCGTGCGCTCAATGCCTATGCGGCCATCAAACGCTGAAGGTCGCGGCGGCGCGAGGCATAAGCGCAGGCGTGAAGTAGCCGTCGCAGACTGAAAACACCGGATAGAGACGCATCGGGAATAGCCCAGCCAAACCTTGGCGATCTCGGCGGAATCATTGGTTGCCGCTGGCGGCGCGAAAAAGCCGCGCCTCTCGTCAGGAAGCCAGGAACAGACGATTTCTTTGCGTGCCCTTGCATGAATTCGTACGCTCAGCGGCTTCTTTCCTTTGCCAACGGGCGCTGTTTTTTAACCCTTCGTTAACGCGCCATCTGCATACGATGGCCAAACGAGCGGCAGGCAAAACGCCCGTCGTCTATCCTTTGTGGCTATTGCGCTCCCGGCACCGCTTGTTCGCCGAGTAACAGACAACCCTCGTACAGGAAAAAAGACAACCGGCGACCATGACTATCCTGGTATTGAATTGCGGCAGTTCGTCGCTGAAATACAAACTGTTTGCCGCGCACGATCTCGCGCTGCTCGCCGCCGGCGTGGCCGAGCGCATCGGTCAGGCGGACAGCCGCCTGCACAACCGCTGGCGCCGAGCTGACGGCGACTTTGCCCAACAGGAATATCAAGGCGTCACCGCCGATCACCGCGCGGCGCTGCAACATGTATTTCGCGACCTCGCCGAGGAAGGCGTGCTGCGCGACAGCGCCGACGTCACCGCCGTCGGTCATCGCGTGGTCCACGGCGGCGAACACTTTCGCCAACCGGCACCGCTCGATGCGGAGTCCATCGCGACGATACGCGAACTGGTGCCCCTGGCGCCGTTGCACAATCCCGCCAACCTGCTCGGCATCGAGCTGGCGCAGGCGCTCTGCCCGCGCGCGGCGCAGGTGGCGGTATTCGACACCGCGTTTCACCAGACGCTGCCGCCGCACGCTTTTCGCTACGCGCTGCCCGAATGGACCTATCGCCAACACCATGTGCGCCGCTACGGCTTTCACGGCACCTCGGTGGCCTACGTCGGACGCCGCGCCGCCGAACTGCTGGGCAAGCCGTTCGAACAGCTCAATCTGATCGTGCTGCACCTGGGCAACGGCGCCAGCGTTACCGCCATACGCAACGGACAAAGCGTCGACACCTCCATGGGCATGACGCCGCTGGAAGGTTTGATCATGGGCACCCGCTGCGGCGACCTCGACCCCGATGTGCCGTTCTATCTGATGCGCCACACGCAACTGTCCGCCGATCAAACCGAGGACCTGTTGTTTCACGGCAGCGGCCTGTTCGGACTGGCCGGCGCCGGCGACATGCGCGAACTGCACGACCATGCGGCGCACGGCGACGGCGATGCGGAACTGGCGTTGGAGATGACCGCCTACCGGCTGAAAAAATACATCGGCGCCTACAGCGCGGCGCTCGGGCGAGTGGACGCAATCGTGTTCACCGCCGGCATCGGCGAGAACGATGCTGATATTCGTGCCCGTGCCTGCAGTGAACTCCACAATCTCGGCATAGTCCTAGACCATGAACGCAACAGCACACCCGGCAGCGATGCGCGCGACATCGCCGCTGCCGGCAGCCCGGTACGCATCCTGGTGATCCCGACCGATGAAGAGTGGGAGATCGCCCGTGTGACGCAGGCCACTCTCGAACGATGATCGGCACCCGCTGTGCCGGCAATCTGCTGATTGCCCTGAAACAATCGACAAAAAAAGGAGCTGAACAATGAGCACTGACGCCAAGCCCCTCGCCCCCGATGAGCTGAGCCGCATGAACGCCTGGTGGCGTGCGGCCAACTATCTTTCGGTCGGCCAGATCTATCTGATGGACAACGCGTTGCTGCAACAGCCGCTGACGCTGGAGCACGTCAAGCCGCGCCTGCTCGGTCACTGGGGCACCACGCCCGGCCTCAATTTTCTCTACGTGCACCTCAACCGCGTCATCAGACAGCGCGACCTCAACATGATCTACGTCTGCGGTCCCGGCCACGGCGGCCCGGCGCTGGTGGCCAACACCTATCTGGAAGGCACCTACAGCGAGGTCTATCCCGACATCTCCCAGGACGCCGAAGGCATCAAGCGACTGTTCAAGCAGTTCTCGTTTCCCGGCGGCATCCCCAGTCACGTGGCCCCGGAGACACCGGGCTCGATCCACGAAGGCGGCGAGTTGGGTTATGCGCTGTCGCACGCCTACGGCGCCGCCTTCGACAATCCCGACCTGATCGTCACCTGCATCGTCGGCGACGGCGAGGCGGAGACCGGCCCGCTGGCCACCGCCTGGCACTCGAACAAATTCCTCAACCCGGTGAGCGACGGCGCGGTGCTGCCGATCCTGCACCTCAACGGCTACAAGATCGCCAACCCGACGGTGCTGGCGCGCATCCCCGACGAAGAACTGGAGGCGCTGTTCCGCGGTTACGGCTACACCCCCTACGTAGTCGAAGGCTCCGATCCGGCACTGATGCACCAACAGATGGCCGCCACGCTTGAAACGGTGCTCGATGAGATCCGCCGGATACAGCAGCAGGCGCGCGAACACAACGACAGCAGCCGGCCGCACTGGCCGATGATCATCCTGCGCAGCCTCAAGGGCTGGACCGGACCGAAGGAGGTGGACGGCAAGAAGACCGAAGGGTCCTGGCGCTCGCACCAAGTGCCGTTCGGACAACTGCGCGAGAAACCGGAACACCTGCAACTGTTGCAGGAGTGGATGCGCAGCTACAAGCCCGAAGAGCTGTTCGACGCCGACGGCCGCCTGCTGCCGGAGCTGGCAGCGCTGGCGCCGCAGGGCGAGCGGCGCATGTCGGCCAACCCGCACGCCAATGGCGGTCTGCTGCTCAAGGCGCTGCGCCTGCCGGATTTTCGCGACTATGCGGTGCCGGTGGAAAAGCCGGGCACCACCAACGCCGAATCGACGCGCATCCTCGGCAGGTTCCTGCGCGACGTGATGAAGAAGAACGACACGCAACGCAACTTCCGCGTGTTCGGACCGGACGAGACAGCCTCCAACCGCCTCACCGCGCTGTTCGACGTCACCGACCGCACCTGGATGGCACAACACACCCCGGAGGACGATCACCTCGCCGCCGACGGCCGGGTGATGGAGATCCTCTCGGAGCATACCTGCCAGGGCTGGTTCGAAGGCTACCTGCTCACCGGCCGCCACGGCTTCTTCTCCTGCTACGAGGCCTTCATCCACCTCATCGACTCGATGTTCAACCAGCATGCGAAGTGGCTCAAGGTGACGCGCAACATCCCCTGGCGCCGCCCCATCGCATCGCTCACCTACCTGCTCACCTCCCACGTCTGGCGCCAGGACCACAACGGCTTCTCGCACCAGGACCCCGGCTTCATCGACCATGTGGTCAACAAGAAGGGCGAGATCATCCGCGTCTACCTGCCGCCCGACAACAACACCCTGCTGTCGGTCGCCGACCACTGCCTGCGCAGCCGCCACTACGTCAACGTCATCGTCGCCGGCAAGCAGCCGCAGCTGCAATATCTCGACATGGAAGCGGCGGTCAAACACTGCGACGCCGGCATCGGCATCTGGGAGTGGGCCAGCAACGACAAGGGCGGCGAACCGGACGTGGTGATGGCCTGCGCCGGCGACATCCCCACGCTGGAGACGCTGGCGGCGGTGGACATCCTGCGGCGCGAATTCCCGGAGATAAAAGTCAGAGTGGTCAACGTCGTCAACCTGATGAAGCTACAGCCGCCTTCCGAGCATCCCAACGGCTTGCCCGACCGCGACTTCGACACCATCTTCACCACCAACAAACCGGTGATCTTCGCCTATCACGGCTATCCCTGGCTGATCCACCGCCTCACCTACCGCCGCACCAATCACAAGAATCTGCACGTGCGCGGCTACAAGGAGGAGGGCACGACCACCACGCCGTTCGATATGGTCGTGATGAACGATCTGGATCGCTTTCACCTGGTGATGGATGTCATCGATCGCCTGCCGCAGCTCGGATCGCGCGCCGCCTACACCAAACAGCAGCTGCACGAACGGCTGGTGGAACACAAGGAGTACATCCGGCGCCACGGCGAAGACATGCCGGAGATCCGCAACTGGGTATGGCCGTACTAGCGACGGCCGAAGGCATGTAGGCCGGACATAGCGCAGCGGTGTCCGGCAGGCACCGCCAATAACGAAGATATCACCGCAAAGGCGCAAAGAGCGCAAGGGAAGATCAAACATTCAATCGATTGAATCCCTTTGCGTCCTTTGCGCCTTTGCGGTGAAAGGTTTCTTGGATTCCCCGTCTTACGACGCGGCCGAACCGCCCGCGCCGCCGCCCTTCTTGGTGGAGAGACC
>CAYQWR010000073.1:0-11706 GCA_964421235.1 uncultured Thiohalomonas sp. | reverse complement strand
TCGGCGGCGAGCAGCTTGGCGGCGAGGACCGACATGGCGCGGGCGCGGTTCTTGTGCTGCGAGCGCTCGTCCTGGCACTCCACCACGATGCCGCTGGGGAGGTGGGTGATGCGGATCGCCGACTCGGTGCGGTTGACGTGCTGGCCGCCGGCGCCGGAGGCGCGGTAGGTGTCGACCTTGAGGTCGGCCGGGTTGATCTCCTGGGCCTCCACCTCGTCCACCTCGGGCATCACCGCCACGGTGCAGGCGGAGGTGTGGATGCGGCCCTGGGATTCGGTCTCCGGCACCCGCTGCACGCGGTGGCCGCCCGACTCGAACTTGAGGCGCGAATAGGCGCCGGCGCCGATGACGCGGGCGATGACCTCCTTGTAGCCGCCGTGCTCGCCCTCGTGTTCGGAGAGGATCTCCACCTGCCAGCGGCGGAGCTCGGCGTAGCGGCCGTACATGCGGAACAGGTCGCCGGCGAAGATCGCCGCCTCGTCGCCGCCGGTGCCGGCGCGCACCTCCAGGAAGATGTTCTTGTTGTCGTTGGGGTCCTTCGGCAGCAGCAGCTTCTGCAACTCCAGCGTCAGGATGTCGCGGCGCTCCTTGGCACTCTCCAGTTCGTCCTGGCCCAGTTCGCGCAGCTCCGGGTCGCTCTCGTGCAGCATCTCTTCGGCGGCGGCGATATCGGCCAGCGTCGCCTCGTAGCGCTGGTAGCACTCCACCACCGGCGTCAGCTGGGCGTACTCCTGCGACAGGCCGCGGAAACGTTCCTGGTTGTTGATGGTCTCAGGATCGGCGAGCAGGGCATTGAGCTCCTGCAGCCGCTCGGAGAGATTCTCGAGCTTGCTGCGGATCGAAGGTTTCACGGCTAATGGTCGTTGGGTTTGAGGTTGTACAGCTCGCGCGCCGCCTGCAACAGCTCGGCGCGGCCTTCGAAGCCGGCGCGGTTGAGCTGGGCGGTGGGGGCGTGGAGCAGCTTGTTGGTGAGCAGACGGGCCATCTCTTCCAGTACCCGTTGCGGGTCCTTGCCCGCCGCCAGGTGGCGCTGGCACTGCAACAGCACGTGGTCGCGGATCTGCTCGGCGGACCAGCGGAAGTCGCGGATGGTGTCGACGGCGTCCAGCGAGTTGAGCCAGCCCATGAAGTGGCACACCTGGCTGTCGATGATCTCCTCGGCCTGTTCCGCGGCCTGCTGCCGCGACTGGAGGTTCTCCTGGATGATCTCGGAGAGGTCGTCGACGGTGTAGAGGTAGACGTCGTCGAGGCCGGCGACCTCCGGTTCGATGTCGCGCGGCACGGCGATGTCGACCATCAGCACCGGGCGGTGTTTGCGCGCCTTGATGGCGCTCTCCACCGCGCCCTTGCCCAGGATCGGCAACGGGCTGGCGGTGGAGGAGATGACGATGTCCGCCTCCGGCAGGTGGGCCGGGATCTCGGGCAGGCCGATGGCGTAGCCGCCGAACTCCTGCGCCAGGTTGTGGGCCCGTTCCACGGTGCGGTTGGCGATGATGATGCGGCCGACGCCGTTTTCGTGCAGGTGGCGCGCGACCAGCTCCACCGTCTCGCCGGCGCCGATGAGCAGGGCGGTGTGGCGGCTCAGGTCGGAGAAGATCTGCCGCGCCAGGCTCACCGCGGCAAAGGCCACCGAGACCGGGCTGGCGCCGATGGCGGTGTCGGTGCGCACCTGCTTGGCGACGGAGAAGGTGTGCTGGAACAGCTTGTTCAGCAGCTGGCCGATGGTGCCCGCCTGTTGCGCGGTGCCGTAGGCCTGCTTGATCTGGCCGAGGATCTGCGGCTCGCCCAACACCAGCGAGTCGAGGCCGCTGGCGACGCGCAGGATGTGGCGCACCGCGTCGCCGTCGGGATGGGTGTAGAGGTAGGGGTCGACCTGCTGGGCGGTGAGGTGGTGGAAGTCGCGGAACCACTCCACCACGGCCGCCAGGTCGGCGCTGTCCAGGCCGCAATAGACCTCGGTGCGGTTGCAGGTGGAGAGGATCGCCGCCTCTTTCACCACACCGCAGTGGGTCAGCTGTTGCAGCGCCTCGGGCACCGTTTCAGGCGCGAACGCCACCCGCTCCCGAATATCTACCGGGGCGGTGCGGTGGTTGAGGCCGAGGGCGAGCAGTGTCATGTGTCGGTATGGGGCATGGTGCAGGATTGACAATTCTGCGCGACAGATGCCATTGATCGCAAGTGTATGGTGCCGGGCGCTGGGGTAAATCGGCGGAAACTCAGGTATAGTCTCGGCAAGCCGAAGCGTGGAGTGGCGGTTGATGAAGCGTACTTTTATTTGGTTGGTGGCGGGGAGTCTGTCCATGGCAGGCTGTGCGTCGGTCGCGCCCAGGCAGACGGCACCGGCCGCTCCTCCGGCCGCGCAGCAGGTTACCAACGAGAAGGCTTCCCCGCCGCCGAGCGCTGCCGAGAAACTGCCTTCGGTCGAACTCAGCCCGCGCCTGCTGTACCAGTTGCTGGTGGGTGAAGTCGCGGCCCAGCGCGGCGACCTGAAGGGTTCGGCGCGCGCCTATCTGCAGGTTGCCGCCGCCACCCACGACCCACGCCTGGCGCGCCGCGCCGCCCAAATCTCGGTCTATGCCCAGGACTACCGCACCGCCCTCAAGGCGGCGCGGCTATGGGTGCGCGAGAAGCCGAACGACCTGGATGCAGTGCAGTCGCTGGCGGCGCTGCTGATCCACGAGGGACACAGCGAGGAGGCGCTCAAACAACTGCAACGCCTGCTGGCGCTGAGCCCCGACGGTAGCGCCCACGGTTTCATGCTGGTGGCCAATATCCTGGCGCGCGAGCCCAATAAACATCGCGCCCTGCATTTGATGGAGCAGTTGGTGCAGTCGCGCCGCGATGACGCCAACGCCGTGTTTGCCTACGCCAATCTGGCCTATTTGGTGGGCGAGTACGACCTGGCGCTGAAGCAACTGGACGGCCTGTTGGCGACGCAGCCGGGCCTGCCGCGCGCCCTGGTGCTGAAGGCCAATGTGCTGCGGCGGATGAACCGCAACGACGAGGCCATCGCCACCTACCGCCAGGCGGTGGACAACGCGCCGCGCGACGCCAGTCTGCGTCTGGGCTTTGCCCGCATTCTGGTGGACGAGGGGCGGTTGCCGGAGGCGCGCAAGCAGTTTCACATTCTGGGTCAACAGCTGCCGGACAACGGCGACGTGATCTACGCCGAGGCGCTGCTGGCGCTGCAGGCGCAGGAGGTGGATACGGCGCAAGGGTACCTCAAGCGCCTGCTCAAGCTCGGCCAGCACAGCGGCGCCGCCGCGTTCGCCCTGGGGCAGATCGCCGAGTCGCAAAACCAGCCGGAAGCGGCGTTGAAGTGGTACCGCCAGGTCGGCGCAGACAGCAACAATTACATCGACGCCGCGATCCGCTCGTCGGTGATCATCAGCCACCGCCAGGGCGCGGACCAGGCGCTGGAGTACCTGCACCAGATCGAACCGCAGAGCGCGGACCAGGAGCTGCGCCTGTGGCTGGCACAGGGTGAGATCCTGCGCGACGCCGAGCGCTACAAGGAGGCGACGGCGGTCTACGATGCGGCGTTGCACGAGTTCCCCGACAATATCGAACTGCTCTACGCGCGCGCCATGACCGCCGAGAGCATGAACCGCATCGACCTGCTGGAGCGTGATCTGCACGCCATCCTCAAACAGGATCCGAACAACGTGCAGGCGCTCAATGCCCTCGGCTATACGCTGGCCGATCGCACCAAGCGCTACAAGGAGGCCTACGACTACGTCAAGCGCGCCTACAAGCAGCGCCCGGACGACCCGGCCATCATCGACAGCATGGGCTGGGCGCTGTATCACCTCGGACGCCTGCCCGAGGCCGAAAAATACCTGCGAGAGGCGCTGAGCAAGCAGTTCGACGACGAAATCGCCGCGCATCTGGGCGAGGTGTTGTGGAAAGCGGGCAAGAAAGACGCGGCACGCAAGGTGTGGCGCGACGCGCTCAAGAAAGAGCCCGGCAGCAAGCCGCTGAAGAAAGTGATGCAGCGTTTCGAACGATGAGGTTTGGCTGGTATCTGCTGCTGGGGGCGCTGCTGGCCGGCTGTGCCTCCGCCCCGGTGATGCCGCCGGCGGCCCATCCGCAGCAGGCGTGGCGCCGGCACCTCGACACCCTCGAACGGCTGGATCACTGGAGTATCGACGGCCGCATCGCCGTCCAGAGCGGCCACCAAGGGTGGCACGCCAACATCGAATGGCAGCAGCGCGGTCCGGCCTACGACATCCTGATCAGCGGTCCCCTGGGCCAGGGCAGCGTGCAGCTCAAGGGCGACGGCCAGCACGTGACGCTGCGCACCAGCAAGGGCCAGTCCCTGAGCGACAGCGATCCCGAGGCGCTGCTCTATCGTGAGATGGGCTGGCGGTTGCCGGTGGAGGCGCTGCGCTACTGGGTGCTGGGGATGCCGGCGCCCGGACCGGCCGAATCGGCGCTCAATCCCCAGGGGTTCCTCGAACGGCTGCGACAGGCGGGCTGGGATATCGAATTCCGCGACTACGCCGCCCAGGGGAGCACCGTGTTGCCCGGGCGCGTCTTCGTCAAAGGCAGCCGCGGTCAGGTGCGGCTGGTGATCGACAACTGGAAGCTCTGACCCCGCCGTCCCATGTCGTCCCGTATCTCCACCGCCGCTGAACGGCCCTGGCCCGCCCCGGCCAAACTCAACCTGTTTCTGCACATCACCGGCCGCCGCCCGGACGGTTTTCATCTGTTGCAGACGGTGTTTCAGTTCCTCGATTACGGCGACGACCTCTATTTCTCCCTGCGCGACGACGGTGTGGTGCAGCGCCGCAGCGAACTGCCGGGAGTGGCGCCGGAGCAGGATCTGGTGGTGCGGGCGGCGCGCCTGCTGCAACGGGAGAGCGGCTGCGGCCTCGGCGTGGAGATCGCCGTGGTCAAGCGGTTGCCCATGGGCGGCGGCCTGGGCGGCGGCAGCTCCGATGCGGCCACCACGCTGGTGGCCCTCAACGCGCTGTGGGGCTTGGGTTTCGACGGCGAGCGGCTGGCGCAGCTGGGATTGGCCCTCGGCGCCGACGTCCCGGTGTTCGTGCGCGGCCGCGCCGCCTGGGCCGAAGGGGTGGGCGAGCGATTGCAGCCGGTGGAGTTGCCGGAGCCGTGGTACCTGGTGCTGGTGCCCGCCGTGAGCGTCGCCACCGCGGCGGTGTTCGGGGCACAAGAATTGACACGGGATTGTCCTCCCATCACAATACGCGACTTTCTTGCGGGTATGGGTTCAAATGTCTGCGAACCGGTGGTGCGGCGGCGTTTTCCCGCAGTGGCCGCAGCGTTGGACTGGCTGGCGCAATTCGCACCGGCACGCATGACCGGCACGGGCAGCTGCGTGTTTGCCGCCTTCGAATCGGAGGCCGCCGCGCGGCAGGCATACGCCGCATTGCCCGCCGGGATGAGCGGCTTCGTGGCGCGCGGCACCAATCGTTCGCCGTTGTTGGCGCGGTTGGCGCAGCCGTAACCGGAAGCGGGGCCGCAACGGTTCGGAGCAAAATGTTGAATTGTGGGTTTTGGTCCCCGGCGGACGAGAATTCAAAATTCAACATTTTTCATTTTTGGGGCGTCGCCAAGCGGTAAGGCAACGGGTTTTGATCCCGTCATACCCAGGTTCGAATCCTGGCGCCCCAGCCAAGTGTATGACCGCCGCAGGCGGCACGGAGAGTTTGAAGGGCGACAGGATGCGAACCGTAGAGGTTCGACCGTTTCGCCCCTGGGGCGAAACGGAACAGCGAAGCTGGCCCGCAGGGCGAGGGGCGACAGCCCCGAGTAATCCTGGCGCCCCAGCCAAGTGTATGACCGCCGCAGGCGGCACGGAGAGTTTGAAGGGCGACAGGATGCGAACCGTAGAGGTTCGACCGTTTCGCCCCTGGGGCGAAACGGAACAGCGAAGCTGGCCCGCAGGGCGAGGGGCGATAGCCCCGAGTAATCCTGGCGCCCCAGCCAAGTGTATGACCGCCGCAGGCGGTACGCTGGATTTTTAATTAAAGGGCGGCAGGATGAGACCTGTTTCAGGTTCGGCCGTTTCGCCCTCGGGCGGAACAGGGTGGCGGCGCATGGCGGCGCTGCTCGGCAGTGCGAGGGGCGGCAGCCCCGAGTCATCCTGATGCCCCAGTCAAACAATTCGCCGCAGTTAGAGAGCACAGCGCCCATGGCCTCGGAAATGATGGTGTTTGCGGGTAATGCCAATCCGCAACTCGCCCAGGACATCGCCTCCTATCTTACTATGCCGCTGGGCAAGGCCGTGGTCGGCCGCTTCAGCGACGGCGAGATTATGGTGGAGATCCTGGAGAACGTGCGCGGCAAGAACGTGTTCATCGTTCAGCCGACCTGCGCGCCGACCAACGATCACCTGATGGAACTGTTGGTGATGGTGGACGCCATGCGCCGCTCCTCCGCCGGCCGCATTACCGCGGTGGTGCCCTATTTCGGTTATGCGCGCCAGGATCGCCGGCCGCGCTCGGCGCGCGTACCGATCACCGCCAAGGTGATCGCCAACATGCTGACCGTTGCCGGAGTGGACCGGATGCTGACCGTGGACCTGCACGCGGATCAGATCCAGGGCTTTTTCGACATGCCGGTGGACAATGTCTATGCCTCGCCGATCCTGCTGGGCGATGTGTGGCGCAGCAAGAACAATCACAAGGAAGATGTGGTGGTGGTGTCGCCGGACGTGGGCGGCGTGGTGCGCGCACGAGCGTTGGCGAAGCGACTGGACGATGCCGACCTGGCGATTATCGACAAGCGCCGGCCGCGCGCCAACGAGTCGCAGGTGATGCACATCATCGGCGAGGTGGAGGGACGCACCTGTATACTGGTCGATGATTTGGTCGATACCGCCGGCACTCTGTGCAAGGCCGCCAAGGCGCTGAAGGATCACGGCGCGGCCAAGGTGAAGGCCTATTCGACCCACGCCGTGCTGTCGGGACCGGCGGTGCAGAACATCGAGAATTCCGAGCTGGACGAGCTGGTGGTGACCGACACCATCCCGCTGTGGCCCGAGGCCAAGGCCTGCGGCCGCATCCGTGTGCTCTCCATCGCCGAGATGCTGGCCGAGACCATGCGCCGCATGAACAACGAGGAGTCGGTCAGCTCGCTGTATATGGACTAACGCGCCCGCGGGGCGCGTTAGTCCCGGGTGCGGGATGCGAGGTGCGGGGGACGAAAGGCAATGCTTTCGTTCCGCGTCCCTTGTGCCTCGTACCTTTTTGCCTCCCTTGGTCGCGGGGGAGGCGGTCGGGTCGTTCGCAAGGGCGGCCCATTCATCAGCAACCTGGAGTAGTGAAATGAGCAGCAATTTTATTATCGAAGCCAGCCTGCGCAACGACATGGGGAAGGGTGCGAGCCGCCGCCTGCGTCGCGAAGGCAAAGTGCCTGCCGTACTGTACGGTGGTCACCAGGATCCGGTCTCCCTGACCCTGGACCACAATGCGATGTTCCACCATCTGGAGAACGAGGCCTTCTATTCCCACCTGCTTACCATCAATGTCGATGGCAAGGCTGAGTCGGCGGTGTTGAAGGATCTGCAGCGTCATCCCTACAAGCCCATCATCATGCATATCGACCTGCAGCGCGTCAGCGCCAGCGAGAAGATCCGCATGCACGTACCGCTGCACTTTGTCGGCGGCGACGTGGCGCCGGGCGTGAAGGTCGGCGGCGGCATCGTCACCCACAACATGATCGAAGTTGAAGTGAACTGTCTGCCCAAGGATCTGCCGGAGTTCATCGAGGTCGATCTGTCCAACTGCGAGCTGAACCACTCCATCCACATGTCCGAGCTGAAGCTCGCTGCCGGCGTGGAGCTGGTCGAGCTGATGCACGGCCACGACCTGCCGGTCGGCGGCGTGCACGCCACCCGCGCCACTGTGGCCGAGGAAGGCGCCGCAGCACCGGCGGAAGGCGAAGGCGCCTGATCGTCGCCGTTTGTGCAGTAGCACGGTAAGCCGGCGTTGTCCGCGCCTATTCAACTCATCGTCGGTCTCGGCAACCCCGGGGCCGAATATGAGCAGACGCGGCACAACGCCGGTTTCTGGTTTGCCGATGCCGTCGCCCGCGGCGCGGGCGGCGGTTTCAAGCGCGAATCCAAATTTCACGGCGAGGCGTGCAAGGTACGCCTCGACGGCCACGAGGTGTGGCTGCTCAAGCCGCAGACCTTCATGAACCGCAGCGGCCAGGCGGTCGCGGCGCTGGCACGTTTCTACAAGATTCCCCTGGAACATATCCTGGTCGCTCACGATGAGCTGGACGTGCCTCCCGGTGAACTGCGCATCAAACAGGGCGGCGGCCACGCCGGCCATAACGGCCTGCGCGACATCGGCAGCCTGATGGGCGGCAACGACTTCCTGCGCCTGCGCATCGGCATCGGCCGCCCGGCGCACAGCGGCGACGTCACCGGTTTCGTCCTGGGCAAGCCGCCGCAGAGCGAACGTACGCTCATCGATGATGCGATCGCCGAAGCCATCGCCACCCTGCCACTGCTGATGCAGGGCGAGATGGCCAGGGCGATGAACCGGCTGCATGCTAGGAAGTGACAAGTAGCAAGTTACAAGTGGCAAGCTTCAATGCCTGCGCCCGGTAACCGCAACTTTTCATTCCTGACTTGTAACTTGCAACTTGCAACTTGGAACTGAAGCTATGGGTTTTAAATGCGGCATCGTCGGTCTTCCCAACGTGGGCAAGTCCACTCTGTTCAATGCGCTGACCAAGGCGGGCATTGAAGCGGCCAACTATCCGTTCTGCACCATCGAGCCCAACGTCGGTGTGGTGCCGGTGCCGGACCCGCGCATGGACAAGCTGGCGGCGATCGTCAAGCCGCAGCGGGTGCTGCCGACGACCATGGAGTTCGTCGATATCGCCGGCCTGGTGGCGGGCGCCTCCAAGGGCGAGGGCCTGGGCAACAAGTTCCTCGCCAACATCCGCGAGACCGATGCCATCGCCCACGTGGTGCGCTGCTTCGAGGACGGCAACGTGGTACACGTCGCGGGCCGGATTCACCCGCTCGACGACATCGAGGTGATCAACACCGAGCTGGCCCTGGCCGATATGGACTCGGTGGAGAAGGGTATCAACCGCGTCGCCAAGGTGGCCAAGAGCGGCGACAAGGAGGCCAAGGCGAAGCTGGCGGTGCTGGAGCGGGTGAAGGCGCAGCTCGACGCTGGCAAACCGGTGCGCGCCCTGGGTCTCGACGCCGACGAGGACAAGCTGATCTACGATCTGCACCTGCTGACCGTGAAGCCCACCATGTACATCGCCAACGTGGCCGAGGACGGCTTCGACAACAACCCGCACCTCGACGCCGTGCGTAAGCTGGCCGAGGAAGAAGGGGCGATCGTGGTGGCGGTATGCGCCGCCATCGAATCGGAGCTGGTGGAGCTGGACGACGAGGAGAAGCAGGTGTTTCTGGCCGAGATGGGGCTGGAGGAGCCGGGCCTGAACCGTGTCATCCGCGCCGGCTATGAACTGCTCGGCCTGCAGACCTACTTCACCGCCGGGGTGAAGGAGGTGCGCGCCTGGACCATTCCCATCGGCGCCACCGCGCCGCAGGCGGCCGGCGTCATCCATACCGACTTCGAGCGCGGCTTCATCCGCGCCGAGGTGACCGCCTACGAGGACTTCATCAAGTACAGCGGCGAGCAGGGCGCCAAGGAGGCCGGCAAGCTGCGCCTGGAGGGCAAGGAGTACGTGGTGCAGGACGGCGACGTCATGCACTTCCGCTTCAACGTCTGAGACGGCCGGGGCGCCTTGACAACCGGCGCCCCGATCCGGACAATTGCCGTTCTTTTACGGGGCCCTGCCCCAACCCCATTGGCTACGTAGCTCAGCTGGTTAGAGCACAGCACTCATAATGCTGGGGTCCTCAGTTCGATTCTGAGCGTAGCCACCATAAAATTTCAATGTACGACAAAGGGTTGCAACGGTGTTGCGGCCCTTTTTTGTTTCTGGCGCGCCATTTTGACCGCATAAAGAAATCATCCGGTTACTACCGATGCCGGCATGCCGACGCGCGCTGAATTCTGCCCGCTTCTGTGCGTTGAATTTCGACCATGGATTGGGTGCCGGCCATACCGCGCGGCCGGCATGGCGGCAAACAGGAAAATCCGTGGCATCGCCCCAACCCATCGTGGATGCATGTCCCGAGTTTTTCCGACAGCTCCGTCGTCGCGCAGCAGTGCTTTGTGCATTGGAACCTTGCGTCCCCGGTTTTCCATCTGAGTGAAAAGAAGACGCCACAGGCGGCGATGAAAATTGGGATCACACGGTGCAGTTTTTTCGGACCGCGCCAGCGTCATCAAGTCCGCGATCGTCAACAGCCTGAGGATCGTGATGCCGGCCGATAATCTTGCGGAATCATTCAGTATTCATCTCCACCAGGTATCGGAACGGTTGAAGCGAAAAGTGGCATTTCGCGTTACCACTGCTAATTTCTTTAAACGCCTCGCGATCCCGGCGACCCTCGTTTGGTTCGTAGGGCGGCTATTCGCCGATAGCGGGAGTGCTGTATCGCTGTTGCGGGACCATCGTTGCTGATATTGATCAGTTCTGCCGCCGCGCGTCAGTGTTGTATCGGCGATCGTCAGGCATGCGGCGGCGGCGTTGGTTGCGGTGACAGCCGGCCAGGCGGCGGGCGGATGAATTCCGCGGTTGTTACAGGGGTATGCGCATGTGGCGGCATCGTTGTTGATCATGCGCCAGCAATTGATAGGCACGTCCATGGTGCACATGCCCAAATATGATTGAGAAAGATCAGTTATTGTGAATTTGGCGTTAAGCCAATCCTCGATATCTCGGGCGATCCTGCCGATTTATCGCTTGTTCTTCGAAAAATTCTGATACAACTTAATACATGTACATTGCTCGGACGAAATGTGACCTGCCTTGCCGACGGTATGGTATCTGAAGGTGCTGTACCGGAACGGTCTTCTGCGGTTATCTCCGCAGATGGACAGTTGGCTGGCGTGCGTCTACTGCCATAGGAACCTCTCATCATCATGCAGACTCCGGCACGACCGATCGCCGCTGAAAGCTCTGGCGCAACAATTCTGGTTGTGGACGATGCCCCTGAGAATCTCACGGTTTTAGGTGAATTGTTGCAGCCGACGTATCGGGTGCGGGTCGCCACCTCGGGACAGCGTGCCCTGGAGATCGCGGCAACGGAACCCTATCCCGACTTGATCCTCCTCGACGTCATGATGCCGGCGATGGACGGTTACGAGGTGTTGCGCCGCCTGCGCGCAAATGAATACACAGGTGATATCCCCGTCATCTTTATCACCGCGATGGACGCCACCGAAGACGAGGAGCGCGGCCTCGAATTGGGCGCGGTGGATTACATCACCAAACCGTTGCGTCCCTCCATTGTCTCGGCGCGCGTCCGCACGCAACTGGAGCTGAAGCGGGCGCGCGACTGGCTCAGCGACCAGAATCTGTTTCTTGAGGCCGAGGTTGCGCGCCGTATGAGCGAAAACCAGGTGATACAGAATGTCAGTATCAATGCATTGGCGCGCCTGGCGGAAACGCGCGACCCGGAAACCGGCAACCATATCTTGCGTACCCAGGAGTACGTGCGCGTGCTCGGTACCCGGTTACAGGGGCATCCGCGTTTTTCACAATTCCTGACCGACCGTACGGTCGCCTTGCTGGCAAAATCGGCGCCGTTGCACGATATCGGCAAGGTCGGCATTCCCGACAACATACTGCTCA
>CAYQWR010000072.1:6835-11827 GCA_964421235.1 uncultured Thiohalomonas sp. | reverse complement strand
CATAAACCTCCGCGGCATAAGTACATCCATGTCACGCCGCTCCCGGCCATCCATGCACCCACAGGGCATAAAGCCTCCGCGGCATAAGTACATCCATGTACAAAAAAAAGGCCGGCGCCTGGGCGCCGGCCTTGTTCTCGCCGCGGACCCGGCGCACCGGGTCACGACTTCAGGCTTAGTGCCAGTGACCCAGCAGCGGCACGATCAGCAGTGCCACGATGTTGATGATCTTGATCAACGGGTTCACTGCAGGGCCGGCGGTGTCCTTGTACGGATCGCCGACGGTGTCGCCGGTAACCGCTGCCTTGTGGGCCTCGGAACCCTTGCCGCCGTAGTTACCCTCTTCGATGTACTTCTTGGCGTTATCCCAGGCGCCACCGCCGGTGGTCATGGAGATAGCCACGAAGATACCGGTGATGATGGTGCCCACCAGCACGCCGCCCAGCGCCTTGGGGCCAAGCAGCAGACCGATCACGACCGGCACCAGCACCGGCAGCAGCGACGGGATGATCATCTCCTTGATGGCGGACTTGGTCAGCATGTCCACCGCCTTGGAGTAGTCGGGCTTGGCGGTACCTTCCATGATGCCGGTGATCTCCTTGAACTGCCGCCGTACCTCGACGACGATACCGCCGGCCGCGCGACCCACCGCTTCCATCGCCATGGCACCGAACAGATAGGGCACCAGACCGCCGATGAACAGGCCGATGATCACCATGTGGTCGGACAGATCGAAGGTGATGTGAATGCCGTTGTTCGACAGCTCATGGGTGTAGTCGGCGAACAGCACCAGCGCGGCCAGGCCGGCCGAACCGATGGCGTAGCCCTTGGTAACCGCCTTGGTGGTGTTGCCCACTGCGTCGAGCGGGTCGGTGATGCCGCGGATCTCCGGCGGCAGGTCGGCCATCTCGGCGATGCCGCCGGCGTTGTCGGTAATCGGGCCGTAGGCGTCGAGGGCCACGATGATGCCGGTCATGGAGAGCATCGCAGTGGCGGCAACGGCAATACCGTAGAGCCCCGCCAGATCATAGGAACCCCAGATGGAGAGACACACGGCCAGCACCGGAGCCGCCGTCGACTTCATCGAGACACCCAGACCGGCGATGACGTTGGTGCCGTGGCCGGTGGTGGAGGCCTGGGCAATATGACGCACCGGGCTGAACTCGGTGGCGGTGTAGTACTCGGTGATCACCACCAGAGCCGCCGTCAGCAGCAGGCCGATGATGGCGGCACCGTACAGCGCGTTGACGCTGTAGACACCGTTGTCCGCCATGAACATCTTGGTCACCGGGTAGAAGGCGATGGCCGCCAGCACACCGGCGACGATCAGGCCGCGGTAGAGGGCGTTCATGATCTTGCCGCCTTCACGCGCACTGACGAAGAAGGTACCGATGACCGAGGCCACGATGGAGACGCCGCCCAGCACCAGCGGGTAGATCAGCGCGTTGCTGTTGCCGTGCAGCAGCAGGCCGCCCAACAGCATGGTGGCGACGATGGTCACCGCATAGGTCTCGAACAGGTCGGCGGCCATGCCGGCGCAGTCGCCCACGTTGTCGCCCACGTTGTCGGCGATCACCGCAGGGTTGCGCGGGTCGTCCTCGGGAATACCGGCCTCGACCTTACCCACCAGGTCAGCGCCGACGTCGGCGCCCTTGGTGAAGATGCCGCCGCCCAGTCGGGCGAAGATCGAAATCAGGGAAGCGCCGAAACTGAGACCGACCAGCGGCGCGATGCTCACCACCGCCCCGGCCGGCGTCAACGCCGTCAACACCCAGTAGTAGAGGGAAACCCCGAGCAGACCCAGGCCCACCACCAGCATGCCGGTAATGGAGCCGCCGCGAAAGGCGATCTGCAGGGCCTGGTTCAGGCCGTCATGGGCAGCCTGCGCCGTACGCACGTTGGCCCGCACGGAGATGTTCATACCGATGTAGCCGGCCAGTCCCGACAGGATCGCACCAACGGCGAAACCGATGGCGGTCAAGGCATTGAGCGCAAAGAAGATGACGATGAACAGCACCACTCCCACCACGGCGATAGTGGTGTACTGACGGTTCAAATAGGCCTTGGCGCCCTGTTGCACCGCGGCTGCAATCTCGCGCATTCGGTCATTGCCGGTGGGTTTAGCCAATATCCACGTCACCGAAAAAATGCCGTACAACAGTGCTGCTACTGCACACACTATGGCAAATACCAATCCACTACTCATTACCGGTTCCTCCCGTTATAGCCAGTTTGTAATTCTTATCCCGCTCAATACTGACGGAAATCAGATACCCGGAAAAACGAAAAGGGGAGCACCGCTCCCCTTTTCGTCACCTTACTTCTTCAACTCGAAGACTGTTTTGAGCTTCTTCGGCACCGCCGCGTTCTTCAATTGAACATATTGCGGCAGGCCATTCTTGTACGGTGGGTAATCCTCGCCCTTGATCAGCGGCGATAGATATTCACGGCACTTGTCGGTGATCCCGAAACCATCTTTGGTGATGAAATTCTTCGGCATCATCTTCTCGACGTTGGCCACCTTGGACAGCGGCGCCATACCCACCTTCCACTTGTAGGGCTTGCTGGAGACGCGGTCGATAGTCGGCATCACCGAATTGTGGCCCTTGAGGGCGAACTCGACCGCCGCCTTACCCATGGCATAGGCCTGGTCCACGTCGGTCTTGGAGGCAATGTGACGGGCAGCGCGCTGCAGATAGTCCGCCACGCCCCAGTGATACTTGAGACCCAGATCCTCACGGACCATGTTGGCCACCACCGGCGCCACGCCGCCGAGCTGGGCATGACCGAAGGCGTCCTTCAGACCCTGGTCGGCCAGGAACTTGCCGTCCGGGCTCTTCACGCCTTCCGACACCACCACCGAGCAGTAGCCGAACTTCTTCACCATTGCCTCGACCTTGGCCATGAACTTCTTGCGGTCAAAGGTCACTTCCGGGAACAGGATGACCACCGGCAGTTCGGTATCCTTGTCCGATGCCAGGCCACCGGCCGCCGCGATCCAGCCGGCGTGACGTCCCATCACCTCCAGCACGAACACCTTGGTCGAGGTCTTGGCCATGGAGGCGACGTCGAAGGTGGCCTCGCGGGTGGAGACGGCGATGTACTTGGCGACCGAGCCGAAGCCGGGGCAGGTGTCGGTGATGGGCAGATCGTTGTCCACGGTCTTGGGCACGTGGATCGCCTGGATCGGATAGCCCATCTTCTCGGCCAGCTGGGACACCTTGAGGCAGGTATCCGCCGAGTCGCCGCCGCCGTTATAGAAGAAGTAACCGATATTGTGAGCCGCGAACACCTCGATCAGGCGTTCGTACTCGGCCCTGTTCTCCTCCAGGCTCTTGAGCTTGAAGCGGCAGGAACCGAAAGCGCCCGACGGGGTGTGGCGCAGGGCGGCGATCGCCTTGGCCGAATCCTTGCTGGTATCGATCAGGTCCTCGGTGAGGGCCCCGATGATACCGTTGCGACCGGCGTAGACCTTGCCGATCTTGTCCTTGTGCTTGCGGGCGGTCTCGATGACGCCGCAGGCGCTGGCATTGATGACGGCGGTGACACCGCCGGACTGGGCGTAAAAGGCATTCTTCTTCTTTGCCATATGCTGGTTGCTCCCTATTCGTATAGATTATTGCCGGTCTTGTTGCGCCGCTTGCTTGGCTTCATGGTCAGCCTGTACCTGCAACAGGGTGACCGTACATTCCGCCAGATTGTCGAACTCGTCGATGCCGGTCCCGTATTGCTGGTGCACACGGTAGAAGAACTGAGCCCGATAGCGCCGCTCCCCCACCTTGAAGATGACGAAGTTTACACCGTGTTCCTTCCAAAAGAGTGCCGGACACGGGGTCAATTCACTGGAATGGGGGTCGAGACGCAACTCCGCCTCGGCCAAATCGGGCTCGACATCGTGGCCATAACGCTGCTTCAGCGTGTCGCAGATGGACCACAATTCGGAATCTGAAAAATCGGGGATGGAATTCATCGATACGGAGAGCCGGTTGCAGGCCAATTTTTGTATCTATTTCACTCGGATACATTGACTTGAGAACAAAACTGGGATTAGCTTAAACGCATGCCAATTGTAAAGGTAATGCAATTTGTATATACGCCTATGGAAAAAACTTAACCATCCATAAAAATTGCCCTTGTCACATTGGAGAAAACAACGCATGAGAATCGTGTTATTGGGGGCGCCCGGTTCGGGCAAAGGGACTCAGGCCAAGCTCCTGGTCGAAAAGTATCACGTTCCACAGATTTCCACCGGCGACCTGCTGCGTTCCGCGGTGGCAGCGAACACCCCGCTGGGTCAGCGCGCAAAGGCGGCGATGGAGGCCGGACAACTGGTCTCCGACGACATCGTCCTCGGCATCATCGAGGAGCGTCTCGCCCAGCCCGACGCCAAGACGGGATTCATCCTCGACGGATTCCCGCGCAACATCCCGCAAGCCGAGGCGCTCGACGCCATGCTGCGGAAGCTCGGGATGCCGATCGAATCGGCGCTACTGATCGATGTGGACTTCGATATCCTGCTGCAACGCCTCACCGGCCGCCGTACCTGTGAATCCTGCGGCCAGATGTACAACATCTATACCTCCCCACCGCGCCTGGAAGATCGCTGCGACAAGTGCGGCGGCAACCTGCGGCACCGCGCCGACGACAACGAAGAAACCATCAGCAACCGCCTGCGCGTTTACGAGGCGCAAACGGCACCGTTGATTGAGTACTTCCGTCGGCAAGAGAAACTCCATACAATCAACGGCATCGGCGAGATCGACGAGATCTACGATGCTATTATTCGTACCTTGAGCTCCTCAACCAAACATAAGGGGGAAACAACCATGGAAGCAGAGCAAACCGAGGCGAACAAACCGGCAGCCGAAGAGGCTCCCGCCAAGAAGAAACGCGTAGTGAAGAAGAAAGCCGCTAAGAAGGCCGCCCCCAAGAAGAAAGCCGTAGCCAAGAAAAAGGCCGCTCCGAAGAAGAAGGCTGCCGCCAAGAAGAAGG
>CAYQWR010000072.1:0-6735 GCA_964421235.1 uncultured Thiohalomonas sp. | reverse complement strand
GGCCGTAGCCAAGAAAAAGGCCGCTCCGAAGAAGAAGGCTGCCGCCAAGAAGAAGACCGCCAGAAGGAAATAACGCCCCTTCGGATCTCAGTAAAAAAAACGGCCATCTGCGAAGATGGCCGTTTTTTCTCCCCTGTCCCTTGGCTCAATGATAGTGCGGGTCCACCCAACAACGTGGCAGCGCCTCCCCTGACGGAAACGTCAGTTCCGATTTGGCGAAACTGGCAGGATCCTGCTGTTCCTCGCCGGCATGGAAACAGCCGGCCACCCTTGTCTTCGTGGGATCGCTAAGCGCCCCGATATCAAGTACCTCGACCAGATCACCTGACGGCGTGTGTTTCAGATACATGGCGGCCCCCTTCTTTTTGCGACCTTGCGTCGTCGACCGTTGGTTTAAAACGCCCCCATCTGCAGATCGGTTTCGATCGCATCCAGACCGGCACGTGCGCAACGCTCGTCCTGCTTGCCGCTCGGCGCCCCGCTCACCCCCACACCGCCGACCAGGCTGCCGGCAGCCGTAATCGGCAAACCGCCTGCGCTGAACACCAGTCCTTCCACCTTACCCACGGAAAACGGCTCGGTGAAGCGCTTACCCATCGCCGAGGTGGGACTGTTGAACGACATGGCGGTGTAGGCCTTCTCGCGACTGATGGTAAGCGTGAGATCCGGCGCCAGCACGTCGCGCAAGACCACCTGCGGATGGCCACCGCGATCGATCACGGTCACCGCCACCTGCAACCCGTCCTTGCGGCACTGGGCGATGGCCGCCTGGGCCAGTTTGAGCGCCATTTCCAGCGACATGCGCTTAATGGTGATCAGCGGCGGGTTGGACTCGGCGGCCAGCGCCACGCCCCCCATGCCGCAAAGCAATGCGCCCACCAATACCAGCAACACAGCAGCTCTCGCCATGATTCCTCCTCCTTCTTTTTTGGATCCCATGATGCACAAGAATAGAAGCGAAAACGCAACTGGCCAATGGGCGGCGCCCGCGCTGCGGAGCGGCTATGCCCTATCCCCCAACGCGCTGAGGGGTTACGTTGGCACAGACATTGGCCGGAATTGTTGGTGTCGCACCGAACAACGGGGATGGGTAGTAGCCGCCGTGACGCAATAACCCCTTTCGCGCTGGATAAGGGGTATCGCGCATGAAGCAGCACCGCGCCGCCATAGTCCCTCTCACGATGATGGGGGCGTCTCGGGCGATGTTGGGTGTTGGGTAGCTGCTACTACAGCAGGACGCGTTCTACGCCGCCGTGCTGCACCTGCTCGACGAAACGACGCTGCCATTGATCGCCCAACAGGGCATTGGCCAGTTCGACCACGATGTAACCGGCCTCCAACCCGGTGTCGTCGCGATAACGCGACAGACCCTGCTGGCACGCCGGGCATGAGGTGAGGATCTTCACCGCGCCGTCGCTGCGCTCCTCACCGGTGAGCTGCCGAATCCCCTGGTGCAGCTCCTCTTCCTTGCGGAAACGCACCTGACTGGCGATATCGGGCCGGCTGATGGCAAGGGTTCCCGCCTCGCCGCAACAACGATCCGACAGCAACACCTCCTGGCCCAGCAGCGCCGCCGCCACTTTGGTCGGCGCATAGCTCTTCATCGGCGTATGACAGGGGTCATGGTAGAGATACTGTTTGCCGCTGACGCCGTCCAGCTTCACCCCCTTCTCCATCAGGTACTCGTGGATATCGAGCAGTCGACAGCCGGGGAAGATGGCACTGAAGCGGTAGGTCTGCAGTTGGTCCATGCAGGTGCCGCAGGAGACGATGACCGTCTTGATGTCCATGTAGTTGAGGGTGTTGGCCACCCGATGGAACAGCACCTGATTGTCGGTCGAGATGCGCTTGCCGCGCACCTCGTCGCCGCCGGAGGTCTGCGGATACCCGCAGCAGAGGTAGCCGGGCGGCAACACTATCTGGGCACCGCTGTCATAAAGCATCGCCAGGGTCGCCAACCCCACCTCGCTGAACAACCGCTCGGAACCACAACCCGGAAAATAGAATACGGCATCGGACTCGTCGGTCACCTTCTGCGCGTTGCGCAGGATCGGCACGGTCTTGGGATCTTCCAGACCCAGCAGAGCACGCATCGGCTGCGCCGGCAGGTGTGAGGGCATGGGTTTCTTGACGAAGTTGACCACCTGCGCCTTGATGGTCATCGGCCCAGTCGTAGCGCGCGGCCGACCGCGGCCGAGCAGCCCGAGGCGCTTGAACAGCCGATAGCCCAAACGCTGCCCCGCATAGCCCCACTGGATCAGCGCCTTGCGCATCAGCTTGATGGTGGCCGGATCGGTGACGTTGAGAAACGCCATGGAGAGCCGCGTGCCGATGCTGCTGCGCTTCTGATTACGGGCCCGCAGGATATTGCGCATCAGGATCGAGACATCGCCGAAATCGATATTGACGGGGCACGGCGCGAGGCACTTGTGGCAGACGGTGCAGTGATCGGCCACATCGTTCATCTCAGCGAAGTGACGAACCGAGATACCGCGCCGGGTCTGCTCCTCGTACAGGAACGCCTCGATGATCAGGCCGGTGCCGAGGATCTTGTTGCGCGGGGAGTAGAGCAGGTTGGCGCGCGGCACATGGGTACTGCACACCGGCTTGCACTTACCGCAACGCAGGCAATCCTTGACCATGGTATTGAGCGCGTCCAGCTCGCTGGCCTCCAGGATCAGCGCCTCCTGCTGCAACAGGCGCAATGACGGCGTATAGGCATTGTGCAGACCGGAACCGGCCAGCAACTTGCCGCGATTGAAGCGCCCCTCGGGGTCCACCTCGCCCTTGTAGGCGGCAAACGCCGTCACCGTCTCCGGATGCAGGAACCGGAATTTGGTGATGCCGATACCGTGCTCGCCGGAGATGACGCCGCCCAGCGACTCGGCCAGCGCCATGATGCGCTCGACCATCCGCTCCGCTTCCTGCAGCATCTGGTAGTCGTTGGAGTGCACCGGAATATTGGTGTGCACGTTGCCGTCGCCGGCATGCATATGGGTGGCCACGAACAGACGGGCAGCGCGTACCTTGGCGTGGATCTCGTCCAGCCGGTGCCGTACCGCTTCCAGATCGCGGCCGGCGAATATCTCCTTCAACGGCCGCTCCACCTCGCTGCGGTAGGAGATACGCAACGCGCGTCGTTGCAGCAGGTGAAACAGGGTGTCGTCGGGTTGCAGTTGCTCCAACAACTCCGCACCGACCAGCGCCGGGTGGGCGGCTGCGGGTGCATCAAGCTGCTGCAACAGCGAGCGCCAACGTTCGCGTACCTGCAGCAGATATTCGCGTGCCGCCTGCTTCTTGCCAGTGACGATGGCATCACTTTCCGCGCTGGTATCGTAATCGGCCGCCTGCTTCACCTCCGGCAAGTCGCCTGAGAGGCACTCCAGCACGGCGTCGATGATGTGTAGTTTGTTCTGCGTCGACTGCTCGATGTTGATGCGCTCGATGCCTTCGCTGTACTCGCCCAGGTGCTCCAGCGGGATGACCACGTCCTCGTTGATCTTGAAGGCATTGGTGTGGGCGGCGATGGCGGCGGTACGGGCGCGGTCCTGCCAGAAACGATGACGCGCCTCGGGACTGACAGCGACAAAACCTTCGGCGTCGCGCGCATTGGCCATACGCACCACCGCCGAAGCCGCCTCGGCCACGGCGTCCTCGTCGTCACCGGCGATGTCGGCGAGCAGCACCATCTTGGGCAGTTCCTTGCGCGGCGCCTTGGTGGTGTACTTCACAGCGCGTACGTAGCGCTCGTCCAGATGTTCCAGACCGGCAAGTACCACGTGCGGCAAGCCGTCCAGATACTCCTTGGTCTCGACGATGGCCGGCACCGCCCGGCGCAGATCGGCGCCGAAGAATTCAAGGCATACGGTGCGGATGTGGCGCGGCATGCGATGCACCACGAAGCGCGCCGAAGTGATCAGGCCGTCACACCCCTCCTTCTGCACGCCGGGCAGACCGCCGAGAAATTTATTGGTGACGTCCTTGCCCAGTCCGGACTTGCGCAGCTCGGCACCGGGAATGCGCAGCAGTTGCGGTTCGCCCACCGGCGTCTTGCCGTCCGGCTCGAAGCGGCGCACACGAAACTCGGCGAACGCCTGCTCATGGATCTTGCCGAGGTTGTGGTTGAGCCGCTCCACCTCGATCCAATCGGCATCGGGCGTCACCATCCTCCACCAGGCGAGGTTGTCCAGCGTGGTCCCCCACAGCACGGCCTTCTTGCCGCCGGCGTTCATTGCGATGTTGCCGCCGATGCAGGAGGCGTCCTGCGAAGTCGGATCTACCGCAAACACGTAGTCGGCAGCTTCCGCGCGCTCGGCCACGCGTTTGGTGACCACACCCGCCTCGACAAAGATGGTCGGCACCTCACCATCGACGCCGGGCAGTCGGCTCAACTCCACCGAGCCCATGGTGAGCAGCTTTTCGGTATTGATCACCACCGAGTCGGCATGGAGCGGTATCGCACCGCCGGTGTAGCCGGTGCCGCCGCCCCGCGGTATCACCGTGAGCCCCAGCTCGACGCACGCCTTCACCACGGCCGCCACTTCGTGCTCCGAATCGGGCGTAATCACCACGAACGGATACTCCACGCGCCAGTCGGAGGCATCGGTCACATGAGAGACGCGCGCCAGGCCGTCGAACTGGATATTGTCTTTGCGAGTCACGCGCGCCAGACGCCGGAACACCTGGCGACGCCGTTCGCGCAGATTGGCAATCCAGGTTTCGAACTCGCGCACCGCGGCACGCGCACCGTCCGCCAGTTGCAGCGCCAGATCGTTGCCCCCGGCGCGGGCCACGATCTGGTCGAGGCGGTGGTGCAGCGCATGCGCCAACGACTCCCAGCGCTTGCGGTTCTCGATCAGGTCGTCCTGGATAAAGGGATTGCGGGTAATGACCCACATGTCGCCCAGCACCTCGAACAGCATGCGGGCGGAACGGCCGGTAACGCGCTCGGCGCGCAGCCGCGTGAGCACCTCCCACATCTCGGCGCCGAGAAAGCGAATCACGATCTCGCGGTCGGAAAACGAGGTGTAGTTGTACGGAATTTCGCGAATACGGGCGGGGCTGTCGCTGGTCATGGGAATCTGCGGGCCTCTGCAGAAGCAAAGGCGAAGTTTACCACGGAGATAAGCGCCCGTTTAACCTCATGTCCATCGCTTCTTTCAATGGAAAGCATTGGATAAGGCGTCATCAGGGATACGAATCAGCCCACCTTGCATCCGGCCGACTTGCGGCCACGAACCAATGGCGCCACCCGACGCTTGGCCAGCGACTCGATTTCGTCGCGAAAACACCCATTGTCCGGAGCCCAACCGGCATGGACCGCGGCCCGAATCGCCTGTGCCGCCTCCGGCATCAAACGACCGACGATAGGCCTCGTAGCGCGCAGCCGCGTCGAAACCGAGTCGATTATACAACTCGTGTTGCGTGATCAATTTGTCTGCAACAGACGACGCGTTGTGCCGGAAACTGCTCCAGGGATAGTCGTCATTAACCCAATTAACCCCGCAAAAGAAACGGGGCCCGAAGGCCCCGTCTCCACTAATACATCCGTGAGGATGGATTAGAACGCTACGCGCAGACCCAGAGAAAGGGAGGTCTCTTTCTTCAGGCTGGCACCAACAGTGGCAACTTTACCAGCGTTAGCACCAGTACCTTCCGTAGCAGCACCCGGCATGTTACCAAGGTCGGTGGAACGGTAGCCGATCCACGCGGTCGTGGTCTTGCTGAAGTGGTGGAACGCACCGATAGCCATGTACTTGGTATCGTCCGCACCGGTGATATCCCAGTGGGTGGTACCAACAGAGGCGGCCAGGGTGTTGTTGCCCATGGCATAGGTGGCCATCACGTCATAGACGGTCGGCTTGATGCTGCTGGTGGCGCCGTAGAGCTTGAGCTCCAGCATTTCGTACTGACCAGCGACGGTGAAGTCACCTGAGGCCCACTTGGCGCCAACCTTAGTAGCGGTCAGGGTGTCCAGGGAAGCAACGGAAGACACATAAGTGCCGTTAACACCATTCGTGGCGTTGACAACGTTCGCCAAGGTGCTGCTGGTGGCGGACAGCCCCAAGTCAGAGATGTTGCTGAACTTGGATGCATCGACGTAGGCAAGAGCCAATTCGACCGGGCCGACCGGAGCGTTGACGGAGAAGCTGATCGCGTTCTTGCCGTTGGTGTCCTTGGAGGTAGTATCGACAGCACCGGTGCTGGTCAGCTTGTTGCCCTCGTCCAGAACCATCGCAGCAACGACCTTCACGCCACCGAAGCTACCGGCATAGGCCAGGGCGTTGGAGGCATAGCCATTCTGTGCGTCAGACATGCCGCCGTTACCACGAGCCTGCATGGAGGTGGTCAGGAACGGATCCCAACCTACCGTGGAGGACTTGTACGGGGTGGACAGGGTACCAGCCAGCACCGCGCCCCAGCCGCCGGCCAGACCGACGTAGGCGTCACGGCCAGTGATGCCGCCGGCAGCGTGGGAATCGCCGACGTTGGCAACGCCATTCCACATGGCCAAGGCCTTCATGCCGTTGCCCAGGTCTTCAGCAGCGGAGAACTTCAGGAAACCGTAGCTGCCGCCGTTCTCGGAACCGGTCTGACCAGCGTCAGTGGCGTACAGACCCTTGTTCATGGTCACGCCGTCGCCGCCAACAGAACGCAGTTCAGCCTGCAGACCGCCGGACACGGTCACATCGGCCATCGCAACAGCGGGTACAGCCAGGATAGCGGCCACGGCCG
>CAYQWR010000071.1:0-11833 GCA_964421235.1 uncultured Thiohalomonas sp. | reverse complement strand
CGTCTTACGACGCGGCCGAACCGCCCGCGCCGCCGCCCTTCTTGGTGGAGAGACCAAACGGTGCGTAGAGCGGGCACCAGCCGATCAGGCCGGTGACCAGGAACGCGACGGCGACGATACCCAGCACGATGGCCCAGACGCCGCTGAGCATCTTGGCGTAGTAGGCGGCCGCGATGATAACGACGACGATCAAGCGCACGACACGATCAACCACTCCCATATTCATCTTCATGATGCATCACCTCCTTATTGGTATAGAACCCGCGGAAAGTCATCTAAACAACCATTGGATGGTCAGGGCCAGGCCGCCGATGAAGCCGAGGCAAAGCAGACAGGCCAGCAGCAACTTGATCGGTTTCGTCATCGTGAGCGCCATGGCGCCCGCAAGCGCTGATTGCCAACCCCACTACTGTGTCTAGTCGATCGGCGTCGTTTTGCAAGCAAACGCCCGGCGGGCCGTGCATTTTTGGGGTGTTGCGTCCACTTCCGCTATATCGAGCGCGTCGGCCACGGCCGCGGACCGCGCCGTTGACCGCCGCAGAGGCGCCACGCGCGATGGGCCAACAAGCTCTGTTAACAAAAAGGCCGGCGCACACCATTTGACAGGCCTCCGGACGATACCGTCTAATTGTCGTCAAACCAATAACTGCATCCGACTCTTTTGTTGACGCGCGGGAAACGCCATGCGTACCGTAACGGCGCCTCGTTCCTGCCGACGTGAGACTATCCGCGTTTCGGTGCCCGTCCCTTTGTATGGATGAATCCTATTTTGCACACCCCCGCCACTGAGCCGCGTAACGCCGCCACGCACCGAAAAATCGCAGCGTACCTGATGGTAATGGCGGCCTACCTGATCGCCGGGCGGCTCGGCCTGATACTGACACCGCTGTCCGGTTATGCGTCGGCCATCTTTCCCGCTGCCGGCGTCGCCGTCGCCGCCGTGTTCATCGCCGGCGGCGAAATGCTGCCATGGCTATTCGTGGCGTCGTTTCTGCTGGAACTCTGGTTCGCGTTTATGTTCGGCCACGGCGCGAGTGCCACCGCCACCGTTGCCGCACTCATCGTGGCCGCCGCCACCACCTGCCAGGCCGCCATCGGCGGTTTCGGCTTGCGCTATGCAATCGGCTATCCGACCAACATGGACAACGGCCGCGATATCCAACGCTTTGTCGTATTCGTCCCCCTCGCGTGCCTGGTCAGCGCCAGCATCTCCGTCGGCGGGCTGCTGCTGCTCGGGATATTCAACAGCCATGATGCGCCGTGGAACTGGGCCACCTGGTGGGCCGGCGACACCATTGGCGTGCTGATTATGTTTCCCCTCATCATGGTCGCATTCGGACAGCCACGCGCACTGTGGCGCAGCCGCATCCGCACCGTCGCCGTGCCGATGCTGGTGTTCTCCGCCCTGTTTATCGCTATCTTCGTCAAAGCGGAGGATTGGGGTCGTTCCAAATCGCTGTCGGAGTTTCGCATTTTGTCGCAGGAGGCCAGCGATCGCACCGCGGCGCACCTGCACGAACAGGCGGCATTGCTGGAACAGATGGCCAGCCTGTTCGGCAGCGATATCCGCGTCACACGCGGCGACTTCCACAATTTTGTCCAAAAGGCGCTGGCGCGCTATTCGGTTGTGCAGGCGCTGGAGTGGGCACCGAAGGTCGAAGCCGCACGGCGCTTGGCGTTTGAGGCGAGCCAACAACGAACCCTGCCGGGATTTCGCATCACCGAACATGGCGGCAACGACCGCATGAAAACCGCCGCCAACCGCCCCTATTATTATCCGGTGACCTACCTTGAACCCATCGCGGGCAACCGAGCCGCTATCGGTTACGATCTGGCATCGAATCCAAAGCGCCTTGAGACCATCACCGAGACCAATGACAGTCAAACCGTCACCGCCTCGGCGCCGTTACGTCTGGTGCAGGAAAAGGGCAACCAGGTCAGCATTCTGCTGATGCTTGCCGTGGACCACCGCAGCAACGACCGCGGCGTGGTATTGAGCGTGCTGCGCATGGGCGACTTCATGCGCGGCATCCTCAAGCCCGACGCTGCTGCGCTATACACGCGGATCGTCGATGAACAGACCGGCACCGCACTGTACGATGACTTCCCACAGCAACGTTCCGACCCTTCATATAGCGACACGATTCGCTTCGGCAGTCGCGAATATTCAATTCAAACCGCACCGACGTTTGCGTACCTGATAAGCCATCGCGAATGGGAAAGCTGGAGCGTCCTTGCCTCGGGCCTGCTGTTCACCGGACTGCTGGGTTCGCTACTTCTGCTCGGCAGCGGCTACACCGCGCGCGTCGAGGCGCTTGTCGATACGCGCACTGCGGAATTACGCAAGAGTGAATCCCGCATCAGCGAAGCGCAACGAATCGCCCATCTGGGCAGCTGGGAGATCGAACTCCCGCACGGCGACATGACATGGTCGCAGGAAACCCAGAGAATCTTCGGAAGGATTCCCAGTTCCGCGCGCACACCCTGCGAGGCATTCCTCGCAATCGTCCATCCGCAGGATCGCGGGCGTGTGCAGCAAAGCTATCAGCTTTTGCAAGATGCACACACGCCGTACGACACCGAGTACCGCCTGCAGATGCACGACGGCCGCGTAAAATTCGTCCATGAACAGTGCCGCGTCTATCACGACGCCGACGGTCATGCCCTGCGCCTTGTCGGCACAGTGCAGGACATCACCGAACATCGGGTGGCCGAGCAATCGTTGCAGGAAAGTGAGCAGAGATTCCGCAGCGCCCTGGACTATGCCCCTAACGGCATAGCCCTATTGTCTACGGAAGGATACTTCGGTCAGGTCAACAATGCGCTGTGCGTTCTTCTCGATTATGACGACCGCGAGATCAAGGGCACAACACTGCGAGAACACGCCTTTCCCGCCGATCGGATATCGGCCGATGGGATTATCGAACGCCTGCTGCACGCGCGCAGTCCATCGCAGCGCCTCGAAATGCGCATGCTCCGCAAGGATGGGCAGATTATATGGGTGCAGCTGACCATTTCCCTGGTGCGCGACGCCGATGATGCGCCGTCATATTTTATCGCTCAGTTCGAAGATATCACGGAACGTAGAAACACTCAGGAGCAGATCCACCAGCTGGCCTATTACGATGCCCTCACCGGATTGCCCAACAGACGTTTGCTGCTGGATCGGCTCGGTCAGGCTTTAATCCAGGCCAAGCGCCACGAACGCACCCTCGCCGTCATGTTCCTGGACCTGGATGAGTTCAAGCAGATCAATGATACGCTCGGCCATGACGTGGGCGATGCCTTGCTCAAGGTGGTGGCCGACCGCATGGCGAATGCGGTGCGAAGTGGCGACGTGGTGGCACGCCAGGGCGGCGACGAGTTCATTATCGTATTGACCGAAATTGCCGACGTCGGCGCCGCCACCCTGGTGGCGGAAAAGATCATCGAGAAATGCCGCGACCCCATCGAGGTAGGCAAGAATCAGTTGCGTATATCGACCAGCATCGGCATTGCCATTTTGCCGGTGAACGGTACCGACGATGCAACGATCCTGATGAAGAAGGCGGATATCGCGATGTATCGGGCAAAAGAGGCCGGACGCAACACTTACCGCTTCTATCAGACGTAGCGCCCTATCATCCCGTGTATCGCTGCTCGGCCAGCGGCAGGCCGTCAGCATTCGGTGACCTGCCCAGGCCGGTGTCCGGCGTAAGTCAACTGCCGGAAACCGTTTCCCCGCAAGCGTCGGCGGGCGTGAGCGCCACGGCGATCAGCGGCGCTTGTCCCAGAATTGGCCCGCCAGCCGGTTCATTCCCTGCGCAAGTTCGGCCACGCCCTGCGCCGCGTGCTCGCTTTGCGCTCCGGTCTCCGCATTGTCATCCGCAACCAACCTGATCGACGTGATATTGCGATTGATTTCATCGCCGACGGCGCTCTGCTCCTCGACCGCGGTCGCGATCTGGGCGCTCATGTCGGTGATGGTCGTTACCCCGCGGGTGATATTCTCCAGCGCGGTAACGGCCTTGCCCGCTTGTTCCACGCTGTTTGCCGCCTCCTCGCCGCTGCGGCTCATCACCGCGACGGCGGAACGCGCCCCCTCCTGCAACTTCTCGATCATGGAGTGAATCTCCTGCGTGGACTGCTGGGTACGCGACGCCAGCGTACGGACCTCGTCGGCCACCACGGCAAATCCACGGCCTTGCTCACCGGCGCGCGCCGCCTCGATGGCGGCGTTGAGCGCCAGCAGGTTGGTCTGATCGGCGATGCCGCGAATGACGTCGAGCACCGATGAGATATCGTTGCTGCGCTCCTCCAGTTGGCGGATCACGGTGGCCGCCTGCTCGACTTCGGTGGCAAGACGGCCGATGGCCGCGCCGGTATCGGAGACCACCCGCCGCCCGGCCTGTGCCTCGGCATTGGCTTTGTCGGCCGCATCGGCGGCGTTCTGCGCATTGTGCGCCACTTCCTGTACGCTCGCCGCCATTTCATTGATGGCGGTGGCAACCTGATCGGTTTCGCCTTGTTGCTGCTGGATCCCCTCGCGGCTGCGGGCAACGGCGGTCACCAATACACTCGAATTGTCCCGCAGGTATTTGGCGGAGTCGGCAATGCGCCCCACCACCGCGCTGGCTTCCGCCTCCAGCATCTGCATTGCAAATTCGATTTGGCCCGCCTCGTCGAGACGATCGGTATAGAGCAGCTGGCTAGCGGGATTGTCGGCCACGGCGCGTGCCTTGGTGGCGACTTTGCAGATGGGCGCCAACGCCAGCAGGCTGAAACCGCCGCCCACCAACAGCGTGACCAGACTGAACAGGGCCGTACTCGTCAATGACGCATCCATCATTACGGCCCCGATCATGCCGGCGGCGACACCGAGCACGACCGAGCCCAGCACCTTGGCTTTGAGTCCAAGGCGCGGCAGGCGCAACGCCAGAGGCGTCTTGCCGGCCAGTAACGCCGCATAGAGCCGTTCCGCCCGTTCCACCAGCACCCGGTCCGGCTTGGTACGGACCGACTGGTATTCGACGATCTCGCCGTTTTCGCTGATCGGCGTAACGTAGGCGCTAACCCAGTAATGATCGCCGTTCTTGCAACGGTTCTTCACCAACCCCATCCACGAATTACCCGACTTCACGGTATTCCACAGACTCTCGAAAGCGGCCGGCGGCATCTCCGGATGGCGCACGATGTTGTGATTCTTTCCCCGCAGTTCGTCAGCGGTGAAGCCGCTGATATGGATGAAATCGTCGTTGACGTAGGTGATGGCGCCTTTGAGATCCGTGGTCGACAGGATGTTGGCGCTATCGGCATAGGCAATTTCATGGCCCGTAATAGGGAAATTCCGCTTCATGTTCCACCCCTGGGTATTTTTTAATCGTAATTGTTATGTCGGCTCATCGACCGCGGACATGAACGCGCCGGTAGTCAAGTCAATAAAACCGAGCGATTGACTATACAATGTTATTTGGGACTGTGGTTAGCAACATATCCGTGCGGCCCGCCATCCGCGTTGCCGGTCACGACGCCGCTTCGTTATAGCCGAAGGTCAAATCAGCTCGAACCTGGGCTGAGATACGGAAAGCAGGAAAAGTACCACCGCGGGATAGAGGTGCCGCATCACCTGCCTGCCCCACCTGCCGCCGATCCGGCGACGCCCACAGCGATAACCTGACAACCAGGGGATTTCCCGCTGTTAACGGCATATAAACAAGATGACGTCAGTGACAAACGTGGCGTGACAAGCCCGGACAATACGTGGAAGAATGATTCCGTCACCGCCCCGCAGGTTGCATGTGATTGTATTTCCGGAGGCCGCCATTTACGCGAATACAGAACGCCACATTTTGGTCGTGGACGACGATTCCGCTGTCCTGATGTTGCTGCAACAGGTTTTCGAGCAGGCCGGCTATCGCGTCAGCCAAGCCGAGAACGGTAAACAGTTGCGCACCTGCCTGACGGCGGAGCAACCCGATCTCGTCGTGCTGGATGTGAATCTCCCCGACGACAACGGTTTCACGTTGGCGCAGGAGATCCGCCAGTGCAGCCAGGCCGGCATCATCATGCTCACCGGGCGCAGCGGCGATGTCGACCGCCTCATCGGCCTGGAACTGGGCGCCGACGACTACATCACCAAACCGTTTAACGAGCGGGAACTGCTGACGCGCGCCCGTAATCTACTGCGCCGCATCCCCATCGGCGGTAACGACAACAACGCGCGGCAACAGGGCTTTCACTTCGGCGACTGGTCCTTCTACCCTTACAAGCATCTGCTCACCACTGCCGCCGGCGCCAGCACGATACTGACGCGTGCGGAATCAGACCTGCTGCTGACACTGGTGACGCGACCGCACCTGGTCTTCAGCCGCGAACACCTGCTGGACGCCATTCATGGGCGCTCGGTCAATTCCGGCGCACGCACCATTGACGTATTGATCCTGCGGCTGCGGCGAAAATTGGGTGACGATCCGCGTACGCCGACGTTCATCGCCACCGTTCCCGGCACCGGTTATTACTTCGCCCATGAAGTCGACGCCATCGGCGCTGAACTCACACCGTAGCATCGCACGGCGTCAGTTGACGCAAGCGACCGCGCAACTGCAGCGCCACACATTCAACGCCTCTAGCGACGCCTCATGGCAGTCGAACAGTTGCGACAGCAGCGGGTCGAGCGGTTCGTCATGTTCCCCCGCGGCGGCCGACTCCAGACGACGCGCAAAATCCATCATTAGCGGAAGGCCGATAGTGCCTGCCGTGCCGGCCATCCTATGCGCCAGTGACACGATGGTCTTGCGATCGGCAACATTCCATGCGCTGTTGAGACCGTCCATCGTTTTGGCGGAACTCTTTACATACTCCTTGACGATCTCATCGAACGCCGCCGCGCCCAGCAGTTCCCAACGCTGTAGCAGCACACCGATATCAAGCAGTGCGTCGCCGTGCATGTGGATGGTCTGAGTGTTGGCCGTACCGCGGTACGTCGCGCCAAAGCGCGAACACAACAGGCGATTGAGTTCTGTCATGTCCAATGGTTTACCGATCACCGCATCGATGCCCACGGTACGGCACAGCTGCAACGTCGCGTCGCGCACGGTGGCGGTCAACGCAAATACCGGCGTGGTTGCGCGGCGGAACTCCCGCAACATGCGCAGCTGGCGTGTCGTCTCGATCCCGTCGAGCCGCGGCATCTGAACATCCATCAAGATCAGATCGAATTGCTCGCGCCGCACCGCGGCCAACGCTTCTTCACCGTCCGCGACCACGGTCACGCGATGGCCTTCGCGCTCCAGCAACTTGGCTATCACCCGCCGGTTCATTGCCTCATCCTCGGCGAACAGAATCGACAGCGATGGCGGCGCCATTTGCGCGTCGGCGTCATCTGTCTCGGTACCAACCGCTTCCGGTGACTCGTCGAAAGGCAGCACCACCCAGAAGATGGAGCCTTCACCGAGCGTGCTTTCGACACCGATCTCGCCACCCATCGCCTCGGCAAGCCGCTTGCTGATCGCCAGACCGAGACCGCTGCCGCGATGCTGCATATCCACTCCATCGCCCTGCGCGAATGGCAGAAACAGGTGGGCGAGTTGCGCATCGGCGATGCCGCTGCCGGAATCGGTTACCGCCAGATAAATCAGCCGCCGCTCACCGTCCGGCTCCAGCTCGTAGGCGTCGACGGTTATTTCACCGGCATCGGTAAACTTCAGTGCATTGCCCAGCAGGTTAATCAATATCTGACGGGTGCGGCGCTGATCGCCATAGATCCGCGGCGGAAGCGTGTCGCTGTTCAGCCGCAGCGAAAGCCCCTTGGCCTCGGCCAGTCCCCGCACGCTGCTGATCGCCGCATCGAGTAGTTGCGACAACGAAAACACCGAGTATTCGAATTTCAACCGCCCGGCTTCGATGCGCGACAGATCGAGCAGATCATCCAACAGCGCCTGTAGATGCGTCCCGGATTGTTCCATGCCTTCCACCAGCTGAGCCTGCTCTGTGTTCAGCCCGGTGTCGCGCAGTAGTCGCGCGTTACCCAGTGTCGCCGTCAACGGATTGCGAATTTCGTGGCTGATGATCGCCACAAACTCGTCTTTCATGCGATTGGCGCGCTCCGCTTCGTCGCGCGCCGCCCGGAACGCGCGCGTGCGCTCTTCCACCTCGTCCTCCAGGCGGGCGGTCGCGTCGCGCTGTACTGCGATAAGATGTGTCTGCGCCGTCTCGTTGGTGCGGCGGATTTCATCGACCTTGGCTGCAAGCCCGAACGAGAGCAGCGTCATCATCGCGCCGCCTCCGATCAATACGCTCTCCTCGCCCAGCAACATGGGCACCACGCCGAAAATTTCCAGTCTGCGGTAAATACCGATCAGCAAAAAAATGCCCCACGCCGTCAGCAGATGCCGGGCCGGCGGATATGATGGCCGGGTCACGACAATCGCGCCCGTGATAAACAGCGGGATGAGGGTACTTACGCCAGCAAGGACATTGAGGGTCTCGCCGGCAAACCGATATGGCGCAAACAGCGTCACCGGCACCATGAGGGCCGCTCCCCAGCACAAGACGCGAGTGATACGTTCCCAACGCGGCACTTCGCGCACCAGTTGCACGAAGGCACGAAAGAACAGCAGTGCGAACAATAGCGTTATCGCGCCGAATACCAGCAATGACCGGTCGGACCACCAGACACTCTTCGGCCAGAGGTATTCGGCACCGTATCCCTGCAGGCTGAGGCTGAAGCCGATGAGACCCAGACCGAACAGGCCGTACCAGAAATAGCTTCGTTCACGCAAGCCGAAGAACAGCACGAGATTGTACAGCGCCATGACGCCGATCACGCCATAGATCGCCGCCATCAGCAGATTTTTCGACATCACTCGCGTGGCGAGATACTCGGTCGAAAATAGACGTAGCGGCAACGGTATGGCGCTCTGCGATACGATGCGCAGGTAACAGGTCATGCTGCTGTGGGCAGCCAAGGTGACGGGAAATATCGGCTTGCGGTAGGGATAGGGACGCTCGCTGAACGGTGTCCGATCGCCGCTTTGCGCAACGACCCAGCCGCCGCCTCGGCGCGGCGCGTAAAAGCGGATATTGTCGAGCCGAGGCTCCCCCACCTGCAACAGGACGCGGCGCGACTCGGAGGCGGTATTGCGCAGCAAAAAGCGCAGCCATACCGCTCCGGTGACATATCCGAGATTGCCGGAATCGCCTATCGTCGGCATAAAGCGATCGCCTGCGGCGGGCGTTGCCGCCACCTCGTTGATGGTCAGCGAACGATCGCGGTCAATCATGATGCCGGCCATGCGCCACAGATTGGTCGCGGCATCGGGACCAATCATGGGTGCGACATCAACAGTGGGCAGCGGACTCGCGCTGGCCGATACCGCCACCAACAGCAAAGTGGTCAGCAGCCACCGACGTCGCGCCATTATCAATCGTCCCTCAGCATTGCCGGTGATCGAGCAACAGGCCGAGAGGATCCTCCGGATCGATACCGGCCTTGAAAGGAATGCGCCGATCGTGATGGGTCAGTTGATAGACCATGCCGATCCAATTGTTGATTACCGCTTCCGCGCTATCATGCCAGGTATTGTCCAGTTGCGTGCCCACCAGCGACTCGGGCATTTCCGGCAGCGACTCATTCCGGCTCCTGGCCCGCATGACCTGTTCGCGATACTCGTCCAGGATCGCCTCGCCCTGGCGCGTGAAGTAATTTTCCACAAAGGGCGGATATTCGTCGCTCTCTCCCGCGGCAAAGCGCAGCACCTCACGCTTGTATTCCTTGAGCAGCGAGATCACGTCGTACTCGGGATGACCCTGGAAAAAAACCAGCCGGAACAGGTCGGGACTCACCGCCAGATGCACCCCGGCGGCGGCGCTCTCCACCAGAACGCGGCAACCGGCCGCATCGAACTGTTCATGATCGATTTGGTTGAAGCGCGAGTGCGGTACGTCAAAGCGGGTATTGACACCCGTTACCAGTGGATGAACGCGATCCAACACGCGATGCGGGTAGACGCCCCAGCGCTTGAAACCGAGCGGCCGCCGCTTCTGGCCATAGCGGAATTCCATCACCGCATGGGTGGTAAGACAGGAACAGAGGGTGGAGGTGACGTTTTCGTGCGCCCAGTCGATCACCTCGATCAGCGGCTTCCAAAACCGCTGCAGCGACAACTCGGTACCCTGTACGTTGGCGCCGGTGATGAACAGCGCATCAAGCCCCTGCTCCTTTACCGTATCGAAACTTTCGTAATGGCGATCCACATGCGCCTGTCCCTTGGTGCCGCGTTCCAGCTCCCGCAGCGTAAACGGGTGCATATAGAACTGCGCGATCTGATTGCTTTCGCCGATCAGACGGAAGAACTGCCGCTCGGTCGCCTCCAGCGCGGCATCGGGCATCATGTTGAGCAACCCGATATGCAGCTCGCGAATGTCCTGCTGTAGCGCGTAATCACGCGGCAGCACGGTTTGCCCTTCCAGCTTCATGCGCTCGAAGGCCGGTAGGTCGGAATGGGCAACCAACGGCATAGCGAATTTCTCCTCCGTCGTCAGCCGCGGCGCGCGATGGCGCGCTCGATCAGCCCCAGGAACTCGCTCTCGCTGTGTACCTGGCTCAGCTCGTCGGTGGTGATGACGTAACCATACTTCTTGGCGATGGCCTCATAGCGTGGGATGCGCGCATAGAACAGCCGGGGGAAGACCCAGCGGACGAAATCGTCCGGGTCGATCATGGCGACATAATCCAGGCCGCGCTCCTGTTTGTAGATGGCCAGCTGCTCGTCGAGGAACGCCTCGCGGTAATACAACGGCTTCGGCGCCGCTTCGGCCCGGCGGATCAGTTCCCGTTCATCCTTCTCGCTCGCCTTGATGTAGAGCAGCAAGGTATGTTCGTCCAGCGTCCGCAGCACGTCGTCGTCGTCGAGCTCGCACAACGAACCGCCGGCATCATTGACGAAGTGCTGATAGCCGTAGATGGACTGCGCCTTGCGGATGAACTCGGGCACATCGTTGAAGGCGGCGATCTCCGCCGCCTTGTGCAGGCTCTGGCGACGCTTGAACTCGGTCAGCGACAGGCCGCCCAGCTCGGGGTTGCCCACCTTGCCCATGAACGTGGAAACGGGCTTCAGATGATCCACCGTGATGTTGTTGTGGATGTAGATGGAATCCGAGTGCAGCAGGTCGCGCAGGAACGGCACCTGCATCGCCTGCTGCTTGATGTTATCGAGGATCGCCTCGTCCAGATAGCGGGTGCCGATGCGGTAGTCCGCAGAATAGTGGAACCAGTCGCCGCAGCGCAGCATGTTGGAAATGCGGGTCTTGCCCACGCCCGACATGCCCAGCAAGGTGATGCACTTATGGTTCCAGTCGCGGAATTCGGCAACGCTCAGCTTCAAGGTCGTGCTCCGGCACTAAAGTGGAGTCGACTATTGTAATTGAAAACCAACGCCGGCGCGGCATCAGCGCAAGGGATGCGTGATCACGGGCACAAAACGCCCGTCTCCGGGCGCGCGGCCTGATGTATTGGAAGGGAGAGCGCCGCGGGGGCGCACAGGAACGTGGTGCGCACCCCTTGCGCTGCAATGACGCTCAGGCGCCGGTCGAATAGAGCCGGATCAGGGCCAACTGCACCATGCCCGACTGATGGCGGATCTTCTTCATTCCGCTCTCGGCGCTCATCGCGTCCCCGTTTTGCACGTCGTTCAGTATCCTACCCACCCCCAGGTGGAAGTCGGCATGGGCCTGACGCAACTCGGCGTACGCGGGCAGCTCGCCGAATTGGCGTTTTGCCGCCCCGTGGATCCAGGTGCCGAGGACGCAGTTGTGATCCCCGGCGACATGGGCGATATCCACCTCCTCGTGATCG
>CAYQWR010000070.1:0-12141 GCA_964421235.1 uncultured Thiohalomonas sp. | reverse complement strand
TTGCGCGTCGCCAGCAGCGACAGCTTCTCCACCGGCAGCGCGACGTAGTAGCTGAACGCCACCAGCGCCGCCGCGCCCAGCATCACCAGCGCCGGGTGGACCACCGTCTCCACCTCGCGCGCGATCTCCAGCTTCACCACCAGGCGGTGGAGGACCCAGGGGATCAGTATCGCCTTCAGCACCAGCGTCAGCAGCGCCGAGATGTAGAGATGGTGTTGATTGGCGACGAAGGCGACCAGGGCGGTGGCGGCGGCCACCAGCGCCCCCTGCCAGGCGAAGGCGTGGATAGACGAAACGATGCGGGTCTGGGCCAGCAGCGAGAATGAGCTGAACAGCACCAGTGCTGCAAGGATCAGGATCGCCTGCTCCTGCAGGGTGAAGTGGGAGATGTTCATGCGCCCACCTCGAGGATGACGTGGCTCAGCATACCGAGCAGCGCCAGCAGAAAGGCGAGGTTGAGAAACTCCGGCGCGCGGAACAGGCGCATCTTGGCCAGCCCGGTCTCGGCGATGGCGAGTACGATGGCCAGCGCCATCAGTTTCAGGAACACGGCGGCCAGGCCGAGCAACAGCGCCTGCGGCGTCAGCCGGGTGGCGATGCCCCAGGGCAGAAAGACGTTGACGATGAGCACGCCGTAGATCATCAGCTTGAGCTGCGCCGCCCACTCCATCAGCGCCAGGTGGCGGCCGCTGTACTCCAGGATCATCGCCTCGTGCAGCATGGTGAGTTCCAGGTGTGTGGTCGGATTGTCCACCGGGATGCGGCCGGTTTCGGCCACCGCCACCAGCAGCATGCCGAACAGCGCGAACATGAACGACGGGCGCAGCACGAAACCGGAGGAGAGCATGAAATCGATGGCATGGGCGATGTTGGTGCTCTGTGCCGTCATGGTGAGGGTGAAGATCGCCATCAGCATCGCCGGCTCGCCCAGCGAGGAGATGGTCATTTCGCGCGACGCGCCCATGCCGCCGAAGGCGGTGCCCACGTCCATGCCCGCCAGCGCCAGGAAGAAGCGCGCCAGGGCCAGGAAACCCACCAGCACGATCACGTCGGCGATGGCCGCGGTGGGCAGGTTGACCGCGATCAGCGGAATCACCGCGGCGGTGACCACCGTGGTCGAAAACACCACGTAAGGCGCCGCGCGGAAGATGGCCGAGGCGGTATCGGCCACCACCGGCTCCTTGCCGAACAGCTTGGCCAGGTCGCGGTAGGGTTGCAGCAGTGACGCTGCACGGCGGTTTTGCAGCATCGCCTTGAGGAAGCGGATCCAGCCCACCAGCAGCGGCGCGGCGGCGACGAACAGCAGCGTCTGCAACAGGGCCAGCAGCCAGCCGTTGGGATTCAGGTAATCAGCCATAGCAGGAACAGCAGCGTAAAGAAGGAGTAGGCGAGATAGGTGCGGATATTGCCGCTCTGCAACAGGGCGACGCGGCGCGCGGCGACGGCCACCCAGCGACCGATGGGCTCGTACAGCATCGACCAGCTGATGTCGCCGATCTGGAGTTGGTGGCGCAGGCCGGTCAGGCGCAATCCCTTGTCGTCGGTGGTGCGCTCGATGCGTTCATCTATCTTCCACACCGGCTGAAAGACGCGGCGTATGGGCATGGAGAAGGCGGCGCCGGTGTACTGCATGCGCGGGCTCAGCGGGCCGAAGCCGCAGTCCCACGCCGGGCTACGGCGCACGCCGCGGTTCCTGCGACCGTGCAGGAACAGGTAGGAGAGCAGCCACGCCAGGGCCAGACCGACCAATACTAACGGTGCGCTGTAGCTGGCCACCTGCGGCGCCACCGGCGTCAGCCAGAGCCAGCCGTGGGCGGTGGCGCCCGGCTCGGGCAGTTGATGCAGGGTACGCGGGATGGCGGCCATCACGTTGATGGTCAGGTTGGGCAGCACGCCCAGCACCAGACAGAGCAGCGCCAACAGCGCCTGCGCGGCGCGCATGCCGAGATCCGGCATGCGGGCGTGGCGCGAGTGGCGGGTGCGCGGCTGGCCGAGGAAGGCCACGCCGTAGACCTTGACGAAGACCATCGCCGCGAGGGCGCCGGTCAGCGCCAGCATCGCGGCGGCGACCGGGATGATGATGCGCAGCACGCCGCTCTGCAGCACCACCCCCTGCAGCGCCGTCTGCAGCGTCAGCCACTCGGAGACGAAGCCGTTGAACGGCGGCAGCGAGGCGATGCTGATGCAGCCGATGAGAAAGAAGATGCCGGTATAGGGCAGCCGTTTCAGCAGTCCGCCCATGTGCTCGATGCTGTGCTCGTGGGTCTGCTGGATCACGGCGCCCGCGCCCAGAAACAGCAGGCTCTTGAACAGCGCATGGTTGAGGGCGTGGTAGAGCGCCGCGATCAGGCCGAGGCTGGCGAGCAGCGGCTGGCCGGCGCCGAGGAACACCAGCGACAGGCCCAGGGCGATGAAGATGATGCCGACGTTTTCGATGGAGGAGTAGGCGAGCAGGCGCTTGAGGTCGCTCTGCTGCATGGCGTAGAGCACGCCGAGCAGCGCCGAGGCGCTGCCCACCAGCAGCACGATCACGCCCCAGCTCACCTGTACCGTGCCGATGAGGTCGAAGGTGACGCGGATGAAGCCGTAGACCGCCACCTTGAGCATCACCCCGGACATCAGCGCCGAGATGTGCGACGGCGCCACCGGGTGCGCCTCCGGCAGCCAGGCGTGCAGCGGCACCAGGCCGGCCTTCATGCCGAAGCCGAACAGGGCGAGGCCGAAGGCGACCGCGCTCCACAACAGCGGCAGATGGGCGTGGCGCATCGCCTCGAAGGCGAAGCTGCCGGCAAAGGTGGCCAGCACGCCGTAGCTCAACAGGATGGCGAGGCCGCCGATCTGCGCCATCAGCAGATAGAGAAAGGCGGCGCGGCGATTGGCGGCGTTCTCATGCTGAAACGCCACCAGGAAGTAGCTGGCGAGGGACATCAGCTCCCAGGCCACCATGAACAGGAAGGCGTCGTCGGCAATCACCACCAGTTGCATCGCCGCGACGAACAGTCCGGTAAACGCACCGAGCGCCGCGACGGGGTGGCGCTCATGCTGGAATTCACGCACGTAGCCGGGGCCGTAAAGCGCCACCGCGACCACCACCACGCCGATGAGCAGCAGAAAGAAGCCCGCCAGCGGATCGACGCGTACCTCCCACGGCAACCAGGGCAGGCCGAACGGCAGACGTGCGATGGAGACCGTCGCCGTGAGCAGTGCGCCAAGCCCGGCAGCGACGGCGGCAATGCCGGAGAGCCCCAGCAGGGGAAAGGCGAGGGACTTGAGCAGGATGGGGAAGCGATTGGCGCCCAGGCTCACTGCTGCCGAGGCGAGGGCCAGGATCACCGCTAAATAGGTCGACTGCAGGACCACCTACGTGCTCCTTCGATTCTTGTAATTTCGCGGTATCGGTCGAATGGGTTGGATGCTCGTGCCCGTGGCAACGAAACGGCAATTCATAAAAGATAGCATAAAGGTTTATTTTATCGTTTGTCAAAATACCATAAGGTTTTCTTGTGGTCGTATGGGCGGGGGCGCAAGGCCGGGGGAGAGGACGACGGCCGAGTTGTGAACACCATTAACAGCGCATGTTCAACGGCTTACGTGGAGGGACGATGTAAGAATAGTCTTACATACAATGTCGCCGATTGCTGATAGCGTGGCACCATAAACTGATAACCGATAATGGTGTGTTCGCTATGGATTGCGCGAGATGTGTTGTGCCGGAGTATGGATCGGTCGAAGTGCTCGAACCGTTTTGCAGCAAGTGCCGCCGGCAACTGCTGCGAAAGCCCTATTGCGTCGCCCTGCATGAGGACAATCATTCGCTGCTGCCGTTCATTACGCTGGACGATGCGATCGATGCCATGGAGTATGCGGGCCGCCTGCAGCGGCAAGGCGTTGCATACGTGGTGCTGAATTGGGATCCGCAGGGCGGCTGTTTCTCCCGCGCCTGAGTGACCATCGAGCGCCAAATTGGCAAGAGTCTTTCATCCACCAACGGGAGCAGGGGCCGATACGTGTATGACCGCCCGTTCCATGTCTGGAAGTATTGCCGCGTACTCCGTTGTTTAATTGGTTTGGTCGTCAATTACCGCATCGATCAAGCGCCGGTCCAAGGATGTAGTCGACCACGTTGAAGCCGTGATCCTCCAGCGCCGCCACGACGTCATCGCAGCGCCACTCCGGTCGTTCCTCCTGCACCTCCGCAATCAGCGCCGTGACATGGCGCACCACATCCCGGTCGCCGAAGTCTTCCGGAATGCGCAACAGGCGTATCTCGTCGAACTCCGTCGACGGCAGCAGCATCAGACGATCAGGCATGTCTTTCTCCTTGCGGTGCGGCCGCTGTCGCGCAGCGGCGTTGATGGATTGCGTAGTCGGCCGGCATGATGCGCCGGTAGCCCCGGATGGGACGATTGTAGACGTAACACCACGCGGTTACCGCCGCGCCGCCGTGGCGTTGCACCTCGAGCCGTTCACGCCGATATTCGGCGCGCGGATCGCCGTCGGTACACTCTTCGTAAGCATCCAGCCGTCGCCACTCCTCATCCGTGGACGGCACGACGTACAACTCTCCGCGCACGCGCTCATGCGCGGTGGCGTCGTGCACCAGCGCCGGATAGCGGCCGAGGTCGTACAGGCGTCCCCGGACCCAGGCGATGCCGGCGTAACGCGAGCGGCGCAGTAGCGGGTGATGCGGACCGCGGGGGCGGCGGCGCAGGGTGCCGTAGACAAACAACAGCGTGGACATGGTTGGATACGCGGAATCGAGGTGGTCGGTCACCCAAAGATACGCGAGACGGAGACAGGGCGCCAACGATGCCCTACCCTGAGACTGCGTATTGCGGCATTCATCGGCGCGCGGGTTCTCCCTGGGCCGCTGGACGGGAGTCAACGATGTTTATCGAATTGTATATTCTGATTGCCTTGGTGGCGCTCGTGGTGTGGGTGATGCGCAGGTCGCCTCCGCCCGAGTAGGCGTCGGCAATGGGGCGGACGGTCGCGACACGGCGGCTGATATTTCCCGTCCGTCGGTTTACACTGTGCGCGCTTACGCCGTCCCGTATTTAGGAGCGAGTTTTGTCCGCCATTGCCTTTCGTTTGCGCGAGTATCTGCGCCTGACGCGCCTCAATCGTCCCATCGGTATCTATCTCGTCATGTGGCCGACCCTGTGGGGTTTGTGGGTGGCCGGTGCCGGCAAGCCGACGCCGCTGGTGTTTGCGGTGTTCTTCGTCGGCACCATACTGATGCGTTCCGCCGGCTGTGCCATCAACGACTTCGCCGATCGCCACATCGATCTGCATGTGACGCGCACCAAGCAGCGGCCGCTGGCGCTGGGAACCATTCGGCCGTGGGAGGCGGTGACGGTGTTTGGTGTGCTGTCGCTGGCGGCATTCGGGCTGGTGCTGCTGATGAACCGCCTCACCATCGAGCTGGCGCTGATCGGTGTGCTGCTCGCCTTCAGTTATCCGTTCACCAAGCGTTACACCTACCTGCCGCAGGCCTATCTCGGGGTCGCCTTTGGTTGGGGTATCCCGATGGCCTTTGCCGCCGAGCAGGCGACGGTGCCGCAGGCGGCGTGGCTGTTTTTCATCGCCAACATCTTCTGGTCGCTGGTCTACGACACCATGTATGCCATGGCGGATCGCGAGGATGACCTCAAGATCGGCGTGAAGTCCTCGGCCATCCTGTTCGGACGTTACGACCGGCTGATCATCGGCATCTTGCAGGTGGTGATGTTTGCGCTGCTGGTGCTGGCCGGACTCAGTTTCCAGTTCGGTATCTGGTACTACCTCGGCCTGGCGGCCGCGGCCGGCTTCGCCGTCTACGAGCAGTATCTGATCCGCGAACGTGAGGCCGGGCGCTGTTTCCACGCCTTCCTCAACAACCACTATCTCGGTGCCTCGATCTTCATCGGCATCGTGTTGCAATACCTGCTGGGCTGATATGAACAATCAAGACTGGATGGGGCGCGATCTGGCGGTGCTGTGGCATCCCTGCACCCAGATGAAGGATCACGAACAGTTTCCCGTCATACCCATCCGTCGCGGCGAGGGGGTGTGGCTGGAGGACTTTGACGGCAACCGCTATCTGGATGCCATCAGCTCCTGGTGGGTCAACCTGTTCGGCCACGCCAATCCGCGCATCAATGCGGCGCTCAAGGCGCAGGTGGATCAACTGGAGCACGTCATCCTCGCAGGCTTCAGTCATGAGCCGGTGGTGCGGTTGTCGGAACGGCTGGTGGCGCTGACGCCGCCGCGACTCAATCACAGCTTTGATGCCGACAGCGGCTCGGCCGCCATCGAGGTGGCGCTGAAGATGAGCTTCCACTACTGGCGCAACGCCGGGCGGCGGAACAAGACGCGCTTCATCAACCTGAGCAACAGCTATCACGGCGAGACCCTGGGCGCGCTGGCGGTGGGCGACGTGGCGCTGTTCAAGGACACCTATCAGCCGCTGTTGCTGACGCCGATCACGGTACCGTCGCCGGACTGCTATCAGCGTGCGCCGGGCGAGAGCTGCGCCGACTATTCGACGCGCATGTTCGCCCATATGGAGGCGACGCTGGAGCGCTACGCCGACGAGGTATGCGCGGTGATCGTCGAACCGCTGGTGCAGTGTGCCGGCGGCATGCGCATGTACGATCCCATTTACCTGAAACTGCTGCGCGCGGCCTGCGATCGGCATGGCGTGCATCTCATCGCCGACGAGATCGCCGTCGGTTTCGGCCGCACCGGCACGCTGTTCGCCTGCGAGCAGGCGGACATTACGCCCGATTTCATCTGTCTCTCGAAAGGCCTGACCGGCGGTTACCTGCCGTTGTCGGCGGTGCTGACCCACGACCGGGTCTATCAGGCCTTCTACGGCGATTACGAACGGCTCACCGCCTTTCTCCACTCCCACTCCTATACCGGCAACCCGCTGGCCTGCGCGGTGGCGCTGGCGACGCTCGATATCTTCGCCGACGACAACGTGATTGAACGCAACCGGGCGCTGGCGACGGAGATGGCCGCCGCGACGGCCCACCTGGCCGATCATCCGCACGTGGCGGAGGTGCGCCAGACGGGCATGATCCTGGCGGTGGAGATGGTCAAGGAGAAGGCGTCGCGCACGCCCTATCCGTGGCAGGAGCGGCGCGGACTCAAGGTCTATCAACACGCGCTCGGGCGCGGCGCGTTATTGCGGCCGCTGGGCAACGTCACGTATCTGATGCCGCCCTACGTCATTACGCCGGAACAGATCGGCTTTCTGGCCCAGGTGATGACCGAGGGGATCGAGAAGGCGGTGGCGGAGGAGTAGCGGGGGAGCGACGCCCCCCCGCAAGTACGGTTACGACGATGCGACCAGCGGGAACAGATGCGGTTCGAGCTGGGTCATCAGCTCGCGCCCGTTGACCTTGGTGTAGTCCTTGTCGATGTGTTGCGTGATCAGTTTGCGGACCTGCTCATGCATGTGCTTGTTGAGCAGTCCGCGAAAATTCGGCGGTGCCACGATCACCAGCTTGCCGTAGCTGTTGGTGGTGCGGCCGCTGTTGAGCGCGCCGGCCAGCTCATGGGCAAAACGATCGATCTCGTATTCTTTCGGATCGGTGGGTTCGGCATAGGAGCCGTGGGTGCCGCCGGCACCGGCGCTGTGGGTGTCGCTCATATAGGCGCCGGGCTTGTCCGACGCGAGTCGCTCTCCTTTCATCCTGCTGGCGGGATGCAGATGTTCGCTCACAAGTTTCAAACCTTCGCTGCGCTTGGTCAGGCCAAAGACGCGCGCTTCACTGCCATTGGCGACCAAAACCCAAGTATTGTCCATAGTGTTCTCCTGTTGGTTTCACGGTCACTGCCATTGAAGCTTGGCACATAATTGACCGCCGATCACGGTCCGGCCGGGTATCTCCAATGGGGTAAAATGGGGCGAATTTACCCCTGACAAATGTCATGAATAAGCTGCCCATAGACGAGATATTGCCGCACCTGCGCGCCGAGTTGGCCGCCCGTCGCCGCATCGTGCTGCAGGCTCCGCCCGGTGCCGGCAAGACCACGGCGGTGCCGCTGGCGCTGCTGGATGAGCCGTGGCTGGCGGGGCGCACCGTCCTGATGCTGGAGCCGCGGCGGTTGGCGGCCCGGGCCGCCGCGGCGCGCATGGCGGAGCTGCTGGGCGAGCCGCTGGGGGAGACCGTGGGTTACCGGGTGCGCTTCGACAGTCAGGTCTCGGCCCGCACCCGCATCGAGGTGGTGACCGAAGGGATCCTCACCCGGCGCCTGCAACAGGACCCGGAGCTGGCCGGGGTCGGTCTGGTGATCTTCGACGAATTCCACGAACGCCACCTGCACAGCGACCTGGCCCTGGCCCTGTGTCTGGACAGCATGGAGGCGCTGCGCGACGACCTGGCGCTGCTGGTGATGTCGGCCACCCTGGACGGCGGGTCCATCGCCGCGCTGCTCGATGCCCCCATCGTCAGCAGCCAGGGGCGAGCCTATCCGGTGGACGTCCGCTACCTGCCGCGCGAACCGGCGGGGCGGCCGGCCGAAGTGGCGGCGGCGGCGGTGCGCCGCGCCCTGGAGGAGAGCACGGGCGACCTGCTGGTGTTCCTGCCCGGCGCCGGCGAGATCCGGCGGACCGCGGAGCTGCTGCAGGGCCTGGCCGGCGGGGTTCAGCTCCATCCGCTCTACGGCGATCTGCCCCTGGAGCAGCAGCAGCGCGCCATCGTCCCCGACCCGCAGGGGCGGCGCAAGGTGGTGCTGGCCACCAATATCGCCGAGACCAGCCTCACCATCGAGGGGGTGAGGGTGGTGGTGGACAGCGGCTGGCAGCGGGTGCCGCGCTTCGACCCGCGCAGCGGACTGACCCGGCTTGAGATGGTGCGCGTGTCGCGCGCCTCCGCCGACCAGCGCGCGGGCCGTGCAGGACGCCTCGGCCCCGGCGTCTGCTACCGGCTGTGGGGCGAGGGTACCCAGCGCGGCCTGATCCCGTTCAACCCGCCGGAGATCGCCTCCGCCGATTTGGCGCCGCTGGCCCTGGATCTGGCCCAGTGGGGCGTGGCCGACGCCGCCGCGTTGCGCTGGCTCGACGCCCCGCCGGCAGGCGCCCTGGCTCAGGCGCGCAGCCTGCTGGCCGAACTGGAGGCGCTGGACGGCGACGGCCGCATCACGCCGCTGGGACGCAAAATGGCGGCGCTGCCGCTGCATCCGCGCCTGGCCCACATGCTGCTCAAGGCCGAGCCCCTGGGGCTGGGCGGACTGGCCTGCGATGTGGCGGCGCTGGTGTCGGAGCGCGATATCCTGCGCGGTCCGCCGGCCGAACGTTCCTGCGATTTCACCCTGCGGCTGGAGGCGTTGCAGGCGCACCGCCGCGACGGCCGCGACGGGGCACGCCGCTACGACGCGGACCCCGCCGCCTGCGGTGTGGCGGAGCGCGCCGCGCGGCAGTGGCGCCATCTCATCGGCGTGCAGGCGCCACAGGGGGAGACGGCGGCGGCAGGTGAATTGCTGGCCCTGGCCTACCCGGATCGGGTGGCGCGCCGACGCGGCGACGACGGCGGCCGTTACCGGCTGGCGACCGGCCGGGGCGCCCGGCTGGAGCCCCACTGTCCGCTGGCCAAAGAGGAGTTCATCGTCGCCGCCGACCTGGACGGTACCGGTGACGACAGCCGTGTTCGCAGCGCCGCCGCGGTGAGCCTGACGGACCTGGAGCGACTGCTGGCCGCCCGTCTGGCCTGGCGCGAGGAGGTGCGTTGGGACGGCGCCCAGGAGGCGGTGACGGCGCGGCGGGTGCGCAGCCTCGGTGCGCTGGAACTGGAGACGGCGCCTCTGGACAAGCCGGCGCCGCAGGCGCTGATCGCCGCCATGCTGGAGGGGATCCGGGCGCTCGGTCTGGCGGTACTGCCGTGGGACGAGGAGAAGCGCCAGTTGCAGGCGCGGGTGTTGTCGCTGCGTCATTGGTTTCCCGACGAAGGCTGGCCCGACCTGTCCGACACGGCGTTGCTGGCGCATTTGGACGCGTGGCTTGCGCCGCATCTGAACGGCATCAGCCGCCGTGCCCATCTGGCCCGACTCGATCTCGGCGCCGCGCTCAAGGCGGCCCTCGGCTGGGAACTGGCGCGGCGTCTGGACGAGGCGGCGCCGACCCACATCACCGTGCCGAGCGGTTCGCGCAAGCGGCTCCATTACGAAGCGGGCCAGCCGCCGGTGCTGGCGGTGAAGTTGCAGGAGCTGTTCGGGCTGGCGGACACGCCGCGCATCGCCGGCGGCCGGGTGGCGGTGATGCTGCATCTGCTGTCGCCGGCGCAGCGTCCGATCCAGGTGACCCAGGATCTGCGCGGCTTCTGGCAACGCACCTATGCCGAGGTAAAGAAGGAGCTCAAAGGGCGTTATCCCAAACATCCCTGGCCCGACGATCCCTGGAGCGCGGCGCCGACGGCGCGCGCCAAGCCGCGCGGACGCTAGGCTGCCTTGGCATTCGCGGAGCGTTATCGGATAGTATGGTGCTTGAACGCAACGGGGAGGGGGGATTGATGAGCATTGGCCATTTCATTGTGCTGGGCGTCATGGTCGTGGCGCTGTTCTATCTGGTCGTCGTCTACAACAACCTGGTGATGTTGAAGCACAACGTCGACAAGGCGTGGGCCAACATCGACGTGCTGCTGAAACAGCGTCACGACGAGATCCCCAAGCTCATCGAAGTGTGCAAGCAGTACATGAAGTACGAGCAGGAGACGCTGGAGAAGGTGATGCGGGCGCGCGCCGCGGTGGGGAGCGCGCGGGAGCGCGGCGACGTCGGTGCGGTCGGCGCGGCGGAGAAGCAGTTGCGCGTCGGCATGGGTGCGCTCTACGCGACGGCCGAGGCCTACCCCGAACTGAAAGCCAACGAGAGTTTCCAGCAACTGCAACTGCGCATCTCCGGCCTGGAAAACGCCATCGCCGATCGGCGCGAGTTCTACAACGAGAGCGCCAACCTCAACAACGTGCGCATCGAACAGTTTCCGGATGTGCTCGTCGCCCGCATGTTCAATTTTCCCGCCAAGTCTCTGCTGGAGTTTTCCGAGGACGAGAAGCGCGACGTGGATGTGAAGGCGCTGTTCGGCTGAGTGGCGGTGTTATGTTCGAATCGTTGATACCGCCCGGGTTGCGGGACTCTATCCTGCAGCTCGATCCATCGGAGTTTTGGCTGGCGCTCATCGTCCTTGCGGCGGTGGCGATCGCTGCCTTCGTCGCCATCTTCCTGTTCCTCAAACGCGCCAATATCGTCGCTGATACGCCCACCTCGCGGGCGCGCTCCGCCGCACAGGGCTACGTCGAGCTCAGCGGTTTCGGCCGGCTGATGAACGGACCGCCCATCGTCTCGCCGCTGACCGGCATCACCTGTACCTGGTACAGCAATTCGATCGAGGAGTGGAGTGACGGCTACAACACGACGTTTGGCCGCCGGAGCTCATGGCGCACCGTCAGTTCCGATACCAGCAGCGATCTGTTCATGCTCCAGGATGAGACCGGCGTCTGCGTGATCGACCCCGACGGAGCGGCCGTGACGACGGTGGTCAAGGAGGTGTGGTACGACGATACGGGGGACTGGGCACCGGGTAGGCCGCAACGCCGCCTGCCCTCTATTTTCGGCGCTACCCTGTTCGGCAGCAGCAATCGCTACCGCTATACCGAACGGCGTATGCAACCGAACGATTCGCTCTACGCCATCGGCCAGTTTCATACCGTCGGCGGCGCCCAGGAACTGCCGCAGACCGATGAAGAGGTGCGGCAGCTGCTGGCCGAATGGAAACGGGATCAAAAGACGCTGCTGGCGCGCTTCGATACCAACCACGACGGCGTGCTCAGCATGGACGAATGGGAGCGGGCGCGGCAGGCGGCGCGGCAGGAGGTGCTCAAGGGGCAGCGTCAACGCATGGCCGGCCCGTCAATCAATATCATGCGCAAACCCGACGATCACCATCTGCCCTACCTGTTGTCGGTGTTGCCGCAGGATCAACTGGTGCGCCGCTATCGCGGCTACGCCTGGGCAGCGCTGGCGCTGTTCCTGCTGGCCGGGGCCGTCTGTAGCTGGATGCTGGCGGTGCGTTTGGCGCACTAGTGGACGCGACGGCTGGCGTGGACCACTGCACGCAGCGAAATCGCAGCGGAGAACTCACTGCAAGGGTTTGTCGGGTG
>CAYQWR010000069.1:3222-12164 GCA_964421235.1 uncultured Thiohalomonas sp. | reverse complement strand
TGCTGGACCAGACCTTCGACCTGTTCGACCGCCTCGGCGCCACCGACGAGCAGCTCGACTTCCCGGTGGTCTACGCCTCGGCGCTGCAGGGTTATGCCGGCCTGGAGGCCGATGTGCGCGAGGGCGACATGACGCCGCTGTTCGAGGCCATCGTCAAGCATGTGGCGCAGCCCGAAGTGGATGTGGACGGGCCGTTCCAGATGCAGGTGAGTCAGCTCGACTACAACAGCTACGTGGGGGTCATCGGCATCGGTCGCATCAAGCGCGGCAAGGTCAAGACCAACACCCCGGTGACCATCGTCGACCGCGAGGGTAACAAGCGCAACGGCCGCATGTTGCAGGTGCTGGGTTTCCACGGCCTGGAGCGCGTCGAGGTGTCCGAGGCCCAGGCGGGCGACATCATCGCCTTTACCGGTATCGAGGAGCTGAACATCTCCGACACCCTGTGCGACCCGAAGCAGGTCGAGGCGCTGCCGCCGCTGTCGGTGGATGAGCCGACCGTCAGCATGACCTTTCAGGTCAACAATTCCCCCTTTGCCGGCCGCGAAGGCAAGTTCGTGACCAGTCGCCAGATCCGCGACCGGTTGCAGCGTGAGCTGGTGCATAACGTGGCGCTGCGCGTGGAGGATACCAACGACCCGGACAGGTTCCGTGTCTCCGGCCGCGGCGAGCTGCATCTGTCCATCCTGATCGAGAACATGCGCCGCGAGGGCTATGAGTTGGGCGTGTCGCGGCCCGAAGTCATTGTGCGCGAGGTGGATGGCGAGAAACAGGAGCCGTTCGAGCAGCTCACCGTCGATGTGGAGGAGCAGCATCAGGGCGCGGTGATGCAGAAGCTGGGCGAGCGTGGTGCCGATTTGAAGAACATGGTGCCGGATGGGAAAGGCCGGGTCCGGCTCGATTTCATCATCCCCTCGCGCGGTCTGATCGGTTTTCGCACCGAGTTCCTCACCGCCACCCAGGGCAGTGGTCTGATCTACAGCGTGTTCGATCACTACGGTCCGGTGAAGAAGGGCAACTACGGTCAGCGCATCAATGGCGTGCTGATCGCCAATGGTGCCGGCAAGGCGCTGGCGTACGCGCTGTTTACCCTGCAGGAGCGCGGCCGCCTGTTTTTGGGACACGGCGACGAGGTGTATGAGGGGATGCTTATCGGTATCCACTCCCGCGACAACGATTTGGTCGTGAACCCGTTGAAGGCCAAGCAGCTGACCAATATCCGCGCTGCCGGCTCCGATGAAAACATCCTGCTGAGCCCGCCGATCCGCATGTCGTTGGAGCAGGCGCTGGAGTTCATCGACGACGACGAGTTGGTGGAGGTGACGCCCAAGTCGATCCGTTTGCGCAAGAAGCTGCTGGGCGAGAACGATCGCAAGCGGGCCAATCGCGGCAGCGACGCTTAACCGGGACCGGGTCGGGCGCCGCTAACGGCGCCCGGCACAGATATAAAAAAACCCCGGAATATCCGGGGTTTAGTGTCCTTGATTCGTCCGTGACCAGAAGTCGATTTTGTAGGCCATCCAGGCCGTATTATCGTTTCCGGAAATCCTGACCAACTCCTTGTTCGGTAATGAGTCTCCCTCAGCGCGTCCTTGTAAAGACCCCGCATCCTTGCGAAGTCAGGGTCCATAATGCCTATAAAGATCAGCTTTGTACGTCGGGGCACGTCGACATATTTTGTAGGAAAAGTCTTACAAATTTTGAGCGCTGCGACCCGGTGACCGAGTCGGATACAATAGTCTGATACGCAAGTCGCGGGGCGCCACCATGCATATTCTCTATCACGAACTGCAGCCATACGTGCTCCACAGCCTTGAAGTGGAGTCGCCGCACGTGCTCCATGTGGAGGAGTGCGGCAATCCCGCGGGATTGCCGGTCGTCTTTGTCCACGGCGGTCCCGGTGCCGGTTGCGAGGATTACCATCGACGTTTCTTCCATCCGGACGTCTACCGCATCATCCTGTTCGATCAGCGCGGTTGCGGCCGTTCCACCCCCCACGCCTCGCTGGAAAACAACACGACTGCGGCGCTGGTACAGGATATGGAGCTGATACGGCAACACCTGGGCATCGAGCGCTGGGTACTGTTCGGAGGCTCGTGGGGTTCGACACTGAGCCTGGTCTACGCCCAGACCCACCCCGAACGGGTGCTGGGATTGATCCTGCGGGGCATATTTTTGTGCCGCCCGCAGGATATCCACTGGTTCTACCAAAGCGGCGCGAGCCGTCTGTTCCCCGATCTCTGGGAGGCCTTCCTGGCACCCATCCCCGAGGAGGAGCGCGGCGACCTGCTCACGGCGTATTACCGGCGCCTGACCGGCGACAATGAGGTGGAACGGATGGCGGCGGCGAAGGCTTGGTCGCTATGGGAAGGGCGTACCGCCACCCTGCGCCAGAATCCTGCGGTGGTCGATCACTTCGGCAACCCTTACACCGCTTTGAGCCTGGCGCGTATCGAGGCGCATTATTTCAAGCATGACACCTTTCTGCGTCCCGATCAGATCCTGGCGGATGTCGGGAAATTGAAGGGGATCCCCGGCGTCATCGTGCATGGCCGTTACGACGTGGTCTGTCCTCTCGATAACGCCTGGGCGCTGCACACGGCATGGCCGGAGGCGGAACTGCGCATCATCCCGGATGCGGGGCATTCGGCCAGCGAGCGGGGACCGGTGGATGCGCTGGTGCAGGCGACCATCGACATGGCGGAACGCTATCGATGATCGGATTGCTGCAGCGGGTGAGCTCGGCGCAGGTGGCGGTGGGAGGAGAGGAAGTGGGTGCCATCGGCCGCGGCTTGCTGGTGCTGGTGGGGGTGGAACGGGGCGATACGGATGCGCAGGCGGCGCGGCTGCTTGAGCGGCTGCTGACCTACCGGGTGTTTCCCGATGCCGGGGGCAAGATGAATCTAAGTTTGCGTGATATCGGCGGCGGCCTGCTGCTGGTGCCGCAATTTACGCTTGCGGCGGATACGCAAAAAGGGACGCGCGCCAGCTTTACGGCAGCGGCCGAGCCGCAACAGGGTCTGCACCTGTTCGATCGCCTGCTGCAGCTGGCGTGGGAACGACACGGGGATGTGCAGAGCGGACGCTTTGGTGCCGACATGCAGGTGGCGTTGGTCAACGATGGCCCGGTCACATTTTGGTTGCGCGTACCGCCGGCATAGGACGGAACGTCGTATTCATTCGGCACTGGAACGTGATGCTTTGCGCCGCCGTACTCATCGGTGCACCTGGGGTGGGCCGATGACGCATTGCCCGATCGCGACCGAAGATGTGAATGCCGCCGGATGATCGTGCGAAATTGTTCGCAGCCACCTGATTTTTGATTATATTTTTCTTTTTGTTGCGTTCATGAACGTCAGTTCCTTACCATAACTGGTACCGATCATTACGGTTCTGGCGCGCGCTATTCGCGGGTATAACGTGTGGCGGGCGCGAAAATCGCGTAAGGTAGATCCTTTGCGTGCCAAATGTCATTGGCAATCGACGCACAAGCGCGCCAGTATGGCCGTTTTATACCGACGCTGATGGCGTCCGCCATGTCGAACATCTGCGTTGTCGTCGGCGGACACACTGGGTCGCAGCGTTATGCCTTTGGTGTTTCGCGGTGCTAACGGCGATGTTCACCATTATCGGTGCCGATCATTATGGAATCCGCTGTTTTGCGCTTGACCGGGGCGGACATGAGCCCGAATTGGGTCGCCCGACGCTTTCCGGAAGGTGTGCCGCAGGCGGTGGTTGACCAGGGCGGGGCGAGATGTCGCGAACACGGCCGGCGATGCCGGTCGTTTCATTTAGAGGGGACAGATGGAACGGAATACATTCTTAGGCGTACTGTTGGTTACGCTACTCGCGCTCGGTATCGGGCTGCTGATCCCGATGAAGCAGGACGACAATCACCCGGCGATGCTGCCGTGGGCAATCAAGGTCAATGGTGATGGCAGTAGCACCGTCTTCGGCCTGACGCTGGGGCGGAGCACGCTGGGCGACGCGGAACGACAGTTTCAGGAGGAGGCGGAACTGACCATGTTCCGCTCGGTGCGCGGGCGCTTATCGGTGGAGGGGTACTTTGACGACGTGATTTTGAGCGGGCTCGCCGCCCGATTTGTGTTGGAGGCACGCCTGAACGACACCGAGTTGCACGCCATCTACACCCGCGGCTTGCGCATCGCCACCATGGGGGATGGGCAGCGCAAGATTACTATGCAGCCGGACGATATCGCAAAAGTCCGGGCGACGCCCATTGCCAGCATTACCTACCTACCCAAAACGAGTATCAGCTGGACTACGATCGCCAAACGGTTCGGCAAACCGTCGCTCAAGGTGACTGAACCGGACGGAACGGCGAAGCATTGGCTGTACCCGGCCGAGGGATTGGATATTGCTATCGATACGACCGGAAGGGTGGTGATGCAGTATGTGGCGCCACGCGATTTTGGCAGGGTAATGGCGCCGCTGCTGAAGAAAGCGACGGAGCAAAACGCCACCAAGGACTAGATGCGTTAGTCGTCATTGTCCGGCATGCGTTGGTCTTTTTTCCTCTTTGCGTCGACCTGCGGCAGATTGGGATCGTCGTCGTCGTACAGGATACGGTTGCCGTCGCCTTCCAGGTCTTCGTACTGCCCCCTTTTGACCGCCCAGACCAGCACTACCACCATCGCCAATCCGATAAAGATCATGCCGGGGATGAGACTGTAAATGACGTCCATCGTTGTGTCCTTTGGTAATCCGTTGCTATCTATAGGATATAGCCAATGGCCGGAAAGTTCCGTTCAGGCTTACATCCCCAGGGGTTTTTTGAATAAGGTGCGAATACGGGCAGCGTTGCCGATGACCAGCAGCGAGCTGATCGGCATGGAGATGGCGGCGACCAGCGGAGTAATAAAGGCAGCCATTGCCAACGGCACCATAATTAAGTTGTAAGCTAATGAAATACCGAGGTTTTGCCGTATGGTGCGCAAACTGCGGCGGGACAACAGGGTGGCCAGCCGGATTTTATCCAACTCATTGCTGATAAGAACGATATCGGCGCTTTCGACCGAGACATCTGTACCGGAACCCACCGCTATGCCGACGTTGGCACGAATCAGTGCCGGCGCATCGTTCACCCCGTCGCCGATCATGGCGACCCGTTCGCCCTGCTGCTGTAGTTCCGCGATAACGCGGTCCTTGTCCTCGGGCAGTACCTCGGCGATGACGTTCATGCCGCCCAATTGCTCGGCGATGGACTCGGCCACCCGTCGCCGGTCGCCGGACAGCAATGTCATGCGAATCCCCTCGGCGCGAAGCGCGTCGATGAGGCGTTTGGCGTCCGGGCGAAGGCGGTCCGCGACAGTGAGGATGCCGACGTGCCGTCCACCGATCGCAACGTAGACGCAGCTTATACCATCGTTCTCAAAGGTTTGTACCTGCGGAGTCAGGCTAGTGTTAGGGACGATGTTACGCTGTGTCAGCCACGCCTCCGTGCCGAGTACAATTTCGACGCCATCCACCTGCGCGGCAACCCCAAAGCCGGGGACGCTCTGGAATCCTTCCAATTGCGGAGAGGAAATTCTCAATTCCCGCTCGCGCGCGCTTTCGACAATCGCTTTGGCGACGCTGTGTTCAGAAAAGCGCTCGACGGCGGCCGCCTTCAGCAACAGATCATCGGCGTCGAAATCGTCATCCGTAATGACATTGGTGACGGCCATCCGGCCCTCTGTCAGGGTTCCGGTCTTGTCGAACACGAAGTGCGTGATGGCGGACATCGTTTCAAGGACGGCGCCATTCTTGACGAGAATCCCGTTTCGGGCACCAAGACCGGACGCGACGGCTATCGCCATGGGTGTGGCGAGGCCAAATGCGCAGGGACAGGTGATAATCAGCACCGAGGTGGCGGAAAGCAGCGCGACCTGAAAGTCGACATGCAGCCACCAGAGGAAGGTGATGGTGGCCAAAACGAGGGTAATGGCGACAAACCACGGAACGATCTTGTCCGCAGTGCATTGAATGGGAGCTTTGGACGCTTGTGCATCCTCCACCAGGCGGATAATGCGGCCCAAGGCGGTATCACGCAACGTGCCCGTGACCTCGGCGGTCAAGGCGCTGCGCGTGTTGACGGTGCCGGCGGAAATGGTGTCTCCCGGTCCCCTGTCGACGGGGCGCGACTCTCCGCTCAGCATCGATTCATCAACGGCGCTGCGTCCTTCCAGCACGATGCCATCGACCGGCACCTTGTCGCCGGCCCGCACCAAGACGATATCGCCAACCTTGACGGCTCGAATCGGCAGCAATTGTTCCGCGCCATCGCGGAGTACGGTGGCGCCCCGCGGCTGCAAGTCAATAAGTCGTTGGGTGGCGGCGACGGCACGCCGCTTCGACATGGATTCGAGCTGGCGCCCAATTAGAATGACAAAGAGGAAATTGACGACCGTATCGTAATAGACACCGCTGGAATTCGGATAAAACACGGTGATATATACGGAATAGAAATACGTTATGCTCGCGCCCAAGGCGATGGGGAGGTCCATCGTCAAGTGCAGGCGCCGCAAACCGGTCCAGGCGCCGCGCAAGAAAGGCCAGCCCGAATAGAACAAGGTTGGGGTGGCTAACGCGAATCCGATCCAGTAGAACATGATGCGGAACTCGCCATTGCTGGCGCCGGTATAGAGTGCAATTGATATCCACAGCAGGTTCATCATCGCGAATCCCGCGAACGCGATGCGGAAGATAAAGGCGCGATTCTGCCTTTTTAGCGAGCCCTCAGCGACTTCCGGGTCAAATGGTACGGCGGAATATCCGATGTCGGCCAGACGCCCGATGATGTCCGAAAGCTTGATTCGGCTAGTGTTCCAGCGAACCAGTAATCGGCGCCCGGCGAGATTGACGTTGGCGCTTACTATGCCGGGCAGCTTTCCCAGCGTGCGCTCGATCAACCAAACACAGGCAGCGCAATGTATGCCCTCGACCAAGAGATTAATCTCCCGCTCGTCACCGAGTTGGGAGACGAATTCCTCCTGGACCTCCTCGAGATCGTAAAGCGCTGCGTCCTTGGGCGGTGGCGGTGGGGGGGCGAGTAGCTGACCTTCAGGGGTGCGCTGGTAGAAACCTTCCAGCCCCGCATCGTAGATTGCCTTGCATACAGCTCGACAGCCGATGCAGCAGAAGCGCCGGCTGGCACCGGCCAGTTCTTCCGCAAATATCTCGTCCCTAGGTAGCGGCAGACCGCAGTGGAAACAAGACGTATTATCGTGCGAGGTGCTTTCTACCATGAGTCCGTTTATTGCGTGGTGTCTGCGTGCATAGCGAAGACCCCACCGTCCGCGCAACAACGCGGACGGTGGGCGAAAACGGCCTTAAGACTATATTTTCATAACGAAAACATGGCGAGTCGTGTCGAAGTCGTATCCTTTGCGTGCATTTTTGACGGAAAAAATTAAGTCCCAGTGCCCTTTTAGCTTAAACGTGACGGGCGTTTCATAACGGCCGGGTGCGACCTCAGTCATAGGTGCACTGAAATCTGCAGCGGAATTCGACGAACGATAGGCGTAAAGCATCACTTTGGCGCCATGCACGGGTTTGCCGGCCTTATCGCGGACGACGTAACGATATGTTTGCGTCGCGTTAAGCACGATGGTGTCCGGAACTTCAACGGACGCCGTCCATCCCAAGGCGGCTCGGTTGGCCCTTCGGTCAAGGATATGATGCGCATAATCCTGACCGTTGTCGTAGTAATTCTCGTTTACGAGACCCGGAAACGTCCTGATCGCCGTGATAATGAACGCGGTGTCCACACTGACCACGACAGAAAGCAATCCTATCAAGCCAAGCAGCCAAGGGTTGCGCAGCCCCCGCTTGTTCGACTGGGATATCTTGTTGTCGTCGGTGATATCGGCTGTAGTCATGGTTACGGTACCTATTGGTGTTGCTTAATCGTCTTCCGGTCCGCGAAAGAAACTTTCGCGAGAGGACGTCAGTTTCGGATTTTCATCCGCCTGGATGTGAAACTCAATGTTTTGTTGCTCCTCATGCTCCAAGTCCTCGGCAGGTACTCTCACATATACCGTATAGCTCGTGATGCCACTTGCATTGGCGAGCAGGTGTGCTCCATTGGTCGCATCGCCGTGAACTTCCAATCCCTTTGGACCTTTGACAGATAACTGTACATGAAGTTCTTTCGGGGTCTTGTTTAATATCTTCAAATAATATTTGTTTTGAATGGAACCATCGCCTTCCAGCACAAAGAGTGGCTGGCGTTCATGCACCACCTTAATCTGAATTCCGGAAAGATGGGTCAGGCCAAACAGGATGCCGGAGAGTGCAACCAACAAAATGGTGGCGTAGATCAAGACACGCGGGCGTTGGTAAAGCTTAAGCGTCGGCTTACCTTCGAGTTCATCCATTGAGGCGTAACGGATCAGGCCGTGAGGCCGTCCGATCTTCTCCATCACGGAATCGCATGCATCAAGACACAGGGCGCAGGTGATACATCCCTCCTGTTGGCCATGGCGAATATCGATACCCGTTGGGCAGACGGCCACACATTGGCCGCAGTCTATGCAGTCTCCTTTGCCTTCTTCAATTTGACCCTTCTTGAGTTTGCCGCGTGGCTCGCCCCGATTAAGATCATAGGTGGGCAGGATCGTTTCACGGTCATACATGACGCTCTGGATACGGGCGTAGGGGCATAGCCAGAAGCAGACCTGTTCACGCATGTGACCGGCGAACAGGTACGTAAAGAAGGTGAACACTGCAACCACGCCAACGGGGACGGGGGACGCGCTGAGAGTCAAGAACGCCTTCCACATATCGAACGCGCCGCCGAACCACAGGGTGAAACTGATGCCCGTGAGCATGCCGATCAGTATCCAGATGACGTGCTTGGTCAGCTTGATGCGGATCTTGGTGAAATTCCTGCCGAATTCCGCCGGCTCGCGGCTTTCCAATGTCGCGCCAGCCTGCCAGAG
>CAYQWR010000069.1:0-3212 GCA_964421235.1 uncultured Thiohalomonas sp. | reverse complement strand
TGGCGCCTCGTCCAGCTTACGACGCTTCTGGGGTGGCCCCTCCAACTTCTCCTCAATCCACGTAAAAATGTCGGTCCAGACGGTCTGGAAGCAGAAATAACCACAGAATACGCGTCCTGCAACCGACGTGACGACCGCGAGCAGGATGGCGAAAAATAGCAGTACCAGCGAAAGCATCCAAACATCTTGCGGCAGTATGGTGATACTGAAAATATGAAATTGGCGGTGTGGAATATCAAACAAAATGGCCTGGCGGCCGTCCCAGCGAAGGTAGGGCCCGAGGAAGAAAGCAAGCCAGACGCTCGCCGCAAGCCATTTGATGGTGCGGAAACGGCCGTGCATGCGCTTGGCATGGATAGTTTCGCTACCGGTATTTACATGCCAATAGTGGGACTCGGCGTATAGATCGTCGGCATGCGCCTGCTGCTGATCGTGTTCACTCACTTTATAACCTCCTCGCCGGCAACGACCGCACATGCGCGCGATGGTGCCGTTAGTTAGCTCACAATACATTGGTGAAAAGAGGCAATTCTTTTCAGCAAGTTACTGGTTGCATTTCATCCTTGAAGGTGTGCCTGTTGGGCAAGGAATATTAGCACAGGCTAATAAAACAGAGGGGGACAGTATGCCCCCCTCTTTGATCACTACACAATATTATTTCTTATTGATTTGTCGACCGATTTTGATGCCTAGATAAATCATCATCACGACGGCAAAGGCTACAGAAAGAATTGAACCCCATACTACCCAATCATTACCCATTGTTACGTCTCCCTGGATCGGGCGCCACGTCCATTCAAAGGACGTGGCGCCGTTATTACCTAAGTTACGTACTCAGCCAATCAGGTTGGACTCGTTCCTAGTGGCTGAACTTGTAGACGTACACCGCCAACTTAGTGATCTCTTCCTTGCTCAGCTTCTTACCACCGCCGAACGTCGGCATCTGGGCATGGCGTGTCTCCGGATCGGAGGGGTCATTCACGCCGTGCGTGATGGTGTACTTGACGCTGGCCAGTTGATCCTTCGACCGGAAGCGCCAAATGCTGTCGGTAAGATTGGCGGAACCGATTGCTTGGTTACCCTTACCATCCGCGCCATGGCACGCAAAGCAACCCTTGGAGGTGAACAGCGGGCTGGACGTAGGCTCATGCTTGATGATGGCATTGGCCAGTTCGTCGATTTCCGCCGTGGTCATCGTCGGGTTGCCGCCCTTGGCCGGCATCATGCCCATGTGGCCGTTGGTGATGGTGTTCTGGATAGCGTCGACGCTACCGCCCAACAACCAATCATCATCGGTCAAGTTCGGGAAGCCCGGACCGTCATCGGCCGACGTACCCTGGCCGCTGGCACCGTGGCATGCCGCGCAGTTGTCACCGAACAGCACCCTGGCGGAGCGAACGACGTAGTTCGTCAGCTCCGGCTTGGCCAATATCTGGTCCGCGGTTAAGCCCTTGAGCTGATTCTCGTACTTGGCGCGTACGGTATTCAGTTCAGCGAGGCTTGCCTTGAATTCCTTGATCTGCGTCCAGTGGAGAATGCCTGGGGTGGCGCCCCCGAACCACGGCCACATCGGATACAACAGGCCGTATACCACCACCAGGATCCAGCTCACGTGAAGACCGATCATCCACCATTTCGGTGGCGGATTGGTCAACTCGGCCAAGGTCTCATCCCACACGTGTCCAGTTGTCGGGACACCGTACGGATTATCGTGTTCGCTCATTTCTTATCCTCCGTATCGAAACGGTCGTCATCGTCAAGAATGTGACGTTGCGATTCCAGTCTGTCTTTGTTCTTCGGATGGAGCACATACACATACAGAACAATCATCAGCAAAAAAACCGTGACGGTTGTGATTACCCCCACCCAGTCACTGGGCGTCATTGCCGCCCAGTCTGTATGGAAATGCTCCTTGAGACTACTCACGGTATTCGACACCCGGTTCAAATTTGACTTCGGTACCAAGCACCTGCAGGTATGCAACCACTGCCTGCAGTTCCGTCTTGCCGGCCACATCAGCCGCCGAAGCGATATCGTCCTGGGTGTACGGCACGCCGACCGCTCTCATTCCGCGCATGTCAGCAGCGACATGTGCCGGATCAAGTTTGTTCTTTGCGAGCCACGGGAAGTTGGGCATTACCGATTCCGGTACCACAGAGCGCGGTGCCAGAAGGTGCTGATAGTGCCACTCGTTCGAGTACTTGCCACCGACACGGGCGAGGTCCGGACCCGTACGCTTGGAACCCCACTGGAAGGGGTGGTCGTACATGGACTCGGCGGCCAGCGAGTAGTGGCCATAACGCTCCATCTCGTTACGGAACGGGCGAATCATCTGCGAATGGCACAGATAGCAACCTTCGCGGATGTAGATTTCGCGGCCAGCCAGTTCCAGCGGAGTGTATGGACGGATACCGTCGCCGGCTTTCCAATCCGTCAGTTTCTCGTTGGGCTGGCGCTGCCACAGAATTTCCGGGTGCTTGTTGTACTCTTCCACGTTCTTGAGGAAGAACAGAGGAACGATTTCCACCAAGCCGCCGATGGACAGCAGGACAGCGAGCATAATGAACATCAAAAAGACGTTACGCTCGATCTTATCTTGCAGTTTTGTCGAATGGATTTGTTCAGCCATTTTCGTTGTACTCCTTATTCTGGCGTGTTCACGCGGTGGCGCCGGCAGCGGCGGTGCGGCGTTGGCCAACGGTCACGGTCATCAGCACGTTGTACAACATGACAGCGCCGCCACACCAGTAAATGATGCCGCCGATCAAACGCATCACGTAGTACGGATGCATGGCAGCGACAGATTCGGCGAAGGTATAGGTCAGAGCGCCGTACTGGTCATAGTCACGCCACATCAGACCCTGCATGATGCCGGACACCCACATGGCGGTGATGTAGACGACGGTACCGATAGTGGCCGTCCAGAAATGCAGGTTCACCAGCTTGGTGGAGTACATGCGGGTGTTCCACAGCTTTTCGATCATGTGATAGAGCGCGCCGCAACCCACCATCGCAACCCAACCCAGGGCACCGGAATGCACATGGCCGATGGTCCAGTCGGTGTAGTGGGAGAGGGCGTTAACGGTCTTGGACGACATGACCGGACCTTCGAAGGTGGACATGGCGTAGAAGGCCAGGGACATGATCAGGAAGCGCAGGATGTAGTCGGTACGCAGTTTGTCCCAGGCACCGGACAGGGTCATCATGCCGTT
>CAYQWR010000068.1:0-12263 GCA_964421235.1 uncultured Thiohalomonas sp. | reverse complement strand
CTGGCCAACGGCATCGAAATCGAGCACGCCTGCGAGAAATCCTGCGCCTGCACCACCTGCCACGTCTACGTGCGCGAGGGCGGCGGTTCCCTCAATGATGCCGAGGAACTGGAGGAGGACATGCTGGACAAGGCGTGGGGGCTGGAGCCCGATTCGCGCCTCTCCTGCCAGGCGGTTGTGAAGGACCAGGACCTGGTGGTCGAGATCCCCAAGTACACCATCAATATGGTGTCGGAGAAGCATTAACGGCAGTGGCAAGTGGCAAGTGGCAAGTTGCAACATGAAACTGGAGCGTAGCGACCATGCATTGGAACGACACCTTCGATATCGCCATCGCCCTGGACGAGGCGCACCCGGACGTTGACCCGCAATACGTGCGCTTTACCGACCTGCACGACTGGGTCTGCGCCCTGGATGAGTTCGACGACGACCCGGAACGCTCCAACGAGAAGATCCTGGAGGCCATCCAAATGGCCTGGATCGACGAGCGGGACTGACAACCAAGGCCGAGACATAACCACGGGGAGCACGGGGAACACGGGGTTTCTGAGGTGAAAATCGCAGAAGCCATTGCCCCGACGTCCTTGGTATCCCCCGTGTCCCCCGTGGTTAAAAGGGTTTTGCTGTTGATCTGGTTCTCATTCCCGGCCGCGGTGCTGGTACGGTCTGTGGAGCCCGCGTATAATCGCGGGTTTGACGTATTTGGATTCCCCTTTCCCATTTTCTGCTTTGTACCGGAGCCCTCTTGATGGCAATCGAACGCACCATTTCCATCATCAAACCCGACGCCGTGGCCAAGAACGTCATCGGCGAGATCTACGCCCGTTTCGAGAAGGCCGGCCTGAAGATCGTCGCCGCCAGGATGCTGCACCTGAGCAAGGCGCAGGCGGAAGGCTTTTATGCGGTGCACAAGGAGCGTCCCTTCTTCAACGATCTGGTCGCCTTTATGACCTCCGGCCCGGTGATGGTGCAGGTGCTGGAGGGCGAGGGCGCCATTGCGAAGAATCGTGAAGTGATGGGTGCGACCAATCCGAAGGATGCGGCTCCCGGCACCGTCCGCGCCGATTTCGCCGGCTCGCTTACCGAGAACGCGGTACACGGTTCCGACGGTCCCGATACCGCCAAGACCGAGATCGCCTACTTCTTCAAGCCCGAGGAGATCTGCCCGCGCACCCGTTAAGGGCGCGTGGGAGTCGACACTCTATGACGATCAATCTGCTGGACCAGAACCGGCAGGACATGGAGGCCTTTTTCACCACGCTCGGTGAGAAGGCCTTTCGCGCTTCTCAGGTGATGAAGTGGATCTACCATCATGGCGTCGACGACTTCGACGCCATGAGCAACCTGAGCAAGGCGCTGCGCGACCGGCTCAAGGAACTGGCCGAGATCCGCCTGCCCGAGGTGGCGGTGGACATGCCCTCGCGCGACGGCACCCGCAAGTGGATGCTGCGCCTGGCCGACGGCAACTCCATCGAGATGGTCTACATCCCGGAGACCGATCGTTCCACCCTGTGCGTCTCCTCGCAGGTGGGCTGCGCCCTCAATTGCAGTTTCTGCTCCACCGCGCGCCAGGGCTACAACCGCAACCTCACCACCGCCGAGATCATCGGCCAGGTGGTGCTGGCCAGCCGGCTGATCGGGCTGCCGCAGAACAAGGGTGAGCGGGTGGTCACCAACGTGGTGCTGATGGGCATGGGCGAACCGCTGCTCAACTTCGATGCGGTGGTAAAGGCGATGGAACTGATGCAGGACGACTACGCCTTCGGCATCTCCAAGCGCCGCGTCACGGTCAGCACCGCCGGCGTGGTGCCGGCCATCGATCAGTTGCGCGCGGCCATCGACGTCAGCCTGGCGGTGTCGCTGCACGCCCCGGACGATGCGCTGCGCAACGAACTGGTGCCGCTCAACCGCAAATACCCCATCGCCGAACTGCTGGCCGCCTGCCGCCGCTACTGCGTCGATGCGCCGCACCGCCGCATCACCTTCGAGTACGCCATGCTGGCCGGCGTCAACGACACGCCGGAGCACGCCCGCGCCCTGCTCAAGGTGCTGCGCGGCACGCCGTCCAAGGTCAACCTGATCCCGTTCAATCCCTTTCCCGGAACTAATTACCGCCGTTCCAGTCAGGAAACTATTGATCGTTTCCGCGATATCCTGATGGCGGGCAACCTGATGACCGTCACCCGCAAGACCCGTGGCGACGATATTGCGGCCGCTTGCGGCCAACTGGTCGGCGAGGTGCAGGATCGGACCCGCCGTAGTCAAAAGGTGTCCACGATTCAGAGGATGGCCATATGAAGCGTATGCGTACAGTTATCGTTGCGTTGATGGTAGTGGTGTTTGCCGGCTGCGCGAGCCAGCCCGGGAACGGCGTCGACCCGCAGAAGGCGGCGGAGCTGAATGCCGAACTCGGCGCTCACTATATGGAGCAGGGGCGTTACCAGCTGGCGATGGAAAAGTTGCAAACGGCGTTGAAATACAACTCGGACTCGCCGGCGGCGAATCATTACCTGGGTGAGTTGTACCGCAGATTGAAGCAACCCAAGGATGCCAATCACTATTTCCGCAAGGCGGTGGACCTGACGCCCGACGACTCGTCGTTGCAGAACAACTACGGCGTATTTCTGTGTCAACAGAAGCGTTACGATGAGGGCGAGACGCATATGCTGCGGGCCCTCGACAATCCGGTCTATTCCGATCGCGCCCAGGTCTACGACAATCTGGGGCACTGCATGCGGAGCAAGGGCGATCTTGGCGCGGCGGAGAAGTATTATCGCAGTGCCCTGCAAATCGACCCGACCATGCCGGGACCGCTGCTCGAGATGGCCAAACTGAGCTATGACCAGAAGAACTACGTCTCGGCCCGTGCATTCCTGCAACGCTATCATGCGGTGGCGCCCGACAGTCCGGTCAGCCTCTGGCTCGGAATCCGCATCGAACGCATTCTCGGGGATCAAAACGCATTGTCCAGTTACGAGTTGTCGCTGAAAAACCAGTTTCCCAATTCGCAACAGACTCAGTTGTACCTGGAATCCATCAAGCAGTGAGCGAATATCCTATGGAAACAGACGAGCAGGAAAGCACCGGCCCGGTAGCGCCAAGCGGGCCGGGGATGCGCCTGCGCGAGGCGCGGGAGAGTGCCGGGTTGACGCGCGAAGAGGTCGCCGCCCGACTGCGCCTGCGTTTGGAGTTGGTTCGCGCGCTGGAAGAGGACGATTACAAACAGCTGCCGTCTTCCGCCTTCGTCAGCGGTTACCTGCGCAGCTATGCCCGCCTGTTGGATCTGCCGGCGGAGGAGATCGTTGCCGCTTATGTGCGTCCGGCAGCGGAACCGCCGCTGGTTTCACCCGTGATGCCGCCGCGCCAGCGCCGCAGCGGCGATCTGCCGGTGAAACTGGTGACCTACCTGATCATCGCGCTGTTGGTGATATTGGCGATGGTGTGGTGGGCGGCGCGGCGGCCGGCGGTAACCGTTCATCACGATGAAGCGCCGGCCGTGCTCAAGCACGGCGGGACCGTCGAGTTGACCTTGCCGCCGCCGTCCGGCGCTGCGTCGGCGACGGAAAATACGACGCCGGAGAAATCACCGGCAGCGAATCCGCCGGCATCGGCGCCGGCTACAAGCAAGAGCGCGGCCCCGGTGGCCGCCGTAGCCGCGCCCAAAGCGACGCCTCCCGCCCCGGTGGCGCCGTCGGCGCAGGCGGAAATTCAACTGGAAGCGAAGGCCGATTGCTGGGTCGAGATAACCGACGCCACGGGTCAGCGGGTAGCCTTTGAACTGCTCAAGGGCGGCACCAACAGCACGGTGCTCGGCAAGGCGCCGTTCGACGTGTTTCTCGGCTATGCGCCGGGGGTGACCCTTTACTATCAAGGCAAGGCGTTCGATATGTCGCCCTACGAACACGGCAACAAAGCGCATTTCCACTTGGGGAAAGCGAGCGACAACGCGCTGCTTAACGAGTAAACCGATGCAGCACTCATCATCGATTCAGCGCCGCAAGTCGCGGCAGATCATGGTCGGCAACGTAGCGGTCGGCGGTGATGCGCCGATCTCGGTGCAGAGCATGACCAACACCGATACCCACGATGTGGCGGCGACGGTGCGCCAGATCCGCGCGCTGGAGGCGGTCGGCGCGGATATCGTGCGTGTTTCGGTGCCGGATATGGCGGCGGCCGAGGCGTTCGGCGAGATCAAGAAACAGGTGCAGGTGCCGCTGGTCACCGATATCCACTTCGACTACAAGATCGCCCTGCGGGTGGCGGAGCTGGGCGCCGACTGCCTGCGTATCAATCCGGGCAACATCGGCCGCGACGACCGGGTGCGGGCGGTGGTGGACGCGGCGCGCGCGCGCAACATCCCGATCCGCATCGGCGTCAACGCCGGTTCGCTGGAGAAGGAGCTGCAGAAAAAATACGGCGAGCCTACCGCCGACGCCCTGGTGGAGTCGGCGCTGCGCCACATTGAAATCCTCGACAAACTCGACTTCCAGGACTTCAAGGTCAGCCTGAAGGCGTCGGAGATCTTCATGACGGTGGCGGCCTACCGTCAACTGGCCAGCCAGATCGAGCAGCCGCTGCATCTGGGGATTACCGAGGCGGGCGGCTTTCGCGCCGGCGCGGTGAAGTCGGCCATCGGTCTCGGCATGCTGCTGGCCGACGGTATCGGCGATACCATTCGCGTCTCGCTGGCGGCGGACCCGGTGGAGGAGATCCGCGTCGGTTTCGATATCCTCAAGAGCCTGCATCTGCGCAGCAAGGGGATCAATATGGTGGCCTGTCCGTCGTGTTCACGGCAGAACTTCGACGTCATCGCCACCGTCAACGCGCTGGAACAGCGGCTTGAAGATATTCTGGAGCCGCTCGACGTGGCCGTCATCGGCTGCGTGGTCAACGGACCCGGCGAGGCGCGCGAGGCGGATATCGGCCTCGCCGGCGGTCAGCCCAATTTGCTGTATGTCGGCGGCAAGCCCGACCACAAGGTCGACAACGCCAACCTGGTGGACGAACTGGAAAAACAGATCCGCGCCGAACTGGCACGGCGTGGGCGAGAAGAGAAATAAACAAGAATTTCCTACCGCAAAGGCGCAAAGAACGCAAAGCGGATTTGTTTGAAAAAACTTGGCGTCCTTTGCGCCTTTGCGGTGAAAGGTTTTGATTGGAGAGTAAGCATTGAGCGGTAATATTCAGGCGATTCGCGGGATGAACGACATCCTGCCGGAGCAGACACCGACGTGGCAGTTTCTGGAGGAGACGCTGCGGCGACTGTTGGCTGCGTACGGCTACAGCGAGATTCGCATGCCGCTGCTCGAAAAGACCGAGCTGTTCAAGCGCTCCATCGGCGAGGTGACCGATATCGTCGAGAAGGAGATGTACACCTTCGAGGACCGCAACGGCGATTCACTGACGTTGCGCCCGGAAGGGACTGCCGGCTGTGTGCGGGCGGCCATCGAGAACGGTATGTTGCACAACCAGACACAGAAGTTGTGGTATATCGGCCCGATGTTCCGTCACGAACGACCGCAGAAGGGACGCTATCGGCAGTTTCACCAATTGGGGGTCGAAGTGTTCGGGCTGGAAGGGCCGGATGTCGATGCCGAGCTGATCCTGATGAGCGCGCGCCTGTGGCGCGAACTGGGCTTGAGTGATGCGGTTACTCTGCAATTGAATTCGCTGGGTTCGGCCTATGCACGGGCCATGTACCGCGAAAAGCTGGTGGCCTATTTCACTCAGCGCGAAGCGGAACTCGATGACGACAGCCGGCGGCGTCTGCTTAGCAATCCGTTGCGGATTCTCGATAGCAAGAACCCGGCATTGGCACAGCTGATTGCCGATGCGCCGAAATTGACCGAGCATCTGGACGACGAGTCGCGCGCGCATTTCACGGCGCTGTGCGCGCAATTGGATGCGGCGGGGGTGCGTTATACGATCAATCCCTGCCTGGTGCGCGGCCTCGACTATTATGGGCGCACCGTGTTCGAATGGGTAACGGACAAGCTGGGTGCGCAGGGCACGGTGTGTGCCGGCGGCCGCTTCGACGGTTTGGTCGAGCAACTCGGCGGCAAGGCCACGCCGGCCATCGGTTTTGCGATCGGTCTGGAGCGGTTGTCGGCATTGTTGGATGAAGGCTGCGTGCCGCTGCAGCGCTACCGGCCACATGCCTATATCGTGCGGGTCGGCGATATGGCACAGCAGCATGCGCTGTTGCTGGCGGAACGGCTGCGCGACGAGGTGGCGGGCGTGCGTCTGCAACTGCACCATGGCGGCGGCAGTTTCAAGAACCAATTGAAGCGGGCGGACAAGAGCGGTGCGCCTCTGGCCCTGATCTTGGGCGATGATGAGGCGATTGCGGGTACGGTCGGCGTGAAGCCCTTGCGCGACCAGGCGGAACAACAGACGGTGGCGCTGGATGAGATCGTGGCGTTCATGCGCGATTTTGTGACGGCGCGGCAGTAGCGCAAAGAGGAGAAAGCGGTGGTCTACGAAACCGAAGAAGAACAGCTTGAGGCCATCAGGCACTGGTGGCGCGAGAACGGTCGTGCCGTCGTGGTCGGCGTGGTATTGGCGGTGGCGGTGGCGTTTGGTTGGCGCGCCTGGGTCGGTCATCAGCGTGCGCAGGCCAATGGCGCATCCATGGCGTACCAGATGCTGTTGAACCAGCTGAATGCCGGAGAAACCAAAAAGGAGGCCGAGCTCGGCCGCGAGATTATTGGTCGCTATCCCACAACGACCTATGCGGTGTTGACTTCGCTGACCATGGCGCAGCAGGCGGTAGACCGCGCCGATCTCAATGGCGCGGCGGCGCAGCTGCAGTGGGCGATGGAACACAGCAAGCTGCCGGAGCTCAAGCAGCTGGCGCGCGTGCGTCTGGCGCGCGTGCTGGTCGCCCAGGGAAAGCCCCAACAGGCGCTGCAACAGCTCACCAACGGCATGGCAAGTTTTGACGCCATGGTGGAAGAGGTCAAAGGCGATGCCTATCTTGCGCTGGGCAAGCGCGCGGATGCCTATAGCGCCTATAGCAAGGCGCTGAAAGGCTACGCGAAGGTACCGGAAAAGCAACAACTGCTGCGTATGAAGCTGGATGATCTGGCCGATGCAGGGACACCGAAAAAGTGATGCGATATTTACGCCATAGTACCTTCGTCGTCGCGGCATTATTGCTGGCGGCATGCAGTGGCAATCCCAGCCTGGTGACGATTCAGGCGCCGGCTGCGCTGACGAGTTATAAACCGCAACTTCGGATCGATGAGGTATGGGCGCGCCAGGTCGGCGAAGGTGTCGGCAAGCAATACATCAAGCTCGCGCCGTTGGTGCAGCGTGACTACGTTTATGCCGCCGATCGCCACGGCGTCATCGATGCGTTCGATACCGCCGACGGCAAGCGCGTGTGGCGTAACGACATCCATGCGCTGATCAACGCCGGTCCGGGCGACGGCAGCGATCTGCTGCTGTTCGGCGGCAATGCCGAGGTCATCGCAGTGAGCAAATCCGATGGCCGGATCAAGTGGCGCACGCCGTTGAGCAGCGAGGTGTTATCGGCGCCGGTACGGCGCGGCAACGTCGTGGTGGCACACACGGTGGACGGCGTGTTGTATGGCCTGGATGCCGGCGATGGGCACCAGTTGTGGCGCTACAGCCAGGATGTGCCGCTGTTGACGTTACGCGGAGTCGGCGAGCCGCAGATTGAAGGCGGCGTCGTCGTTGCCGGTTTCGCCGATGGTCACGTGGTCGCATTGTCGGTGACCGACGGCGGCGTGATTTGGGATCAGGTGTTGGCCGTGCCGCATGGCCGCACCGAACTGGAACGTATGGTCGACGTGGACGGACGTTTGGTGGTCGCCGACGGCATGGTATACGCGGTGAGTTATCAGGGGCGTATTTCGGCCTTTACCCTCGACAGCGGCCAACTGGTGTGGACGCGCAACTTCTCTTCCTATACGGGTATTGCCGCGTCGCAGAATGAACTCTATTTGACCGATTCCGATGGCAATGTCTGGGCCCTGGCGCGCAACAATGGCGGCACCTTGTGGAAGCAGAGCGCGCTGCACGGTCGCGAGCTGTCGGCGCCGTCGCTGCAGGGTGACGCGGTTATCGTCGCCGATTACCGCGGCTACCTGCACTGGCTGGCGCGTGAAGACGGTCACCTGATGGCGCGCGTGCGCGTCAAGAGCTGGCAGGAATGGTACCCGGTACCGTCGGAGTATCCCGCCAACGGCTATCAAGAGGATCGTGCCGTGATGGCCGCGCCGCATGTCGATGGCGATTATGTCTATGCCATGGACAAAGAGGGTGTGCTCAACGCGTTCCGGGTGAGCCCGCTGTCACATTGAGCCAATAGCATCATGAATCCCGTCATCGCCCTGGTCGGCCGTCCCAACGTCGGCAAGTCCACGTTGTTCAATTACCTCACGCGTTCCCGCGACGCCCTGGTTGCGGATATGCCGGGTCTGACGCGCGATCGCCAGTACGGTATCGGCAAGGTCGGTGAACGCCCCTACATCGTGGTGGACACCGGCGGGCTGTCCGGCAATGAGGCGGGTGTCGAATCGCTGATGGTGCGCCAGGTACAACAGGCGGTGGACGAGGCGCACGTGGTGCTGTTCCTGGTCGATGGCCGCGACGGCCTGACCGCTTCCGACGAAGCTATCGCACGTTGGTTACGTCAGCACGGCAAGAACGTGGTGCTGGTAGTAAACAAGACCGATACCGGCGACCCGTCTCTGCTCAGCGCCGAGTTCTTTGCCCTGGGGTTGGGAGAGCCTGCTCCTATCGCCGCCGTTCACGGCCGTGGCGTCCGTTCGCTGTTGGAACGGGTAATGGTGCTGTTGCCGGAGCCTGAAGCGGAGCTTGAAGGCGAAGAGGCTGCGGGCGATCGCATCAAGGTAGCGGTGATCGGCCGGCCCAATGTCGGCAAGTCCACTCTGGTCAACCGCATTCTCGGCGAAGAGCGCGTGGTGGTGTTCGACATGCCGGGCACCACGCGCGACAGTATCTTTATCCCGTTCGAACGCGACGGCCAGAGCTATACGCTGATCGACACGGCGGGCGTGCGGCGCCGTGCGCGCGTCGACGAGGCGATCGAGAAATTCAGCGTGATCAAGACACTGCAGGCCATCGAGGAGGCCAATGTGGTGCTGATGGTATTGGATGCACGCGAAGGGATCAGTGAACAGGATGCCAGTCTGCTTGGTTTCGTGCTCGATGCCGGCCGGGCGCTGGTATTGGCGGTGAATAAATGGGACGGCCTGTCGCAGGATCAACGCGACAACGTGCGCCGTGAGCTGGATCTGAAGTTGCCGTTTCTGGATTTTGCCAAGTTGCACTATATCTCGGCGCTGCACGGTACCGGCGTCGGTGAGCTGTTCGGTTCGGTGAAACGCGCCTATGCCTCGGCCATGCGCAAATTTTCCACGCCGGAGCTGACGCGTTTGTTGGAGTCGGCGCTGATGGCGCATCAACCTCCGCTGGCCGGCGGACGCCGCATCAAGCTGCGTTATGCCCACCAAGGCGGCAAGAATCCACCCCTTATCATCATTCATGGCAATCGGACCGATGAGATCCCGGGTAGCTATCAGCGCTATCTGATCAATTTCTTCCGCGAGCAGCTGCGGCTGGAAGGAACGCCGGTGCGCGTCGAATTCAAAGGCGGCGTCAATCCTTACGCCGATAAAAAGAATCTGCTGACGCCACGCCAGATGCATAAGCGCCAACGGCTGGTCAAGCACATCAAAAAATCGGAACGGCGCAAGAAGCAAAAGCAATAAAAGAACACGACGACATTAACCACGGAGGACACGGAGTGCACGGAGGATGACAGGCCGTGTGGTGTTGTCCTGATAGTCCCGGCAACACGTAATCCGCCAGTATCTCTCGTATTCACCGTGATTAACATTTTCGTCGATAACAACAGGTGGAGGAGCCCGTGGATCGAAAACAGCACTGGGAAGATGTCTACCGGCAGAAGCCGCCGACCGAGGTAAGCTGGTTTCAACCCAAAGCGGAAATTTCCCTCGCCTTGATCGCGGCCAGCGGTATCGCGCCGACGGAGCCGGTAATCGACGTCGGTGGCGGCGCGTCCCGGCTGGTGGATAGCCTGCTCGATGCCGGCTATCGTGATGTCTCGGTGCTCGATATCGCCGCGGCGGCCATGGCGCACAGCCGCGAACGCCTCGCCGGACGGGCATCCCAAGTGACCTGGCTGGAGGCGGATGCCACGGCCTTCGCGCCGCCCAAAGCCTATGCGCTGTGGCACGATCGGGCCGTGTTTCATTTTCTCACCGACCCGGCCGATCGCCGCGCCTACCGCAACGCGCTGAATGCCGGCCTGCGTTCCGGCGGTCATCTCATCATCGCCACCTTCGCCCTCGACGGTCCCGATATGTGCAGCGGCCTGCCGGTGCAACGCTACAGCCCGGAGACGCTCAGCGCCGAGCTGGGCGAGGGATTTACCCTGGCCGAAACGGCGACCGAAACCCACCGCACGCCGGCACAAAAGGATCAGCGCTTCGTCTATTGCCGGTTCATCAAAAAGTAGCGTGACAGCAGCTATGCTTGTGCGATAGATGAACCGTCCCCGCACGGTTGCGGGCGGCGGGGCGGCTAAAAACCGCGGCCGCGCATGCCACGGGAACAGGGACGGGGGCGATCCATGAGCTATTTCAACACCGATATCGCACGTCACATCTGGGACACCAAGTACCGTCTGCGCGACGGCGCGACGGTGCACGACCAGACGGTGATCGACACCTGGCGCCGCGTCGCGCTGTTTCTGGCGCGCCAGGAGATCCATGATATCCATGCCTGGGAACAGCGCTTTTACAACATCCTGGAAAATTTCCGTTTCTTGCCGGGCGGCCGCATTCTGGCCGGGGCGGGTGCCGACCGCAACGTTACGCTGTTCAACTGCTTCGTCATGGGGACCATCGAGGACTCGATGGACGGCATCTTCGATGCCCTGAAGGAAGGGGCGCTGACCATGCAGCAAGGCGGCGGGGTCGGTTACGATTTTTCCTCGTTGCGGCCGGCCGGCGCGGTGGCGCGCCACACCGGTACCATCGCCTCCGGCCCGGTGTCGTTCATGCGTATCTGGGACAGCATGTGCGCCACGCTGCTCTCCACCGGCGCGCGGCGCGGCGCGATGATGGCGACCTTGCGCTGCGATCATCCCGACATCGAACGCTTCATCGACGCCAAACGTGACGCGCACGAATTGCGTCATTTCAATCTGTCGGTGCTGGCCAGCGACGAGTTCATGCGGGCGGTCGATGACGACGAGCAGTGGCCGCTGCTGTTTCCCGCCGCCGCGCTTGCACCGGAGGAAGGTGAGACGGTGATGCGCCGCTGGCCGGGATACGACGGCGAGGTGCCGTGTCGCGTTCTGCGGCGCGTGTCGGCCCGTGACTTGTGGCAGCGCATCATGCGCGCCACTTACGACTATGCCGAGCCGGGCGTGCTGTTCATCGATCGGATCAACGCGACCAACAATCTTGCCTATCGTGAACGGATCAGCGCCACCAATCCGTGCGGCGAGATCCCCTTGCCGCCTTACGGTGCCTGCAATCTCGGTTCGGTCAATCTCGCCTGTTTCGTGCAGGAGCCCTTTTCGGCGCAGGCCTATGTCGATCTGGACGGCATTCGGGAAACGGTGCAAGTGGCGGTGCGGCTGATGGACAACGTCATCGATGCGTCGCACTTCCCGTTGCCGCAGCAGGCCGAACAGGCGCGCGGTTCGCGCCGCATCGGCCTGGGTGTCACCGGCCTGGCCGACGCACTGCTGATGGTCGGGCTGCATTACGGCAGCGACGCAGGGCGGGCGACGGCGGTACGGATCATGGCCACCGTCCGCGACAGCGCCTATCGGGCATCGGTGGAACTGGCGCGGCAGAAGGGGCCGTTCCCGTTTTTCGAGCGCGAGCACTACCTGCAACGGCCCTTCGTGCAGCGCCTGCCGAATGATATCCGCAACGGCATCGCGGCCTACGGCATCCGCAACAGCCACCTCGTCGCCATTGCGCCGACCGGCACCATCAGTCTGTTGGCCGACAATGTCTCCAGCGGCCTGGAGCCGGTGTTCGAACGCAGCTATCGCCGCCGGATGTTGGAGCGCGACGGCAGCGATACCGAATATGAAGTGGAGGATTACGCCTGCCGCTTATGGCGTCAGATGAAGGGCGGAGAGCCTCTGCCGCCGTGCTTCGTCGAAGCCAGACAGTTGGAACCGACGCAGCACCTGGTAGAGCCATTCTGGCCCCTCGAACCACCAGTGC
>CAYQWR010000067.1:0-12362 GCA_964421235.1 uncultured Thiohalomonas sp. | reverse complement strand
CTCGAACAGGAAGGTGCTGTGCGGCAGCAGCGATTCGATGTCGCGCAGAATCTCGCGCACCTGTTCGGCGTGCTCCGGCGACAGGCGGCGGCGGCGCAACAGGAAGTTGAGCGCTCGTTGGGTATCCATCAGGCAGAGGCGGATCTTACCGTTGATGTCCTCGTAGCGACCCAACTCGTCGATGGCATCCTCCAACTCGGTGTCGCTCTCCTCCAGCACCAGGGTACCGAGGCGCTCCAGACCGGTATGCACCTCTTCCAGAAAGTCGGCCAGTTCCTCCACCTTGGTCTCGAACAGCGCCAGCAGGATCGCCGTCGGGTCGACGATATTCCCCTCCTCGCGCCGCGCACGCAGCCGAAACATGCGGAATGACGCCGATTCGAAATCGCGCAGGGTGAACAGGCGGTCGCCGCTCAGGGTGAAGGCGATGGTCGCGTTGCGGATGCGGCCCTCGCTGCGCTGCAGGAAATAGGAGTTGAGGTGCAGCCCCTCCTCATCTTCGAAGAAACGGGCACTTGCCTCGATCTCCTCGACCTCATCCGGCTCGGGAAAATCCTGGCGATAGAGGGTCTCGATCCATTCGCGCTCCTCGTCGCTGGGCCGGTAGAGGTCGATCCACACCGCGTCTTCCAGCGGGGCGTTCGTCCCTTCGGCCGAGGTCTGCGTCAAACGCTGGTCGCGGATAACAAAGGCATTGAGCATGGGACGACGTCTCGTATGTGACGGTGTGGAAGCCGCGGGCGTGTTGCGGCATTGTAGTTAAACCGCCGGGCAGTGTCACGGCGGACGGACGACGCATATCTCTGGAAATCACCGCGCGCGCCGCGCGTATCATGGCCGGCGGCGCATCAACTCCGGCAGCGACGCCAACCGCGCTAACCCGCCGCGCCGTCGTCGCGCCGATGACCGGCGGCCTCCAGCCGTCGCAGATAGTCCGCCCAGTGTTCAGCGTAGTTGATGCCGAGATCGTAGAGATAGCCCCACGTGTAAAGCCCGCTGCCGTGGCCGTCGTCGAACACCAGCTTGACGGCATAGGCGCCCACCTGGCGGATATCGGTGATGTTCACCGCTTCCTTGCCGACCTGCAATACCGGTCGCTTATTGTGATGACCGGCCACCTCGGCCGAAGGGGAGTAGACGCGCAGATATTCGCACGGCAGCTCGAAACGGTTGCCGTCGTCGAACGACAGCTCCAGCACGCGTCGCCCCTGATGCAGTTTGATTTCGGTCGGAAAATGGGTTTCTGACACGCGGCGTCCTCCCCATGATGATCGTGCCCGCTCGCACTTACCATAGTTGGGGGCGGCGCACCGCCGCTGCAAGGCGGGACGTCAGAGCTTGAAACGGCCCATCAATTCGCCAAGCCGGCCCGCCAGTTGCTGCAGGTCCGCACCGGCCGCCACCAATTGCTCGACGCACGCGGCGGTCGCCTGCGCGTCGTCGCTGGTGTTCGATACGCTACGGCTGACCTGTTCGGTTACGCGGCGCTGTTCGCCGGAAGCGGTGGCGATGTCGCCGGTCGCCTGTGCGATACCGGAGATGGCACCGGCGATTGCGGCCAAGGCGTCGCTTGCTTTGCGCGCCTGCTCAACGCTGGCCTGCGCCTGCTCGCGACCGGCCGCCATCAACGCCACGGTCTGGTGGGCGCCCTGCTGCAGCTGCTCGATGATGCCGTGGATTTCCTGTGTCGACTCCTGGGTGCGAGTGGCCAGGGTACGCACCTCGTCGGCCACCACGGCGAAACCGCGGCCGTGCTCGCCGGCGCGTGCCGCCTCGATCGCCGCATTGAGCGCCAGCAGGTTGGTCTGCTCCGCAATGCCGCGAATGACATCGAGCACCATGCCGATATTCTCGCTCTCCTGCTCCAGCTGCTGTAACGCACCCGACGCCTTCTCCACGCCGTCGGCAAGGGCGAAGATGGCGTCGATGGTCTGGCCGATCACCAGACGGCCGGCCTGGACGTCTTGATCGGCGGTGCTGGCGGCCCCCGCCACATGGTCCGCGCGCTGCGCCACCTCCTGCACCATCGCAGTCATTTCGCCGAGCGCCTGCGCCGCCTGAGCGGTGTCCGCCCGCTGTCGCCGCACCCGTTCGCTGGCGTCGCCACTGGCGCTGCTCACCGCCTCGACCGACGCCGTCAGGCCATGCGCCGACTGGTCGATCTGACCGATCATGGTCCGCAGATTGGCGGTCATGCGATTGACGCTGTCGACGATCGAACCGATGACGTCATTGCTCTGCAAGGTACAGTTATGAGAGATATCGTTCTTGCTGATCGCGTGCGCCACGTCGGCGATGCGCCGTATTTTGCTCAACAGCACCAAATTGACCAGCCAGTAGTTGAACACGCCGATGGAGGCGCCCGCGACCAGGCAGCCAAGCACGAACCAGATCTTCAGTCCCGGTTTCCACTCAACAAAAAATTGCGCATAGACCGGAAAGATAAGTCCCATTGCCAGACCGAAGGCAAGCGACAAATAGAGTAAGCGCCGCAGAATACTTGGTTTCATTAATGACCTACACTCATTGGGCGAGAAAGTGACGGATTCGTACCGGTGGCGCGGCGCTATGCGGTTTCCTGCGGCGCGGGATAGCGACTGGCGATACCATCGGGTATGTCGCCCTTATTGGCCTGTTCCAGCGCCATGTTGGCCATCACAAACGATACCAACACCAGGACTACCGTCGGCATCACACCGACGCGAATGGCAATGGTCAGGACGATCTCGCGCATGGCGGTCGCAGAGTTGACGGCGAGCAGCGCTCCGCCGCCAATCATGACGGCCGAAATCGCATATCCGATGAGCAACAGACGGCAGCGCCGCCAGGCGAGCTTCCAGTGGACCATCACGAACCATGGATCGGAGTGTTCGGCGCGCCGACCGCGCAGATAGATATAAAGGATGATGAACCCGGAAAAGATCGGCGTCAGCAGCAGCCACCACGCCCCGATTTGCGGGTACCTGACCCCAAGGGCGATGGCCGCGGGCGCCAGCAAGAGATGAAACGCGGCCAGATTCATCATCAATAGTTCATGCGGAGTTCGTGCCTTGCGTCCAATCTCAGCAGCAATATCGTAGTGCATGTTTGTCGATCTCCAGCGTTCCTGTCCGGCAATAACCGAGCTTAGATGTATGATACAGTTCACAATAAGGTGCAACGACTCGACCGTAAGTGTACCGAAAATCACCACAAGGTAGCGCTATGGCCACCGAAAACAATAACGCAGACGCTTTACTCAAGGTCACCCGTACGCTCTACCCGATCTGCGAACTGGAAGAGACGCAGCGCCGCGAGCTGGCTGCCAACGCCCGACTGGATACGCTATCCGACGGCAGCCGGCTTGCTGCGGAAAAGGACAAGCCCTGGCTCTCCTTTCTGGTGCGCGGCGAACTGGCCATCGTCACCGACGGCGGCGCGGAAGAGGTGATAAGTGCGGGTTCACCGCGTGCGCGACTGCCGCTGTTCAAGATCCACCCGCCCGGACTCCATGCCACTGCCCGTACACCGTGCGTGCTGGTACGTTTCGACAAAAGGCTGTTGCAGCAACTTCAGGCGCAGGAACGGAGCCATGCCGGCACCGACCGCCACGAAGAGATTGTCGTCTCCGACGCGGGCAGCGGGGAGAGCCCGGTTTATCTGCGTATCTACAAGGCGTGCAGCAGCGGCGAGTTGGAACTGCCGACGCTGCCGGATATCGCCCTGCGCATCCGCGAAGCAATCAAGGATCCGCACAACAGCGTGAAGGACGTCGGCCGCATGGTGCTCGCCGACCCGGTACTCTCGGCCCGCCTGATCCATGTCGCCAACAGTGCCGCCTATCGCCGCGACACACCGGCCACCACCGTCTACCAGGCGGTCACCCGGCTGGGCCTGGAGGCGGCACAAAACATTGCCATGAGCCTGGCGTTGAAGAATCTGTTCCACGCCGAATCGCCGCTGCTCAAACAGCGCATGCAGGCCCTCTACAGCCACAGCACCCAAATCGCAAGCCTGAGTTACGTCCTCGGCCGCCACAGCCAGGGCTTCAGTCCGGAACGCGCCCTGCTGGCCGGACTGTTGCACGATATCGGCATCATCCCGATCCTGACCTTCGCCGACAGCCAGCCCGGCCTGGCCTATGACGCCGCCGAACTGGAGCGCGCCATCCATCGGCTGCGGGCCATCAGCGGCCATCTGGTGCTCAGCCGTCTGGGTTTCGAGCAGGATTTGATTGCGGCGACCGAGGATGCGGAAGAGTGGCTGCGCGACAGCGACAAGCCGGCCGATTATGCCGATATCGTCATCGTTGCCCAGTTGCACAGTTACCTCGGCACACCGGAAATGGAACACCTGCCGCACATCGACGCCACCCCGGCATACCGCAAACTGGGCCTGGGCGAATTCGATCCGAAAACCGGCCTGGCGATCCTGCACGCCGCCAATAACGTCAGTTCGGCGATTCGCGAGTTGCTGCAATAATTCCCGCGGACGGGTCGGCATGCGGCGCCCGGCAGGGCCCGACAGGCGTCGGATCCATTCGGCAAAGCAGCGCATCAAGACAACAGCCCCACGGCTTTCGCCCAGGAGTGCTGCGCAGGTTATTTGCCGGGGTGCTGCGGCGCGAAACGGAAAATCTCCACCCGCCACGCCGCTTCCGCCGCGTACAGTACCAGGCACGACGGACCGCCGTAGGTGCGGCTGCGGCCGGCGGCGCCGGGATTCAGTATCCAGGGCGACGCCGTCTGGTCGCAGACCAGCCGATGGCTGTGACCGTAAACCACCGCACGTGCCGTCGGGTGGTGGTGGCGCAGCCGTGCATGTCGCCCTGCGGCGCCGCCGGCACGATCACCGTGTACCACCACCAGCGTCCCGCCCGGCAGCGACAGTTCGGCACTGAACGGGAGCGTCTCCAATGACGACGCCTCGTGCTCCGGCCATTTGGCGATCGAATCGTTATTGCCGCGCACCGCGATCACGCGGCCCTGGCGCGGTTCCAACGCGGTCAACACCGCGGCACGGCCGATATCGCCGGCATGGATCACCCAGTCGCATTCCCGCGCCAACTGCACGATACGGCCATCGACGGTACCGTGGGTGTCCGCCAACAGCAGGATGCGCAGGTCGCTCATCGGACTCAAAGAAAGAGGGTCAATACGCCGGTATAGCCGTAGAGACGGCCGTTATAGAGTTCGCCGCTGGCGAAAAATCCCACCAACGGAAATTCGCCCAACGCCGCGCTGATCAGGCGCAGCTCATCCGACTGCTCGCCGAATTGATGACGACCGCGGCCGACGCAGGTGACATAGACGCCGCCGCGAATGGTGCGCCCATCCACCCGCTTGCGAATCCGTTCGAGCATGAGGCGCATGTCCTCCCGCGCGGTATTGCCGTCACGGCGGCAGAACATCAGTCGCTGATAACCGTCGAGGTAATCGCCGACGGCCACCATTCCCTTGCCGGTATCGAGCGCCAGCAGATGACGCACCAGATAATCGCCGGTGTCGGAACCGGCCACCGGCAGCGCCACGAAGATGTAGCCGGCGATGCGTTGCAGATCGCGCGCCAGCGTCTCGCCGATCTCCTCCTTCATCACCTCCAGCGCCGGCCGGCCGTCCAAGGTAACCGCGATGTTGACCTGCGCCTTGGTAATTTCATGGCTTGGACCGATGGGCGAACAGCCCTGGGTGTGATCGGTGACGACATTCGCCTCCGGCGCGAACAGCACGCCGGAAACGCCGCCGCTGACCGCCGCCCCGTCGGCGATTTGGTAGTTGCCGGTATTGGATGAGGTGAGACCGCCGTTGATGAAACCGGCGGGCATCGCCGCCGCGATCGCCTCGACCAGCGCCGGCGTCTCGGTATTGGCGGGGTCGCCATGTACCAGCGCGAAACAATAACCCTGCCGCCGGCACCAATCGCTCAGCTCCGGCGGCAGCGCCGCCGCGACGTCGCTGCTTACCGGCAACGGACGAAAGGTTTCCGGTGCGAACGCACCGACCATCACCGCCAGCGCCGACGTATCGTAGTACTCATGATCGGTGGCGCAAATCGCCGTGCCGACGGAACCGGTCCAATGCACCTGCGGCGCGGCGGCGCGCAATCGCTGCAGGATGACATCGAGATGGCCGGCCAGCGTGTCGCCGACATAGACGAAACCGAGATTGGCCGCGGCAGGGATCGGTCCAAGCTGTTCCAGGCAGGAACCGACCAGCGCCTCGGCGTCGCCGCCGGCGGCGTGGGCCAACAAAAACTGTCGCATCAGCGACCCCCCATAGAAACAGGCGGTGCAAGGTCAGATGTGCAGCGGAACGGCAACACCCATCCGGCTACAGACGGCATAATTTTGTGTCTGCTCCATGATCAAGCCTGGGAATCGACTGGTCGGGAACCCGCGCATAACAAACCCACCATGCAGTGATGATATGCTGCTACCGTCGGCAATATCCAATACCCAAAACAAATACCGCGGCATTTCGTCCCAACGCTGAACACCTCCGGGACAATCGCACAGCGAGTATAAAGCCCCGTTCGATCAGCCGACGTCAAAGAGGCGCAGCCGGGGCAACAGTGCTCCCTTCCGCCCAACACCGTAACCGCCACAAACCGCGCCGAACGGTCATACCCCGCATTTCAGAGCGCCCGTTGAACGCGCCGCAGGCATCCTGCCCTTGACAGTACCGCCCAATCGCTTTTATAAGGAATCCCCGACATAGTGTCGCTATGTCGCAACGGGCGCACGGATGCCCAGATTCATTTGTGATGCCGAATGAGGAGAAATGCATGGAAAGCTCAGTTGCAGCACCATCTTCCGGTTATTTCGCCGCCGAAGATGTTCGGCAAATCGGTTCCGGCCCCCCCTCTCTTGTATCCGCCCTGGTGCTGGAAACCGACAACGGATTCCCTTGCAGCATAGCGATCGGCACGCGTACGGTCGCCGTCGCCGGCGTGATACAGCCGTTTCCCGGTGTCGCCGCGCACTATCAGGTGGGTGATACGGTGATGATCGCCGACACCGATCACGGCGTCATGGTTTACGGCGCAGCGCAACTCCGCAACGCTCCCGCAGGAGCGCGGGTCGCCGTCGCGGACGAGCGCGTCGTGATCGATGCCCGCGGCATCAAGCTGCAAAGCGAGAATGCCACCGTCGAACTGCTGAACGACGGCAAGATTCGTATCACATCCCAGCGCTTACTCGCCGTCTCCAAAGGTCCAACGACAGTCAAAGGTTCGATTATCGAACTGAATTGACGTTGACTAGCGAAAGGAATCGCCGAGTGTATTTGTTCACTCATGCCGCCGTCCATGCGGATAATGCAGCGAATCTGGTCGCCCAGATCATCAGCTGGCGCAAACAACCGGATATCGATGCCGCCGCCATGCAAAGCCTGGAGCAGCGGACGCTCGCCCATATCACGCCGCTCGCCCTGATTCCCGTTACCGACGCCGATGAAGAGGCAGCCGATAACCCGGAACAGGTGTGGGTACTGCTCACACGCCGCCTCCTGGCCGCAAACGACGGCGCTGCGCGCGAGGTCATGTGGTCGCAGGCACAGCGCCGCCTGCTCGACGGCGGCGCAAGCGCGGAAGGCGCGGTTGAGTTTCTGCGCTGCGTCCCCGCCGCCGCCTCTCCCGGCCTGGAGACGCTGTTCGATGACCACCCCTCGTTGCGTCCCGCGATCCTGCGCATCTGGCGCGACCAAGCCGCCGCGATCCCGCTGGAGCGCCTCAAGCGCCACGTCGCGACGCTCGATGCCGACGGCCGCTTGGCATTGATCGACTACGCGGCCATGCGCCACGACGTTGCGCCGGATTTTTTCACTCCCTACGCAGGCGACGGCGACGAACCGGCTGTTCGCGCCGCAGCCATCAGGGCATTGCTGGTACGTTCCGCCGCCACTGCGCGTCCGCTGTTGCAGCGCGCATTAGCCGAAGCGGCCGACGGGATTCCCCTGCTGGAGGTCGCCGCGTTGATCGGCGACCCCGCTTTCTTCGACACGTTGCTCGAGTACGCGACGACACACCCCGACACAGGTCTCGCCCTGATCGCGCTCTGCGGACTGCGCCAGGCGGTACAACCGCTCCTCGATGCCTTGGCCGAACCCCGCACGGCCGAGCCGGCGGCTGACGCCTGGCACTGGCTGACCGGTCAGTGGCTACCCGACATTCCGCGCCTGCAAGTGGTCGGCGAAGCACCGAAACCAGTGCTGAATCCGCGCCCCGAAGAGCGGGAGACACTGACGCCCGACCTCGCCGCCGCGCAGCGCTGGTGGGGCGAAAAGCAGCATGAATGGGAACCGGGCCAACGCTACCTTCTGGGGCAGCCGATGACGGCAGACCGGGTGGCGCGGCAAGCAGCGGAGCATGCCGGAAGGCGCGGCGCACTACTGCACGCGCTGCTCGAACTGCTGCTCGGCAAGCCCCTGGCGGTAAGCCCGGATACCTGGATCGCCCGGCGCCTCGCCGGCTACCGCGAGGCGGGGCTCCTCGGCAGCGAGGGGGAGATGGCGGATGCGCGACCGCCGGTGGTGGGGAGACGTCGTGGCTGAGTTCGACAACAGCACCCCTTACTCAACGCACGCGGCGCCGAGCTGGAGCAGCGACGGCGAGCCCGTCCTTGCCATCGCGGTCAAGGCGGTCCTGCACTTCGACGCGCGGGGAGCGCTGACCCTGGACTCGGCCCCCGTCGAAATCGAACCCACCGACCGGTTCCGCAGTCATCCCCAGCGGAGCGGCGTCGCCGCGGCTGCCGAATGCGTTCCCCACAAACAGGGGGCTGAAGTCATCGTAAACGCTACCGCCCAAACCGACGACCACGACCTGCGCGTCATGGAGGCCGGCTTCACCATGCAGTCGCCGCACCAGGGGATCGTGCGCGGCGCGCATCTGGCCATCAGCGGCCCGCGCCGCTACGAACGCGGCCTGTTCGGCCTGTCGGTCACCGAGCCGGGGCGCATCGAACCGTTGCCCGTGGTCCCGGAATACGCCTACGGCGGCACCCACCCCGACAACCCCGGCGACGCCTATGCCGCCAACCCGGTCGGCTGCGGCTACTGGCGGCGCCGCAAAGACGCCGACGGCCAGCCGCTGCCGCAGGTCCAGTGGCACAAACAGTGGGTGACGGCGCTGAACCAGCGCCCCAAGCCCGCCATCATCGCGGCGCTGGCGCCCCATTGGGAGCCGCGTCGCAAGGAGCGCGGCACGCACAACGAAGCGGCGGCGCAGGGCACCGGCTGCCCGATCGGCAAGGACGCCTCCGCCGCCTACTACAACAGCGCGCCACCGCACCAACGCTTTCCGCAACCGTTCAGGGGCGGGGAGATCATCACCCTCACCAACTTGGTCGAGGGCCAGCCGTTCAACCACCCGTTCACCTTCACCCTACCGACCCTCCTCCCCGAGGCGATGCTGTTCCTGGGGCAGACACGCAGCAACCTGGATCTGGTCCACGACACCGTGGTGATCGACGCCGAACGCCGGGAAATCCACCTCCTGTTTCACGCCATGGCGCCGTGGCGGCTCACCGAGCGGCGCAAGGCGTTCATCGTGCTCAACGACCCAAGCCTGGCCGGTCCCGACAACCAACCCCTGCTGGCGAACCTATGAACAGGCCCGTAACACCGCCACCGCCATCCAATCCCGCCGACGCCATCGTGATCAGCGGCACGGCGCTCTATTGCGCCGCCGGCGATCATGCCACCGGCGCCTGGAGCGCGGCCATGCTGAACCTCGGCATCGCCGAACCAGACACGTCGGTGATCGCGCCGCGCGGCAACGGCGACGGCAGCGCCCCCGCCCTGGTCGCGCCCATCGGCGAACTACAGGCCCAGGGCCTCTCCGGCACCGCACGCCTGGCGGCCATGCTGCGCAGGGCGGCGGCATGGTTGCCGCTGGACGGCATCGACATGACGCGTGTCCTGCTCCTCCTCGCGTTGCCGCCACAGGCCAGCGCACGCGGCGACGCCGCGAACGACGCCGCGCTGACCGACGCCTGCCGCGGACAATGGCCGCGGCTGCCGGCGGAAAACATACGTCTGACCGACGCCGGCCACGGACTCACCGGCCCGCTGCTGGCCGAGGCGCGGCGGGCATTGCAAGAGTCGCGCTGGGACGCGGCGATCGTGGGCGCCGTGGACAGCCTGGTCGGCAAGGAGAGCTGTCTGGAATTGAGCGCGCAGGAACGGCTGATGACCTACGGCGACGCCTCGGGGATCATCCCCGGCGAAGGCGGCGCCTTCGTGTTGCTGGAAAAGGAGCGTACGGCCCGCGGGCGCGGCGCGCCTGTGCATGCCGTGCTCGCCGCCGTCGCCCATATCCCCGAACCGCATGCCGGCGCCGCCGACCGCCACCCCGCCACCGGCCTGCCGACGGCGATAAGTAACGCGCTGGCCCAGGCGGGCCTCAACGCCGCCGACATCGGCGGCATGGTGCTGTCCGCCGGCCAGGAGACCGTAGACAGCCTGGAGCTATATCAGACCACGCAGCAGATCTGGCCGTGGAAGATCAGCGAACGCCAGCGGCTGGCGCTGCAACTGGAGGAGATCGAGCCCGGCGCAGCGATCCTGCCCGACGACCCGCTCCCCGCCGACCTGCGTACCTACCGCGCCTTCGGCGAACTTGGCGCCGCGACCCTGCCGCTACAGCTGGTGCTCGCCGCCGAATGGTTCGCCGTCGACCGGCATTGGAGCAGCCTCGGGCTTCCCGCGCCGCGGCGCCATGTGCTGGTGTGCGAAACCGGCGCAGCCTTGCACCGCGGAGCGGTGATCCTGTCGAACCCCGTGCCGCCGGAGCAGGCGGCATGACCCGCCGCCCCAACACCGCGTGCGGCACACCACTATGAAACAGTCAGGGAAACGGGCGACGTACGGTTCCTGAACCGCGCCGTCCCGCTACACGAAAAGGAGAGCGAACAACATGTCCGGCAATGTCGTCATTAACGGTCTCACCGCAGTCCACGGTTCGTCGGGAGGAAAAGTGATAGCCCCCGACGTCTGCATGCACCCATGCGACGGCTGCTGCGCCGCGGTCTACACCAACGTCGCCAAATCCGGCAGCACCTCGGGCGCGGCCGGCAGCGTGCTGGTCAACGGCAAGCCGATGGCACACATCAACAGCAATTTCAGCAGCTCCAGCGGCGACGCCGGCGGTTCCTGCGGCGGCGTCAGCTCCGGCACCACCCAGCAGAAGGCACAGTTCCTCACCTCCTCGCCCAACGTGCTGGTGGAAGGCAAGCCGGCCGTGCGTCAGACCGACCTGATGGTCTCCAACCTGCGCAACACCCCGCCGATGCCGCTGATGCAGCCCGGCGCCGGTATGCCGAAGGCGGTCCAGCTCGGCAGCGGCAAGTCATTGCAGGCCGCGCAGGACCCGGACGACTACGCCTGGGACGGCAACAGCGAAACCGCCCTCGGCACCATCAAACCCCACGTCGAGCTCGGGGAGGACGACGCATGAACGCACCCGCCAAGATCGCCCGCCAACCGGTCAACCGCCCGCAGCGCAACAACAGCGGCGCCACCCTGATCCGCGGCAACAACGTCCCCCACGGCAAGCATTCCCACAGTCTGGTGGTCACCGATTTCGTCTACGGCGAATACCGCATTCCCCTGGGCCGGAGCATCCCGACCCTCGCCCCCGGCGAAGCCGATAAAATCAAGAAGGGCCAGGGCGCCAACACCCTGGTCAGCTTCATCCCGCTGGTCTACACCACCCCCGACCTCAAGCGCGAAAACGCCTCGACGCTGGCCGAGGGCAGCTACGTATACGTCTACCGCGACGGCAAGCTGTTCCGCGAAATGGCCGTGCTCAAATCGGGCGCCCTGAGCGACGTCAACCTGCACGAAATGCGCAAAGCGCACAAAGGCACGCTGCCGGACCGGCGCAAGGCCACCTGCGCCGCCGAGGAGTGCATCATCGTCCCGCACAAGGTCAAGGGCGAAGAGCAGAAGATCGAAGTGGCGGTCTCGCCGGTGCAGTGGAGCGCCGCCTACATCGAGGCGCTGGAGAAGGACGACGGCAAGCGCGAGGCGCGCATGCAGCGCCTGGACTTCAGCAACTACGCCGACCAGTTCAGCGGCTCGAAAAACCTCTGCGACATCGACGACGCCCACTACGCCGCCAACGGCGACACCAAATGGTTGAAACTGTTCAAGGGCAGCAGCATCGGCGTGGCCTACCTGCAGGACCCGGTGGGGATCGCGCAGCGGCAGGGCGGCGCGATGCACAACCTGTGGAATGATCTCATCCAGTCCGTCGCCCAGGCCAAGGCCAACCCGTACTATCACTCGGCCGTGGTCGCCTACCAGTTGTTCTTCAATAAGGACGTCCTGAGTAAGGGCCAGACCGACAAAAAAATCGGCAAAAATCTTTCGAATATCGCGAAA
>CAYQWR010000066.1:0-12400 GCA_964421235.1 uncultured Thiohalomonas sp. | reverse complement strand
TCGAGATCGGCAGCGGCGAGATGCCGGCCAACACGATGCTCATCAAGGTGACCGAGCCCCTGGAAAAGGTGGCGCGCGCCGTACCGGGCGCGCTCAACGTGGAATCGACCACCACCCGCGGATCGGCGGAGCTCTTCGTCGATTTCCCGTGGGGTTACAACATGACCAATGCGCTGCTGCGGGTCGAGACCGCGTTCGCGCAGAAGCTGCCCGATCTGCCCCCGGGGACCGGCTACGACGTGCTCCAGATGGCCCCCAACGCCGTCATGCCGTTCATCTCCTTCTCGCTGACCTCCGACACGGTTGCGCCGGCGACGCTACAGACCATCGCCAAATATCAGATCGCACCGCTGCTGACCGGTATCCCCGGCATCAGAAAGGTCAGTACGCTCGGCGGCCAGACCGGCGAAGTCCAGGTCTACCTCAGCCCGCAGCAACTCCAGGCCTATGGGCTGACACCGACCGATGTGGCCAATGCCATATCCGGCTCGAACTCGCTGACCGCGGTGGGGCGTCTCCAGGACAACGACCTGCTCTATCTGACCATCACCGACAACCCGTTCCGATCCGTCCAGTCGGTCCGTGACGTCACCCTGCGCACCAAGGCCGGCGGTATCGTGCGCCTGGGCAACATCGCCAAGGTCGAGATGGGATCGGTTCCGCAATGGCTGCTGGTGGACGACGACGGCCAGCCGTCGGTCAATATCAACGTGTTCCAACAGAACAGTGCCAACTCACTGAAGCTGAAACGGGAGGTCGTCGCGAAGCTCGATGCCTTCATGAAGAAGGAGCCGAAGGACATTCTCGTCCACAAGTGGTACGACCAGACCGATCTGGTGAGCTCGTCCATCGGTGCGATGGAAGAGGCGATCCTCATCGGCCTCATCTTTGCCGCCTGCGTGGTGTTCGGATTCCTGCGCAACTGGCGGGCGGCGTTGGTGGCGATGATCACCGTGCCCATGTCCGTGTTGACCACCTGCATACTGCTCGCCGCCTTCGGGATGACGTTCAACATCATGACCCTCGGCGGTATCGCCGCGGCGATTGGCCTGTTGATCGACGACGCCATCGTCATGGTCGAGCAGATTTCGCGCCGTGCCGGCGTGCCGGGACTGGATCTGCCGAAACGGGCCGTGCTCGGCGCGGCGCGGGAGTTTCTCGCGCCGCTGACCGGCTCCAGCACCGCTACCATCATCATGTTCGTGCCGTTGGCGTTCCTCTCCGGGGTGACGGGGGCGTTCTTCAAATTCCTGTCGATCACCATGGCCTCGTCGCTGATCATCTCCTACGGCTTCACCGCCCTGCTGGTGCCGCTGATGGCTCATGGGTTCATCGACTTCACCAAGTGGCACGATCCTTCGCACGACCAGGAGAACTGGATGCGGCGTCTCCATGAACGCCTGCTGGGCGGCCTCTTCGGCAAGCCGTGGCTGGCCGTGCTCATCCTCGCGCTCGTCGCGGGCATCGGTTATCTCGGACTGGGGCACGTCGGCTCGGGGTTTCTTCCCAAGATGGATGAGGGCGGATTCGTGCTGGATTATCAAACGGCACCCAGCACCTCGTTCATCGAGACCAATCGGGAACTGGCGGCGGTCGAGGCGATTCTCAAAAAGAATCCGTACGTGCAGACCTACTCGCGCCGCACCGGAGCCGGTCTGGGCGGCGACCTCAACCTGCCGTATCAAGGGGACTTCTTCGTCGAGCTGGTGCCGCCATCCAAGCGACCGCCGATCTGGACCGTGATGGCCCAGATCCGCGAGAGAATCGACGCGGCCGTGCCGGGGTTGAACTACGACACCCATCAGCTGCTGAGCGACATGATTGGGGATATGGTCGGCCGGCGGCAGCCGGTGGTGATCAACCTGAGCGCGCAGAACCCGGACGTTCTGCCCGGCGTGGCGGAAAAGGTCGCGGCTGCGATCTCGCACGCGACCGGTATCCAACCCTCGTCGGTGGATCCGGGCACGCTGCCGACCGGCGACGCCTTGAATATTCATGTCAACGCGGCGCAGGCGGCCATGAACGGCCTGACCGTGGCCGAGGTCAAGGCACAGATCGCCCGCTATCTGCGGGGCGAGGTGGTCACGGACTACATGGGAACGATGCAGCCGGTCGGGGTGCGGATCTGGTCGCAACCCCAGAATGCGCACTACCGGGAACAGAGCCGGATGTACCGCGAGGATCTCAAGAATCTTCTGATCCAGGCACCGAACGGACACACCGTCCCGCTGGGGTCGATGGCGACGATCAAGTTCGTCTATGGGCAACCGGCGCTGTTTCGGGAGAATCTGGCGCAGATCATCCCGGTGACGGCCGAAACCAGCGGGAAGGTGCCGTTGAGCACCACCATCACCTCGGTGCGCAAGACCCTGGACAAGGTTCTTCCGCAGGGGGTCTATTACACGCTGGGCGGCGCCTACAAGCAGGCGGCGACCGCCGCACGCGGCATGTTGATCGTTTTCGCCGCGGTGGTGCTCGCCGAGGTGGTGCTGCTGCTGTTTCTCTATGGGAGCTGGTGGTTCCCGGCCATCATTCTCGGCACATCGATCCTCTCGGCCGGCGTCGTCTTCTTCGGCCTCTGGGTGACCCATGTCGGGCTCAACATCACGGCGATGATGGGCATGGTGATGGTGCTCGGCATTGCGGTGGAGATGTCGATCTTTCTCTTTTCCGAGTTCGAGTATCTGCGCCAGACCATGCCGCCGCGGCAGGCCATCCACGAGGCGGCGCTCAACCGATTCCGCCCGATCATCATGAGCACCCTGGCCATGGTCCTGGCGCTACTGCCGCTGGGTGCCGCGATCAGCGGCGCGGGTGACCAGATGCTGCAGCCGCTCGCGGTGGCCATCATCGTCGGCATCCTGGTACAGCTGCCGTTGGTCGTTTTGGTCCAGCCGGTACTGGTCCGGTGGACCCTGCCGAAACAGTAACGGCGGCGTTAAGCGATCTCAACGCAAAGGCGCAAAGGGCGCTAAGTTCGTAAGGATTTCTTTGCTTTTACCTGGCGTCTTTGCGTCTTGGCGAGAGATTAGATCTTACTTTTTGTAGACAACAGACCATGATCTCGCCAAGACGCGAAGCTCGCCAAGAATGCAACGGCAACTCGGCCTAAGTCTTGTTTAATACGACATCCTCTATCGTATCCATCGGGGCGGTCACCACCGCCATCACATCAGGCTTGAATAGAGGTACGACACCATGAAACAGATCTCGTCAAAATTACTGATGGTCATTGCCGGCACCGTGCTGGCCACCGTCACCATGGCCTATGCCTACACCGGGCAGGAGCTGGCCCCCGCGGCAAAGATTTCCATCGGCGAGGCGCGCAGCATTGCGTTGCATGCCTTCCCCGGCAAGATCGTGAGCGAAGAGCTGGAACAGGAGCGGGGCGGCAGCGGCCTGCGCTACTCTTTCGACATCCGCCACGGTAAGGTGGTGCAGGAAGTGGGCGTAGACGCCGTCAGCGGCAAGGTGCTGGAGAACGCACCGGAAGGCCCCAATCCCGACTGAACGCGGACAACGAACCATGCGACTGCTGGTGGTGGAAGACGACTCGATGATCGGCACGGCGGTGCAGCGCGGCCTGAAGCAGGAAGGCTATGCGGTGGACTGGGCGCGTGACGGCCAGGCCGCGACCCTCGCCCTGAAGAATGAGGGTTATGACCTGGTGTTGCTCGACCTGGGTCTGCCGGGCAAGGACGGCATCACCCTGCTGACCGAGCTGCGCCGTGCCCACAACGGCGTGCCGGTGCTGATCGTCACCGCGCGCGATGCGGTCTCCGATCGCATCCGCGGCCTCGACGCCGGCGCCGACGACTATCTGGTGAAACCCTTCGACCTGGACGAGCTGGCGGCGCGGGTACGCGCCCTGCTGCGACGCCAGGGCGGACGCGCCGAGCCGTTGCTGTCCAGCGGTCCGTTGCAGATGGACCCGGCGGCCCACACCGTGTCGCTGCATGGCGAGGCCGTAACGCTGTCGGCCAAGGAGTTCGCGCTGCTGCGCATCCTGCTGGAGAATCCCGGCACGCCGGTCTCCCGCGCCGAACTGGAGGAGCGACTCTACGGCTGGGGCGAGGAGATCGGCAGCAATGCGGTGGAGGTCCACATCCACGCCCTGCGCCGCAAACTGGGCGCCGAGTGGATCCGCAACCTGCGCGGCGTCGGCTGGCTGGTACCGACCGCATGAGCAGCGTCACCTCGCTGCGCCGTCAACTGCTGCTGAGTCTGCTCGCCACCCTGGTGGTGTCGCTGTTGGCCGGCGCCTACGCCACCTACCGCATGGCGCGCGAGGAGTCGGGCGAGAGCTTCGACTACCAGCTGCGCCAGATCGCCCTGTCGCTGCGCGGCGGCGACTTCGAAGGCGCAGTGGCGGCAAGCGATCCGGAGGAAGACGGCGATTTCGTGATTCAGGTATTCGACCGCAACGGCGACCGCATCTATCTGTCGCATCCCGCCAGCCGGCTGCCGCCGCCGCACACCATGGGGTACGACCACCTGAATCACGGCGATGACACCTGGCGCGTCTACGCCGCCACCTACGAGGGACGCATCTACGAGGTGGCGCAACGCATGAGCGATCGCGACGAACTGGCGGCCGGCGCCGCCTTTCAGGCGGTGGCGCCGTTCCTGGTGCTGTTGCCGGTCATGGGACTGCTGGTGTGGCTGATCGTCGGCCGCGGTCTGGCCCCGTTGGGGCGCATCACCCGTTGGGTCGGAGAGCGCCGCCCCGACGACCTGGCGCCGCTGCCGGACAGCGGCGTGCCGCAGGAGGTACAGCCGCTGGTCACCGCCCTCAACGACCTGCTCGGCCGCCTCCATCAGGCGCTGCAGGCGCAGCGCGCCTTCGTCGCCGACGCCGCCCACGAACTGCGCACCCCGCTGGCGGCGCTCAACCTTCAGGCACAACTGCTGGGACGCGCGGGCAACGACAACGAGCGCCACGAGGCGCTGGCCGAACTTCAGGCCGGCCTGCGGCGTGCGACGCGGGTGGTGGAACAGTTGCTGACCCTGGCACGCAGCGAACCGGGCGGCGAAGAGCGACCGCCGCAGCCGGTCAATCTGGCGGAGCTGGCGCGCAACGTAACCGCGCGCCACCTGCCGCTGGCGGAAGCCAAGCACATCGATCTGGGTATCGCGCACATCGACGACCACGCGATTATTCCCGGCGACGCGACCACCCTGGAGACGCTGCTGTCGAACCTGGTGGAAAACGCCGTCCGTTATACCCCGGACGGGGGCCGCATCGACGTCACCGTCGGCAGTGACCATCGGGAAACGTGGCTGGAGGTGGCCGACACCGGCCCCGGCATCCCGCCCGCGGAACGCGAACGGGTATTCGATCGCTTCTACCGCCAGCTCGGCACCCGCGAACCCGGCTCGGGCCTCGGCCTTGCCATCGTCCGCACCATCGCCCGACGTCACGGTGCGACGGTAACGCTGCTGGACAACCCCGGCGGCGGCCTGCGGGTGCGCGTCGCCTTTGCCGGGTCACCGTGAGCCACGCGCAGCGAACCACGCGATCAATAGAAACCACAGTCATTGGTTTGCCATGGGATGCCGCGAACCGAATCGGCGCGCGCCTGACCAGATGGCGGACGCCCGCGAAAACAGCGGCGTTCCCGCAAACCGGCCGGGGCGGCATTCCGCGGGCAATAACGTCATGGCCTCAATGTGTACCGCAGGCGTAGATATCGAATGTCTGCTGACCCGCCTTGGCATCGCCCAACGGCACCACTACATCGCCGCCGAGGGTGACCGCGCTGCGCCGCGCCAGGAGGTTCAGCGCCTGCTGCACTTTTGCCGGGTTGTCGCTGACGGCATCCAGCTTATCGACCAGCGATACGGTGGTCTGACCCATCATGCGGCAGGTGCCGACATCCGCAGCGCTCAGCACGCGCACCGACTGTTCCGGCGGCGTCCGGCCAAGCCAACTACAGCCGCTGAGCAGCAGGGCGGCCGCCACGATCCCGCACAGTGACTTTACTCTCAACATCGTCCATCTCCCCTCATCGCGACGCGCCGCGACATGCGTAGGCACCGCGGCCAAACCGGTGTTCCGCAATACCAACTCGTCACCCCACACCCGGCCTTCTGCCCACAGGACATAACGCCCCGAGCGAGGAGGCGGTGATCGCCGTTCCGGAACGCCGTTTAGTTTCGCATGTTTGTCTCTGTCGCGTCGCGACCCCGGTCGACGGCAAAGCGGCGCGCCATCTGCCGCTGTGGTACAACGGTACAACGATATCACTGCGGACAATCAGGCGATCATAATGAACGATAAAGTCACCAACCTGCTACTGCGCATCCGGCAGCTGGAGGAGGAGTTGGAGGTCGAGCTGACCGCCGCGCGCGGACGCTTTCATTACTACGTGGAAAAGGGCCGTGTCTCATTCGAGGAGGGCATCGCCAAAGAACACCGTCGCTTGCGGCGCAGCGTCGCGGCACTGCTGCGCGCCACCGAGTGGCGCGACATCGCGGCCGGCCTGATGACCCTGGCAATGGCGGTACCGTTGCTGCTGCTCGACCTGTTTCTCGCGCTCTACCAGTTCGTCGCCTTCAATCTCTATGGCATCGACAAGGTGCGGCGCAGCGATTTCGTCATCGTCGACCGCCACCATCTGGCCTATCTCAACTGGATCGAGAAGTTCAACTGCATCTACTGCGGCTACGCCAACGGCCTGCTTGCCTACGCCAAGGTGGTCGCCGGCCGCACCGAGCAATACTGGTGTCCGATCAAGCATGCGCAGCGCGTCCACGCACCCCACACCCGCTACGGTCGCTTCCTGGAATACGGGGATGCCAAGAACTATCACGCGGGATTGGATCGGCTGCGCGCCGATCTGCGGAAACCGAAAGAATAGGCGCCGCTCAGGCGCGGCCGACGTTGCTGTCGTTGGGGGAATGGAAATACTCGCTGTCGCCGGCGGACTCCTTGACCAGGCGCAGCAGTTCCGCCAGCCGCGCCTCGGCGGTGCTCATCGGCGCGCAATCCTCGCACAGCGGGTCGCCGCACGGCTGGCGGGCATAGAGCCAGTACTGGATCGCACCGGCCAGCAGACCGTCCGCGATATCCCACAGGTCCGCCTCGGTATCATCGTCGGCCAGACGGTTGCCGAGCTCGACGGCCTCGCGTGCCGCCTCTTCGTAGGCACTGACATCGTCATTCATGGGCATCTGCACTCCCGGCTTCTAACTCGATTAAAAGATAAACCACGGGGAACACGGGGTGCACGGGGACAATCCGGGCATAGCACCCATGTTACCCGCGACTTTGGTGAGAATCCTCCGTGTTTCCCGTGCCCCCGTGGTTAATGCCGTTCCTCAACCACGTTCTCCTGAATCAGTACCCACGGCGCCACCACCACGGCCCAGAACAGCGGCTGGCGCGCCACCCACTGTTGCGCCTGCTCGGCGCTGGGGTGCGCCACCTGGCCCGACGCCAACCAGGGGGCCACGGTTGCGGTGTCGTCGTTCGCCATGGCAACGGCGACGTCGATCAGGTCCAGTTCGGGCGCCACCGCCACCACCACGCCGCGGGCGAAGTGACGCTCCAGCTCCGGCCAGCGGATCCTGGCGGTCTCGCCGTTGAGCCGGGTGCGCAGATCCGGTTCCAACTCTTCCATCACCATCCACCACAAAAACGGGCGGGCATTTTACCATGGAAGGGCTTCGCGCCGGTCGCTGTTGCCAAGCGCGTGGCGGGCGCTATAATCGCGCGCCCGCCGGCCCGGTCGGCGGGCGTTCCCTTCGTCATTGACCGGTCTTCTGTTTGGGAGGCTTGCCGTGGGCAATCCCTGTCTGCGGTGTGGCGCGTGCTGCGCCTACTATCGCGTATCGTTTTACTGGACCGAGGCGGACCCGTTCCTCGGCGGCACCGTGCCGCCCGAACTCACCGTCGCCCTCAACCACCATCGCGCCGCGATGCAGGGGACGCTGCACGCCCCGGTGCGCTGCGTGGCGCTGAACGGCGAGGTGGGCGCGGCGGTGGCCTGCACCATCTACGAACGCCGCTCCAGCCCCTGCCGCGAACTGGAACCGTGGGAAGCGGACGGCCGCCCCAACCCGCGCTGCACCACGGCACGCGCCGCCCACGGTCTGCCGCCGCTCGATCCAGGCACCGACAAGCCGCTCGGACCCGGCGACGCACCACTGCCGTTGAGCGCCTGACGCGTCCCCCGTGCGACGCTTTTCGGCTACCATGGCCTCTCTCCCATGCGCCGAACCGAAAGCACCGAACGATGAAACCGCACGAACTGCTGGGCCAGCTGAGCGTCCTGCACCAGATGACCGCCCACCTGCTCACCTCCGTCCCCGAGGCCGACGGCTACCGCCGCTTCCACCCCGACCTGCCGCCGCTGGCCTGGCTGCTGGGGCGCAGCGTCTATCTGGAAACCTACTGGCTGCGCGAGGTGGTGCAGCAGGACGCCACCCTGACCGCGCGGGTACGGCCCTTGTTCGCCGCCGGCGTCGAGTTGAGCGAAGCGCTGCTGCAACAGCTGCCGCCGCTGGAGCACCTGCTCAACTGGGCGTTGGAGCTACAGGAGCAGAACCTGACCCTGCTGGCCAACCCGCGGCAGCTGCCCAAGCACCCGCTGGTGGAGGAGCAGCGGCTGCTGCCGCTGATCGTGCAGCAGGAGGGGTTGCTGTGCGAACGGATGCTGGCCCAGCTCACCGAGCGCCGGCTGTTGGAGCAGACGCCCTACAGCGTCGCCGCACCGCTGCGCGCGCAGCCGCCGTCGGAGGACCACGCCGACGTCCACCAGGGTCACTACCGCATCGGCGCCAAGGAGGAGCCGGCCGCCCTGGACAACGAGCTGCCGACCCAGATCGTCGAACTGCACGGCTTCCGCATCGACCGCCGCCCGGTGAGCAACGGCGCCTACCTGGGCTTCATCGAGGCCGGCGGTTACGACCGGCCCGAACTCTGGAGTGACGCCGGCCGCCGGTGGCGCGAGGAGCACGATGCGACGCAGCCGCACCACTGGCGCCGCGACATCCTGGGCCACTGGTACGGCGTCGGCCTCAACGGCCCCTTTGACCTGATCGCCGAAGACGCGGTGAGCGGCCTGAGCCTGTACGAGGCCGAGGCCTACGCCGCCTGGGTCGGATCGCTCGGCGGCAAGCTGGCGGGCGCGGTGGTGCAGCACGAGTACCAATGGGAGGTGGCGGTACGCTCCCAGGCCATCGCCGACTACGGCCGGGTGTGGGAGTGGTGCGCCAACCCGTTCCACCCCTATACCGGCTATCAGCCCCCGGCCGATCCCGAGGCGGCCAGCCGCGGCTTCGACGCCGGCCACCACACCCTGCGCGGCGGCTGCCTGCACAGCCAGCGCATCCAGCGCCGCAGCAGCTACCGCCACCACCTGGCGCCGGCGCTGCGCTACCACTTCAGCGGCACCCGGCTGGTGTTCCCGCCGTCGCAGATGCCCTGGCACAAACAGCCAGAAGAGGATCCACAAACAGACACTAATGAAAGGCAATGAATCAACCACGGGGAACACGGGGCGCACGGGGAATACAAAGGCCTTGGGCCTCTGCTGTTGATGGTTTCGGCATTAAATCCCTGTGTCCCCCGTGTCCCCCGTGGTTAAAGCTTTCGTTTTTGAATTGTTAGATGACATGTAGCGATGTTCTCCAAGGAAGACCTGCCGCTCCTCGCCACCCAGCGCATGCCCTTCGGCAAGTACAAGGGCCGGCCGCTGATCGACCTGCCCGAGGCCTACCTGCTGTGGTTCGAGGCCAAGGGCTTTCCGCAGGGGGAGCTGGGCCGGCTGTTGCAGCTGGCCCTGGAGATCAAACGCAACGGCCTCGCCTACCTGATCCAGCCGCTGAAGCGGGGACGCCGTTCAACCGAAGGGTGAAACCCCGAACAGCCACAGGTGCAGCCCGGCAACGAACAGGGCATAGACGACCAGGCCGGCCACCACGGCGATGAGGTCGTTGAGGCGACCGGGCGGCGCGGTGCGCAACGGGCGCTCCACCCGCCGCGCCATCGAGAGCAGATCCGCCACCGCCCACACCAGAAACGCCCCGAACAGCAACAGGTCGACCAGGGTGCCGGTGGCCAGCAGGTGACCGGCGGCCCACAACAGGGTGGCGAGCAGCATCGGGTGGCGCACCGCATCTTTGATGCGCCCCGGCAGATAGGTGGCCAGCAGCAGCGGAAAGACGGGCAACATCAGCAACAGCGCCGCGTCGCCGCCCCACGACGGTGGCGTATAGAGCAGCGGCGACCCGTGCCGCGCCGCCCCGTAACCCCAGACGATGAGCACCAGGCCGGCGAGGGAGAGCAGCGAGTAGATCGCCTGCCACCGCACCTCACCGAGGCGCGCCGCAACGCGGTCGCGCCACGGAGCGGCGACGATGGAGATGGAGTGCACCGCGAAGAACAGCACCAGACCGGCGATCAGCGTTCCCATGGCAGCGCCCCTTCACACCGGCAGGGCACCCGTCGCACGGGTGCCCTGCCGTCAATGCACCGTCGATACCTGCTGGAAGGCCCAGTCGAGGGTGGACTTCCGATAGGTGATGCTGGTTTCGATGTCACACTCGTCGAACGACTCCGCCGCCCCTTCGCAGGTGCCGGTATCGAACGAGGTGCTCAGCAGCTGGCACATGCGCAGGGTGAGGGATTCATCGCTCTTCAGATCTGCCGAGTGGACCCGATTGAGGTAGTCCCTGATGGTGAGTTCGGTAGTGTCATTCATGGCGTTATCCTCCGTTCGCGGGAGGGGAAGACGCCCCTGGCGCCCCCTCCGGTGCGGGTGATGGTCGTCGGCGGGCGCACCGCTCGATCCCTTGGCTGGTTGCGCCTGAGAATCGTTCCCATTACCCGAGTTCTGTAGTAAAGAATAGCCCTGAAGATGCCTGTTGTCGCCCTCGTCGAAAAACTATTTTTCCCCGCAATACCATGCAGTTAATGCCGCAACCGCCGCGGCAGCCGCGCCCCTTTTCTACTACGCTGAAGGCTAACGGATGATCGAGGAACGCCGTCATGAGCCATAAACATGAGCGTCTGCTGAGGAGCATCATGGACGAGCCCATCAGCGGCAACATTCACTGGCGGGAGGTGGAGTCGCTACTGAACCGCCTCGGCGCCGACATCGAATCCGGCCACGGCGCGCGCATGCGGGTCGTGCTGAACGGCGTGGAGGGCACCCTGCACCATCCCCACCACAGCGGTGTGTGCGAAAAGAACGACATCCGCCACCTGCGCGATTTCCTCGCCAACGCCGGCGTCAGCGCCGCCAGCCTCGCCGCCCACGCCGAGGACGAATAGCCACGCTACTTTCACGGCGTCGGAAGCCCCCGGGAACCGCCGAAGACACTGATACACCGAAGATACGCGCGAAGGATTTATGGTTTCTTGGCGTGCCTGGCGTCTTGGCGAGACTCCTGGATTGTGCGTATTACCCGACGAAAATTGGATATCTCGCCAAGACGCCAAGAGTTGGCAAATCCATCACCGGTTTTCGTCTTGGATCGGTGCCTTCGGTGTGGTCAGTGGTTCACCTGCCCCGCTTTCGTGGGGCGGCATTCACATCCCACGCAGGTGCAGCGGTCGCAGCGGGCGGCGCCCGTGCAGCGCCTCCTCCAACTGCGCCAGCAGGCGGGCACGCTCCCTGGGCAGCGTTCCCGACAGCGGCAGCGCGTTGGAGGCGTGGTTGGAACGGAACAGCAACGGCCGCGGCGGTTGCAGCCCGCCCACCAGGCGCACCTGCTCCCGCAACAGCCCATGGTCGTCCGGCAGCTCAAACGGCTCGCCGTATTTTTCACGGAATTCGGCGGCGACGGCGGCGTCCAGGTGGAGCTGCAGGGTGGAGAGCTGGGTCAGCGGCGCGCGGCTCAGCAGTTCCACGGTGCCGTCCATGTGCTGCCCGCTGTAACGCCTCCCACCGAGGCCGAGGATCACCGTCCCCGAGACCTTCATGCCGCAGTCGTGCGCCTTGTGCAGCGCCGCGGCGATGGTGCGCGCGGTCGCGCCCTTGGTGATGCGCCTGAGAATGGCATCGGCGCCCGATTCGATGCCGACGTAGAGCAGACTCAGCTTGTGCGCGCGCAACAACGCCAGTTCGGCGATGGACTTGCGCCGCAGATTGGAAGGCGTCGCGTAGCAGGAGACACGCGCAAGGCGCGGCAGCGCGGCCGCGAGCTTTTGCAGCAGCGCCAGCAAATGCCCGGTGGGCAGGGCCAGTGCGTCGCCGTCGGCGAGAAAGACGCGGCGTGCCTCCGGCCAGTCGCGCGCCGCGGCGTCGATGTCGCGGCCCACGGCGTCGAGCGGCCGCGCCAGGTAGCGCTTGTCGCGGTACATGGCGCAGAAGCTGCACCGGTTGAAGCTGCAACCGAGGGTCGCCTGGATGATCAGGTTGCCGCCCTCCGCCGGCGGGCGGAACAGCGGTTC
>CAYQWR010000065.1:0-12469 GCA_964421235.1 uncultured Thiohalomonas sp. | reverse complement strand
CGCAAATTGCGCTGCATCAGGAGAAAGAGCGTGCTCTTGTAACCTTGCAGTCTATTGGCGACGGCGTGATTACGACAGACGAAACTGGGCTGGTACACTATCTCAATCCTACCGCCGAGAGATTGCTCGGGTTCAGCTCCGGCGACGCAGCCGGAACACATTATATGGATGTGCTAAGGCTGGTTGATGAAGCCACCGGCGAGTCTCTCGGGGATTTGGTGCGTATGTGTCTGAATCTGGATACTGGATTGGTGCATGCGGACGAGGGCCTGCTGATACAGCTTGACGGCACCCGTTACCATCTCAAGGTGACCGCAGCGCCGATGCGCGATCATTACGGACACGTAGTGGGTGCGGTGCTGGTGCTCCATGACCTCACCGAAGTGATGGGTATGGCACGGCAATTGAGTTATCAGGCCAGTCACGACCTTCTCACCGGATTGAGCAATCGCCGCGTATTCGAGCGACGCGTGGAGGAGGCGCTACGCGATGTTCAGAGCGGCGGCGAAGGTTATGTGCTGTTCTATATGGACCTCGACCAGTTCAAGGTTGTTAATGACACATGCGGTCATAAGGCGGGTGACGAACTGCTGCAACAGATAGCCCAGTTGATGCAAGATAGGATCCGTGACAGCGATGTACTGGCCCGACTCGGTGGCGATGAGTTCGGGGTGTTGTTGGTGTACTGTCCGCTGGAAAAAGCACGGAAGATCGCCGAAGGGTTACGGGCGGCAATCAGGGATTTCCGCTTTGTCTGGGATAATAAGGCGTTTGAAATCGGTGTTTCCATCGGCGTGGTGCCCTTGACGCCTGAAAGCGGCAATTTGGTCGATGTGCTCGCCGCGGCGGATGCTGCATGCTATGTGGCCAAGGAAAGGGGCCGTAATAGACTGCATGTCTATCAACCGGATGACGATGCTGTGCGACAACGTCATGGTCAAATGGAATGGGTACACCGACTGTCGTCTGCGTTTGAGGACGATCGCTTTGTGCTGTATGCGCAACCGGTGGCACACGTCAGCGGCGATCGAGTGGTATCGCATTACGAGATTTTGCTGCGCATGATGGATGAGCGGGCACGGTTGATTCCTCCCGGCGCCTTCATTCCGGCGGCGGAGCGTTACAATTTGATGCCTACCGTCGACCGCTGGGTTATCCGGGAAACCCTGGAGATGTTGCGGGTGGCGCAGGGAACGCTTGCCTTTCCGCCGATAGAGTGCGCGATTAACCTGTCCGGACAGTCTCTTTGTGACGAGCATTTTCTGGAATACGTGGTTGACCAATTTGACGCATCGGGTATTCCGTGTGAAAGCGTTTGCTTTGAGATCACCGAAACGGCTGCGGTGGCTAACCTGTCCAAGGCAACCCGATTTATAACGGTGCTGAGAGGGATGGGATGCAGTTTTGCGCTGGATGACTTCGGCGCGGGCCTGAGTTCATTCGGCTACCTCAAGAGCTTGCCGGTGGACTATCTTAAGATCGATGGCGGATTCGTGCGCGATATGGTGGTGGATCGGGTGGACCGCGCGATGGTCGAGTCGATCAACCAAATCGGACATGTGCTGAATTTGAAGACCATCGGCGAGTTCGTGGAGGACGAGGCAATATTGGCGGAACTGGAGCGTGCCGGCGTGGATTTTGCCCAAGGTTCCGTGATTGCGCCGCCGCGACCATTGCGTGAGGTTCTTGATAACGAAATGCGGATGCTGCGACGCGCAGTGCCGGATTGGGGATAGCGGAGGAGCGGATATGCGCCTGTTACACACGATGATACGCGTTGGTGATCTGGATCGTTCGATTGCGTTTTATACGGAAGTGTTGGGCATGAAACTGCTGCGGCGTCGCGAGTATCCCGCGGGTAAGTTTACGTTGGCGTTTGTAGGCTACGGCGACGAAACGGACAACAGCGTGATTGAACTGACCTACAATTGGGACGTTGCCGGCTACGATTTGGGTAGCGGCTTCGGACATATCGCGCTTGAGGTGGATGACGTCTACCAGGCGACCGAGGCGATTCGGCAGGCTGGCGGCAAGATTCTGCGGGAAGCGGGACCGATGAATGCCGGTACCACGGTCATCGCCTTTGTCGCCGATCCCGACGGCTATGCCATCGAGTTGATAGGGAAATAGGCATAACGGCTGGCGGCTGGCAGGGCGGGGGCCGGTCGTGCGAATAGCCGGGAAATTGACTCGAATTTCACATAAACGGCGTTTGTGTGTGATTTTTTGCCGGAAAATACCGGAAATCTGCTGTCGCCACGCTAAACTTATTCACGGTAATGGCTGTTGGCGATCAAGCTGCGGGACGAGACGCCCGGACGACAGTCAATAAGTGAGCAATCGGTGAGGGACGACAATGAGCGTAAACAGCGTCGGATCCAGTCAGTCGGTCGCCTCGCAAGTTGCGGCGGCTCAACAGCAGCAACAGTCGCAGGCGAATGCCGCTAATAGCAGCCGATCCGAAGCGACCGAGCAGGCAGCGAAAGAGCATACCGAATCGCAACGGACGCAAGCGGCCGAAGGTGAAAACGGCGGCGTCATCAATACCTACGCCTGAGTAGGTGCCCGCCAGAGACCCCGCTGCCGGCCGGCAGCGGGGTCTTTTCATTTTTGCATGTTGTTGCGCATGGTTGTATCCCCGGCAGTCAGTGGGGGAACGGCGAAGCAGGAGCCGATCAACGATATCCGCTGCAGCCGGATGTCGCTGATGGGTGAAACGTCCGGCGACATGTCATTCCACTGTCGGCAGCGGAACCTTGCGACCGCCGGCATCGAGATTGACGAAGGAGACGTGGGTCGAAAAGACCAGCTCCTCTTCGCCGCTTTCTATGTTGTCGGCGTAGACCTTCACGGCGTATTGCACCGAGGTCGTTCCCTGCCGCGTTTTTTCCACGCTGAAGCGCAGGATCGCCCCCTTGTTGACCCCCTTGCGGAACTCCACCTTGTCCATGCCGATGGTGACGAACTGGGCGCCGGGATAGTCGAGGCTGGCGGCGATCCAGGATATCTCGTCGACCCATTTGAGCATATGGCCGCCGAACAGGTAGCCGTAGTGGTTGAGATGTTCCGGCAGGACTAGCTTGTACTGTTCCATGCAATCTCCCGTGGTTATTTCAGTCGTCGCAGGCAGTCGAGGTAGACCTGCTCCTGCGGCATGGTGGCGTCGCGCTGTGCCTGCCACAGCATCTCGCCCAGGCACTCCATCATGTGATGCTCGACGGCGTGCGCGTCGCCGAATTTGCCGAGCAGCGCTTGATAGAGCTCCACCACGCCGGCGGGCCGCTGTGTGGCGAGCTGCTCGTGGATCGCCAGGTGCATCCCCATGTGCAGGAAGGGATTCGATTGGCCCTGCTCGGGAGTGAAGTCGCGCTCAAGCAGGGCGTCGTCGCCCTCCAGCATGGCGTGGTACTCGGGATGCTGCCGCACCACCTCGGCCACCTGTTGCTGCAACGGTTCCAGCGGTTCGCCGGCGCACAGTTTGCGCCAAGCCTCGACATAGAAGCGGCGCAGGGAGGTTCTGTCATTACCGAACAGCATCCTAGGTCTCACCGCAAAGACGTTTCCGCCCTTCAGGGCGCGGAGTACGCACAGGTGTTATCGAAGGCGATGCGGAATAACGAGTCATGACTTTTTCTTGGCGCTCTTTGCGCCTTTGCGGTGAATGTCTTTTTCCCCTTCGTCCTCGGTCTTGTGCCTGTATTCGCACAGGTCTTCGATGACGCAGGCGGGGCATTTCGGTTTGCGGGCGACGCAGATGTAGCGGCCATGCAGGATCAGCCAGTGGTGGGCGTCCTGCTTGAATTCCGGCGGCACCATTTTCTCCAGTTTTCGCTCCACTTCCAACACGTTCTTGCCGGGGGCGATGCCGGTACGGTTGCTGACGCGGAAGATGTGGGTGTCGACGGCGATGGTCGGGTGGCCAAAGGCGGTGTTGAGTACCACGTTGGCGGTCTTGCGGCCGACGCCGGGCAGTGCCTCCAAGGCGGCGCGCTCCTCGGGCACCTGGCCGCCGTGGCGTTCCAGCAGCAGCGCGCAGGTCTTGATGATATTCTCCGCCTTGCCGTTGAACAGGCCGATGGTCTTGATGTGATCCTTCAGTCCCTCCAGTCCGAGGCCGAGGATCCGTTGCGGTGTGTTGGCGATGGGGAACAGGCGCGCGGTCGCCTTGTTGACTCCCTTGTCGGTGGCCTGGGCCGAGAGGATCACCGCGATCAGCAGTTCGAACGGCGTGCGGTAGTCAAGCTCGGTGGTGGGGTGAGGATTTTCCGCGCGAAGGCGGCGGAAGATCTCGCTGCGCTTGGTCTGATTCATGGCGCATACACGTTACACGATCGGGCCGGCAAGTAAAGCGGCTGCGCGCTCGGTTGAAACTGCGCCTCCGTGATTAACCGGCGGCCGTCGCTTCGCTGCCGGCCGGCTCCTCGACGCTAACGCGCCGGCTGGCGACCTTGGCGTCAATGAAGTGCTTGAGCGCGATCAGCAGACCGAGACCGAGAAATGCGCCGGGTGGCAGGATGGCGAGCAGCAGTCCCTGATAGTGGTGGAACACGGTGATGGTGAAGTCCTTGGCGCCGGCGCCGAACAGCATCTCCGAGTGGGCGAACAAGGTGCCGGAACCGATCAGTTCACGCATGCCGCCAAGCAGCACGAGCGCGAGGGTGAAGCCGATGCCCATGGTGAGTCCGTCGGCGAAGGAGCGGCCGACGCTGTTCTTGGAGGCGAATGCTTCGGCGCGGCCGATGACGGTGCAGTTGACCACGATCAGCGGGATGAAGATGCCCAGTGATTTGTGCAGGGCGGGGAGGTAGGCGTTCATCAGCAGGTCAATGATGGTCACCAGCGAGGCGATCACCAGGACGTAGACGGGGATCCGTACGTCCGGTCGAATCACGTGGCGGACCGCGGAGATCAGCGTGTTGGAACTGGCCAGCACCAGCGCGGTGGCGAGGCCCATGCCGAGGCCGTTGATCAGGGAGTTGGTGACCGCCAGGGTGGGGCACAGACCGAGGATCTGCACAAAGGTGACGTTGTTGCCCCACAGGCCGTCGTACGCGATCTCCGAGTAACTCTTATCCGCCATGCTTTGCATCCTCGTGTTTAACCGCGGTTTTTTCAGGGACTTTTGCCGCGAACAGCGCGTCCCGATGCTGCTGATAATAGAGCAAAGTATTGCGCACTGCCTTGACCACGGCACGCGGCGTGATGGTGGCGCCGGTAAACTGATCGAAAATGCCGCCGTCCTTCTTCACCTTCCACTTATCCAATTGCGGATTGTGCAGCGAGCGGCCGTCAAACGAAAAGATCCAATGGGTGCGGTCCGGTTCGATGTTGGTGCCGAGGCCCGGTGTCTCCTGTTCGCTGACCACGCGTACGCCGGCGATGGTGCCGTCGTAGTTGATGCCCACCAGCAGCACGATGGGTCCGCCATAGCCGTCGGGGGCTACCGACTCGATCACCACCGCCACCGGCTTGCCGTCCTTGCGCGCGCGATAGACGATGACCGGGTCGCCGGTACCGAGCAGCGGCCGGTCATGCACCTCGATGTGATCGTGGGAAAAGTCGTTGTTGTAACGCGTGGCCGGAACCAGTGCGCGCAGGCTCTGTTGCAGCGACTCCTCCTGGTTCTGCGCGATACGTCCCTTGGCATTGTCGTAGGTGATGGCGACCAGACCGGTCCCCACCATGGCGAACAGCCCGAGCAGGGTGGCACTCAGCATCATCTTCTTGACCAGCATCGCGTCAGCTCCGGTCGTGTCCGTACACCCGCGGCTGGGTGTAGTAATCGATGGTCGGCGCGGCCATGTTCATCAGCAGCACGCCGAAGGCAACGCCGTCCGGGTAGCCGCCGAAGACGCGGATGAGGTAGACCAGCAGACCGACCCCCGCGCCAAATACCAGCTGTCCGCGCGGGCTGGTGGCGCCGCTGACCGGATCGGTGGCGATGAAGAAGGCGCCGAGCATGGCGGCGCCGGAGAACAGGTGGAACAGAGGGCCGGCGTAATGTTGCTCGTTGATCAGATGGAACAGCGTGGCGATCAGGGCCAGACTGCCGAGCATCGCCACCGGCACGTGCCAGCTGATGATGCGTTTCCAGATCAGCCACACGCCGCCCAGCAGGATCAAGCCGTTGGTAACCTCCCAACCCTTGCCGCCGAGTACGCCGAAGATCGGGCCGGCGCTGATCTGGCCGACCGTCTTGGCCATGCCCAACTGTACCTTCATCGCGTCCAGCGGCGTCGCGGAGGTGAGGGCGTCGAGTCCCATGCCGTGGGGCAGGGTGCCGCTGAGGCTGTGAAACAGCGCCTGCAACAGGCCCAGATCCTCGCTGCGCAGGCCCATCGGGGCGGACCATGCGGTCATCTGTACCGGGAACGACACCAACAGCAGCACGTAACCGACCATGGCCGGGTTGAACGGGTTGAAGCCGAGGCCGCCATACAGCTGTTTGGCAAAAATGATGGCGAAACTGGTGCCGACGGTAACCAACCACCACGGCGACAGCGGAGGCAATGCAATGCCCAGCAGGACCGCCGTCACCAGCGCACTGCCGTCGAGCAGGGTGTCGGCCACCGGGCGGCGGCGCAGCAACAGCACTGCGGCTTCGCTGCCGAGGGCGACGATGGCTGCGAGCAGGATATTGATCAGTACCCCCCAGCCGAAGTACCAGATATAGGCAAGAGCAGCGGGAATCAGGGCATACAGCACCCGCAGCATCACCCGGCTGACATTGGCAGGGCCGTGGACATGGGGCGAACTGATAACGGGACCGGGCATGCCTAATCCTCTACAGGGGGTTGGGGAACTGGTGGTGCGTCGTTTTGCGCCTTTTCGGCACGGCGCGCTTCGGCTTCGGCGATCTGCCGCTGCTGATCGGCAGTGAGTTCCTCGGTGTTCTTCGGCGTCACACCGGCCGCCTCGCGTTTCGCCTTGGCCCGCTCCATGGCCGCCTGGATGGCGGCCTTCTTGGCGGCATCGTCGTCGGCCGGACCCGCGGCGGTTCCCGGCGGCGCCTTGGCCGCCAGATCGGCTTTTTTCTTGGCCAGTTTCGCGGCGCGCTCCGCTTTTTCACGCTCCTGGCGCTCGGTGCGGAATTCGTGGCGGTCGCGCGCCAGGTCGGCCTTGCGCTTGTCGCGTGCCTGCGCCCAGATCTCGGTCTTGGCGAAGCGGTAGTACTGCACCAGCGGCAGATTGGCGGGGCAGACATAGGCGCAGCAGCCGCATTCGATGCAGTCGAACAGATTGTAGTCCTGGGCGTGGTCGAAATCCTTGGCGCGGGCATGCCAGTACAGTTGTTGCGGCAGCAGGTTGGCGGGGCAGGCGCGGGCGCATTCACCGCAGCGGATGCATGGCCGCACCGGCCCGTGCTCGCCGAATTCGCCGGGCGTCAGTGCCAGGACACAGTTGGTGGTCTTGATGATCGGCAACTGGGCGTCGGACAGGGTAATCCCCATCAGCGGGCCGCCGAGCACCAGCCGTGACAGCTGCGGCCTGGTGCCGCCGCACTGGTCGATCAACTCCTGGATCGGGGTGCCGAACAGCACTTCCAGATTGCGCGGACGGGCGATGCCGCCGCCGGTGACGGTGACGATGCGCGCGATCAGCGGTTCGCCCTTTTCCACCGCCCGGTGCACGCTGGCCGCGGTCGCCACGTTGTGGCAGACCACGCCGATGTCGATGGGCAGCCGCTGCGACGGCACCTCCTTGCCGGTGAGTATCCTGATCAACTGCTTCTCGCCGCCGGTGGGGTAGCGGGTGGGCACCTGTACCAGCTCGATATCGTCGCGCTTGAGGCGCGCCAGGGCGCCGCGCAATGCCGCATAGGCCTCGGGCTTGTTGTCCTCGATACCGATCACCACCCGCCGCGCATTCAGTGCGTGACGCATGATGCGTGCCCCGGCGATGACCTCCTCCGGGCGTTCCCGCATCAGCAAGTCGTCGCAGGTGATATAGGGTTCGCATTCGGCGGCGTTGAGGATCAATGTATCGACCGCGGTGCGGGCGCCGGGATTGAGTTTGATGAAGCTGGGAAAGCCGGCGCCGCCGAGACCGACGATGCCGGTGTCGCGGATCCGGTTGCGCAGCTCGCTCGGGTCCAGGGCCGACCAGTTTTCGATCGGCTGCCGCTCGCACCAGCGCTCCTCGCCGTCGGTGTCGATGACGATGCACGGCGCCGACAGGCCCGACGGGTGCGGTACCGGCAGGTCTTCGATGGCGATGACGGTACCGGAACTGGAGGCGTGGACCGGCGCGCTGACGAAGCCGTCGGCCTGGGCGATGATCTGTCCCTTGAGCACCTTATCGCCCACTTCGACCAGCGGCTTGGCGGGGGCGCCGATATGCTGTTGCAGCGGCAGCACCAGGCGGTGGGGCAGTATCGCCTCGGCGATGGGCTGGCCGTTGGACAGGGCCTTATGGTCCGGCAGATGGAGCCCGCCGTGGAAGGTCCACAAGCGATGCGTAGCGGCGGTATCGGGGATTGTGCTCATCTTGGTTCCGCGTATTCGTCTAGCGACTCCGTCCCTGCTGCGCCCGCTGTTGCCAATAGGCACCCTGCTGCGGATCACGGGATACGCCCAGCTCGCCCTGGTTATAGACGTGGGCGAGGGTGCGCATCGCCAGCAGGTTGCCGTGATTGGCGGCGCTCAGCAGCCATTTCAATGCCTTGGCATCGTCCTTGGTGACGTCATAGGCGCCGTTTTGGTAGCGCATGGCCAGTTCATACTCGGCCTGCGGATCGCCGGCGCGGGCGCGCTCCTTCAGCGCGTCCGTGGACTGGTGGTAGACCATGGTGGTGGCGTTGAGCACCGAGGCCAGCCCATGCAGCACGTTGAGCGCCTCGGAATGGCCCTGGCGGGCGGCGCGGTCGAGCCAGTCTCGCGCCAGCAGCTTATCCTGGGCCACGGCGTCGCCGTCCAGGTACATCTTCCCGATGAGGTATTCGGCGTCGGCGCTGCCCTGTTGTGCGGCCTGGGTCAGCCAATGCACCGCCTCGACGTCGTTGCGGGCCACCATCTTGCCTTCCAGATAGGCCTTGCCCAGTTGGTATTGGGCGTCGCGGTTATCGCCCTTGGCCGCCTGCCGCCACCAGTAGATGGCGCGGTCCGGTTTGGTCACGGTACCGCGTCCCTTGGCATAGAGGTTGCCGAGGGTGTACTGCGCGTAGACGTCACCCTCATGGGCGGCGCGCCGGATCCAGTTGTAGCCCTGCGCCGGGTCGGGCTTGATGCCGTCGCGCCCCCGCAGCAGCGCCAGGCCGTACAGCAATTCCGCTTCGGGCTGACCGCCCCGCGCTTCGCTGGCCAACATCTCCATCTCTTCGCGTGGCGTCACCTGGGCGGCTGCGGCCGGCTGCGCCAGCCCTCCGAGGGCCAGCGCGATCACGGCACTGGACAGGATCTGTTTGCACATAGTGTGGTTACTCCGACGGGAGCGGCGGGTTGTTGTCGGCTGCGGCGTATTCGTCCTGCAGCTCCTTGGGGCTGCGGTCCACGTGGTACATCACGGCGACCAGCACCAGCGTGGCGAGCAGCATGAACAGCGGGCCGAACAGCCAGAACACCAGGGGCACGGAAAAGTAGTAGGCGCGCATGCCGACGCTGTAGAAGGAACCGGCGCGATTGAGATGGATCGCCACCGTATGCGGCGTCAGGTGCGGGGTCTGCCCCGAGGGCGGCACCGAGAGTTGGAAACCGACGTGATTATAGAGCCGCACCGACATGGAAAAGGCGAAGAACGAGGCGAAAAAGGTGGTGACCAGACACAGCAGCTTGACGATCCACAGCGTCGGCAGCGAGGAGCCGAAGAAATTCAGCAAATGCCAGGTGTCCAGCAGTTTGCTGGCCTCGCCGCTGAGGTTCAGGGTGCCCATGATCAGCAGAATGGCGGTGGAGGCCATGAAGGTGGCGGCCATGGTGGCGTTGCGCAGGGTCTGGACGCCGACGATGTTGCGGGCCGGATCGCTCATCATCGATTTGACCCATTCGGTGCGGGCATGACGATTGACCGCCTGCACGGTGTAATGCGGGTTGTGCCGCAACTTCATTCGCAGATACACGTGATAGATGGCCAGAATGGTCGCACAGAACACCAGAATCACAATGTCTCTGAAATATTCCAGGTCCGCGATCGTCGTCGTCGTGGTAACCATCAATTCCCCTGCCTGTTGTTAAGCGTTAACGCAAAAAAACTCAATTCGGCATCACGCCGTTGATCATCGTATCGGAAATTGGGGCGCAACGGTCTAAAGCGCAACGTTGCCCGCCAGTGCCGGATACGGCCATTTCCAGGTGGCCGGTTCGACCTTGACCGGAATCATACTGATGCAGTCCACCGGACAGGGCGCGAGGCACAGCTCGCAACCGGTGCACTCGCTCTCGATGATGGTGTGCATCTGTTTGGCCGCGCCGAGGATGGCATCCACCGGACAGGCCTGGGCGCAAAGGGTGCATCCGATGCAGGTGTTTTCGTCGATAAAGGCGACCGTCCTCTCCTTGGCCCCGCCGGCGACCGGCTTGGGGTCGCGCCCCAACAGATCGGAGAGGGCCATCACCACGGCCTCGCCGCCGGGCGGGCAACGGTTGATCTCCGCCCCGCCGGCAATCGCCTCGGCGTAGGGACGGCAGCCGGCAAAGCCGCATTGGCCGCACTGGGTTTGCGGCAGGATCGAGTCGATGCGATCGACGATGGGATCGCTGTCGACGTGGAAGCGGATCGAGGCGTAGCCGAGCAGCAGCCCGAAGACGAGGGCGAGCACGGCGATGGAGATAATGGCGGTAAGCATGGAATCAGTGGGCGAGTGGCAAGTGGCAAGTGGCAAGTCGCAAAGACCATCCCTTCTTGTCGCTTGGGACTTGCAACTTGAAGCTTGTTGTATGAAAAACGCTTGCCTTCATGGCCATCTAACCCTTCACCAGACCCGAGAAACCCATGAACGCCATGGACATCAGGCCGGCGGTGACCATGGCGATGGCCGGACCCTTGAAATAGACCGGCACGTCGGCCACGGCGATGCGCTCGCGCATGGCGGCGAACAGCACCAGCACCAGGGAGAAGCCGATGGCGGCGCCGAAGCCGTAGATGGCCGACTCGAGGAAATTGTGCTGCGCCTGCACGTTGAGCAGCGCCACGCCCAGTACCGCGCAGTTGGTGGTGATCAGCGGCAGGAAGATGCCGAGCACCTGATACAGCACCGGCGAGGTCTTGTGCACCACCATCTCGGTGAATTGCACCACCACGGCGATCACCAGAATGAAGGCGATGGTCTGCAGGTAGCGCAGTCCCAACGGATCCAGCAGATAGGTGTTGGTCAGGTAGGTGCAGATGGACGAGAGGGTCAGCACGAAGGTGGTGGCCATGCCCATGCCGGTCGCCGTCTCCAGCTTGCGCGAGACGCCCATGAACGGGCACAGGCCGAGAAACTTCACCAGCACGAAGTTGTTCACCAAAATCGTGCTGACGAGGATGAGTAGATATTCTTTCATATGGGTGCCTGGACGGTGGATGCTCTTTATATACCAAAAAGACGGTTTATATCAGAAACAAGATTAGGTCCACGTTGATAACTGTCAATTGACCACGCGCGTCACGGGGACGTTATTTCACGCGCATCCCCGGTTGCGCGCCGTCGTCGGGCTCCAGGATGAACAGATCCTTGCCGCCGGGACCGGCCGCCAGCACCATCCCCTCGGAGACGCCGAAGCGCATCTTGCGCGGCGCCAGGTTGGCCACCATCACCGTCAGCCGCCCCTCCAACGCCTTCGGGTCATAGGCGGAACGGATTCCCGCAAAGACATTGCGGGTTTCGCCGCCCAGATCGAGGGTCAGCCGCAGCAGTTTGTCGGCGCCTTCCACCAGCTCCGCCTTGGCGATGCGGGCGATGCGCAGGTCGACCTTGGCGAAATCGTCGTAGTCGATGGTGGCGGCGATCGGTTCGCCTGCCGCCGCCGGCTGTGGTGCGGCCGGCGCCGCCGCGGGCGCCAGGTTCTGACTGGAGGCTTCGATCACGGCGTTGACCTTGTCCGCCTCGACCCGGGTCAGCAGCGCCTCGTAGGGGTCGATCTCGTAGTCGAGCAGCGGCGTCTCGTAGTTGTTCCAGGTGAGCGGCGAGATGCGCAGGAACGCCTCGGCCTTCTCCGCGGTGGTCGGCAGTACCGGCTTGAGATAGGTCATCAGCACGCGGAACAGGTTGATGCCTGTGGTGCAGATGGCCAGCACCTCGCGCTGGGTGCCCGGTTCCTTGATCAGGGCCCACGGTTTCTTGTCGTCGATGTACTGGTTGGCCTTGTCGGCCAGGGCCATGATGGCGCGCATCGCCGTATTGAACTCGCGTTTTTCGTACAGTTCGGCGATGTCGTGGCCGGCGCGGACGAATTCCTGATACAGCTCCTCCTGGTCCAGCGCCGGGCCGAGACGGCCGCCGAAGCGCTTGGTGACGAAGCCGGCGCAGCGGCTGGCGATGTTGACCAGCTTG
>CAYQWR010000064.1:9557-12724 GCA_964421235.1 uncultured Thiohalomonas sp. | reverse complement strand
AGTGCCGCGTCGGTGTCGCCGATGTTGTTGTAGGAGAGCTCCTTGCCCTGCAGCTGGCGGGCGCTGGCCACGTTGCCGGCCTCGGGGCGGTGCTCGACGTAGAACGCCGCCTGCTGGTGCGGATTCTCGCCGTAGCGCATCTCCTGCGCCTTGAGGAACTGCAGGTTGACGGTGCGCGGAAACTCGGTTTTTTCCCCCTCGACCAGACGGCCGAAGTAGTTGGCGATGGCGCCGTCGTAGCGGGCGGTGTGCTCGTAGACCTTGATCGCCAGGGAGAAGCGGGTGGCGTGGCTCGTGGCGCCGCCCTTGGCCTTCATCTCGGCCAGCACCGTGGCGTAATCGGCGGCGTCGACCACCACGGTGACGTCCTTGTGGTTCTTGGCCGCGGCGCGCAGCATGGTGGGGCCGCCGATGTCGATGTTCTCGATGGCATCCTCCAGGGAGCAGTCGGGCCTGGCCACGGTCTGCTCGAACGGATAGAGGTTGACCACGATGAGATCGATGCCGCCGATGCCGTGCTCGGCCATCACCGCGTCGTCGACGCCGCGCCGGCCGAGGATGCCGCCGTGGATCTTCGGATGCAGGGTCTTCACCCGACCGTCCATCATCTCGGGGAAGCCGGTGTAGTCGGAGACCTCGATCACCTCGATCCCGTTCTGCGCCAGCAGCTTGGCGGTGCCGCCGGTGGAGAGCAGTTCAACCCCCTGTGCGGTCAGTGCCTGGGCGAATTCCACGATACCGCTCTTGTCGGACACGCTGAGCAGCGCACGCTTGATCTTGTTCATGTCGTTTTCCTAAAAAAATTAAAGAATTCACCGCAAAGGCGCAAAGGTCGCAAAGTATGTCGGCCGCATGACGCAAGCGAATGCCGGGTTGGCAATATCGGCTTCTTGTCCTTTGCGTTCTTTGCGCCTTTGCGGTGAGTTGCCGTTAGTTGTCCAGGCCGTACTGTTTGAGCTTTTTGCGCAGGGTGCCGCGGTTGATGCCGAGGGCCTGGGCGGCACGGGTCTGATTGCCGCCGACGTATTGCATGACCGTCTCCAGCAGCGGGCGTTCCACTTCACTCAGCAGCAGTTGGTAGAGATCATTGGGCTCGTGACCTTCGAGGTCGTCGAAATACTGTTGCAATGCGCTGCGCACCAAGCCGTTCAGCGGAATGGCGCGACCGACTGCGCTGGTGTTGTTCATGCCGCCAGCTCCTCCCCTAGTGTGGTGCGGTCGAAAAACTCTCTGACCATTTCCATCTGTTGTGCCGCATTCTCCACGCGGTTGACTTCCTGGCGGAAAGCGGCGCCGTGACGCTGGCCCTTGCTGTACCAGGAGATGTGTTTGCGTGCCATGCGCACGCCGGTGTAGTCGCCGTAGAAGGCGTAAAGATTGTGCAGATGCCCGAGCAGGATGTCGCGCACTTCCTGCGCGGTCGGTTCGGGCAATTTCTCGCCGGTCGCCAGGAAGTGGGCGATCTCGCGAAAGATCCAGGGACGGCCCTGCGCGGCGCGGCCGATCATCAGGCCGTCGGCGCCGGTGCGGTCGAGTACGTGCCGGGCCTTTTCCGGCGAGGTGATGTCGCCGTTGGCGATGACCGGTATCCGCACCGAGGCCTTGATGGCGGCAATGGTGTCGTACTCCGCCTCGCCGCTGTAGCCGTCGGCGCGGGTGCGGCCGTGGATCGCCAGCGACTGGATCCCCACGGCCTCGGCAATGCGGGCGATGGCGACGCCGTTCTTGTGGTCGCGGTCCCAACCGGTGCGGAATTTGAGGGTGACCGGCACCTCGGGAACGGCGCTCACCACCGCCTCCAGGATGCGGGTGACCAGCTCCTCGTCGCGCAGCAGCGCCGAGCCGGCCATGACGTTGCACACCTTCTTGGCCGGGCAGCCCATGTTGATGTCGATGATCTGGGCGCCGTTGTCCACGTTGTAGCGCGCGGCGTCGGCCATCAGCTTCGGGTCGGCCCCCATGATCTGAACGTTGCGCGGCTCTACCTCGCCGTCGTGGTCGGCGCGACGCTTGGTTTTTTCGCTGCCCCACAACAGGGAGTTGGACGACACCATCTCCGACACCGCCATGCCCGCACCCAGCCGCTTACACAACTGGCGGAAGGGCCGGTCCGTGACGCCCGCCATCGGCGCGAGCACCAGATTGTTGAGCAACTTGTAAGGTCCGATCTGCATCGTTTGAAAACAGGTGTGAAAACGGGAACCGCAAATCATACCCCAGGCCTCGTCGGCGTACAAAGCGAAGCCGCTCCAGGGTCAGTAAAATGTGAACTCGAAACCGACCGCCGCCGGTCCCGGGTCGGTCACCCGCAATTCCAGTTGCGCCGTCGCCTGCGAGGCAAACAACGCATGGCGGTCGCCAGCGGCCAGATACTCGTTCGGATGGAACCGTCGCGACGCCACCACATTGCCGTCCACATCGTGCATGGCCACCAGCACGCCGGGATAAGGCTGGGCGAACGGGGCGCGGTTGACCAGTGTGGCGGTGATGATGAGCACACCCTGGTATTTGTCGCTGGAGCGGACGTCGCGTTCCAGCAGGGTGATGTCCTTGATGTCGCGCCGCGCCGGCAGGGCGCAGCCGCTGTAGCGGCAAAGTTGTTCCAGCGCCGGACGCAGTTGGGCGTAGCGCACCAGATCCGCGCTGTTGAGGTAGGCGTACTGACCTAGCAGGGCCATCAGCAGCAACAGGATGCCGAGCGACCAGCCGAGGGTGGTCCAGCCGCTGACACGTTTTTGTTCGGCGATGTCGCCGAATGTCGGCGGCAGCGTCGGGGCAACGGCATGCTCGTTGAAGATGGGCTGCGCCGTCGTCAGTTCGGGTTCGGGTAAGTCGAATTCCGTGATACCGTCATCGCCGTCGTCGATGGCCAATCCGGACAGGTTCGTGTCGGCGTCGGTATCAGCGGCAGGCTCGGTGCGGTCAGGGGCCGTCGTCGATTCCTCGTGATGCCAGGGCAGCTCCGACTCCTCGGGGCCTGCCTCCGAGGTCAGCAAGGTTTCGATTTGGACTTCGCCGAAGGCCTCGTTGCCACCGGCGATGAGGGCGTTCGGCGCAGCCGGGGGTTCGGCCGCGGAGTTCGCCGTGGTCTGGTCGATGTCGCTGAACAGCTGATCCAACTGGATCGAGAGATCGTCCATTTCGGATGCGGGGTCGCCGCGATCGGC
>CAYQWR010000064.1:0-9457 GCA_964421235.1 uncultured Thiohalomonas sp. | reverse complement strand
GATCCAACTGGATCGAGAGATCGTCCATTTCGGATGCGGGGTCGCCGCGATCGGCTGCGGCACTCCGGACGGGTTGCTGCGCCACCGCCGGCTCAGGCACTACCGGCTCAGGCACTACCGGTTCAGGCACTACCGGCTCAGGCACTACCGGCTCAGGCGGGGTCGGAGGGGAAGCGGGGGGCGTTGAAGGGCGTGGCGAGACGGGTGTCGCTGCCGGTGTCGGCTCCGGGGACGGGTGCTCGACCAGGTGGTGGCTGGCGTCGAAGACGCTGTGGCATTGACCGCAACGCACCTTACCGCCGGCGGCGCTGAGTTGCTCTGCGCGCAGGCGGAATACGGTCTTGCATTGCGGGCACTGGGTCAACATGGTTATCGGTGCCCTTTCCTGTTCGTTTTGCTCGGCAGCGGAAACGCGCACACGGCCCGCAAATCCACCACACGTTAGCTTATTTTCGCCGCCCTTCCAAGCGCACCCAGCCATCGTATTCGACGACCGGCGCCATCTCGAACCAGTCGCTGTAGGCGCTCAATACCATCGCGGCCTGATCGGGCAGAATGCCGGAGAGCACCAGCCGGCCCTCGGGCCGGACCAGCAAAGCGAGGCGCAGCGCCAGGGCGATCAGCGGTTCCGCCAGAATGTTGGCGACCAGCACGTCGCTGTGCACCTCGGGCAGTTCCTCCGGCAGCGCCGTGGCGATGCGCTCCAACACCTCGTTGCGGGCGGCATTGTCGCGTGTCGCCAGCAGCGCCTGCGGATCGTTGTCCACGGCCCACACATGATCGGCACCGAGCTTGGCGGCGGCGATGGCAAGGATGCCGGAGCCGCAGCCGTAGTCCACGACCTGGGCGCCGCTGGGGGCGTGTTGATCGAGCCACTCCAGACACAGGCGCGTGGTGGGGTGGGTTCCGGTGCCGAAGGCGAGGCCGGGATCAAGCAGGATATTGACCGCCTGCGCCTCGGGCGCCTCGCTCCAGCTTGGCACGATCCAGAGACGTTCGCCGAATTTCATCGGCTTGAAGGTATCCATCCATTCGCGGCTCCACTCCCGATCTTCCAACTCGGCCATGCGCCAGGCGGGGAGTTCCCGCGGTGCCCAGGCGGCGGCGACGGCGGCGAGGATGGCGTTCATGTCACTGTCCTGCTCGAACAGGGCGACGACGCGGGTGGCCCGCCACAACGGTGTGGTGCCGGGCGGGGGCTCGTACAACGGCTGATCGGCGTCATCCTCCAGCGTCACCGCCAGGGCGCCGTTCTCGCTCAGCAGATCGGAGAGGGCGGGTGCGCCGTCGGCGTCTGTTTCGAAAATGAGCTGCAGCCAGGGCATGGACGAGACCAATCGGGTTAAGGATGGGAAATGATACCGCAACCGTTGGAGGGTGTCCGTGGTTGCGCCGCGTGTAGCGGAGAACGAAAAGGCCGCCGCGTTGCGGCGGCGGCCTTGCGGGGACGGTCGCAGCGAACGCTAGCCGCCCAGTTTCTTCTCCAGATAGTGGATATTGGTGCCGCCGGCCTGGAACGCGGTGTCGCGCACCAACTCCTGTTGCAGCGGGATGTTGGTCTTGATGCCTTCGATGATCATCTCGCTCAACGCCGTATGGATGCGCGCCAGCGCACTCTCCCGGTTTTCGCCCCATGCGATCAGTTTGCCGATCATCGAGTCGTAATAGGGCGGTACCTTGTAGCCGCTGTAGATGTGGCTGTCGATACGCACGCCGGGGCCGCCGGCGAAGTGCACCTGGGTGATGGTCCCCGGCGACGGCATGAAGTTGGTCGGGTCTTCGGCGTTGATCCGGCACTCGATCGCGTGGCCGCGCAGCGTGATGTCCTCCTGCTTGTAGGAGAGCGGTTCGCCGGCGGCGATGCGGATCTGTTCCTTGACGATGTCGACGCCGGTGATCATCTCGGTCACCGGATGCTCCACCTGCACGCGGGTGTTCATCTCGATGAAGTAGAACTCGTTGTTTTCATAGAGGAACTCGAAGGTGCCGGCGCCGCGGTAGCCGATCTCCCGGCAGGCGCGGGCGCAGCGTTCACCAATGCGTTTGCGCTGCTCCTCGGTGATGCCCGGGGCCGGCGCCTCTTCGATCACCTTCTGGTGACGGCGCTGCATCGAACAGTCGCGCTCGCCCAGGTAGATGGCGTTGCCGTGGGTATCGGAGAGCACCTGGATCTCCACGTGACGCGGATTTTCCAGGTACTTTTCCATGTAGACCATGTCGTTGCCGAAGGCGGAACCCGCCTCGTTACGCGTCAGGGAGATGGCGTTGAGCAGGTGAGGCTCGGCATGGACCACACGCATGCCGCGGCCGCCGCCGCCGCCGGCCGCCTTGATGATCACCGGATAGCCGACCTCGCGGCCGATGCGGATGCACTCGTCCGGGTCATCGGGCAGGGCGCCGCCGGAACCGGGCACGGTGGGCACGCCGGACTGGATCATCGCGTTCTTGGCCGAGACCTTGTCGCCCATCAGGCGGATGGTGTCGGCGCGCGGACCGATGAAGGCGAAGCCGCTCTGTTCCACCCGTTCGGCGAAATCGGCGTTTTCCGACAGGAAGCCGTAGCCCGGATGGATCGCCTCGGCGTCGGTTACCTCCGCCGCGCTGATCAGCGCCGGTACGTTGAGGTAGCTCTGGGTGGAAGGCGGCGGACCGATGCAGACCGACTCGTCGGCCAGTCGCACATGTTTGAGGTCACGATCGGCGGTGGAGTGGACCGCCACGGTTTTGATGCCCATTTCGCGGCAGGCGCGCAGGATGCGTAGTGCGATCTCGCCGCGATTGGCAATAACGATTTTGTCGAACATAAGAGGTTGGTTGCTCGCGTGCGGCGTGATTATTCGATGATGAACAGCGGTTGGCCGAATTCCACCGGCTCACCGTTCTCCACCAGGATGGCCTTGACGACGCCGGCCTTGTCGGCCTCGATTTGGTTCATGATCTTCATCGCTTCAATGATGCACAGCGTGTCGCCGACATTGACGCGTGATCCCACCTCGACGAACGCCTTGGCATTGGGCGACGGCGAGCGGTAGAAGGCGCCGACGATGGGGGAGGTGACGGCATGGCCGCTGATCTCCTCCGCCTTGGCTTCGGCGGTCGGCGCGGCGGCGGCAGCGACAGGGGCCGCCGCTACCGGGGCGGCGACTGCGACCGCCGGGGCGACGTTCTGGCTGTAGCGGCTGATACGCACCGATTCTTCGCCTTCATGGATCTCGATCTCGGCGACGCCGGACTCTTCCAGCAATTCGATGAGTTTCTTGACCTTGCGAATATCCATCGTGGTGTGTCCTATTCAGTTGTTGTTCGCAGAAAGTTGTTGCAGCGCCGCGGTGAGCGCCAGCTCGTAACCCAGAGGCCCCAGTCCACTGATGACGCCATGGGCAATGTCCGACAGATAGGAATGTTTGCGGAACGGCTCACGGGCATGCACGTTGGAGAGGTGCACTTCGATAAACGGGATCGCCACCGCCGCCAGTGCGTCGCGCAATGCGACGCTGGTGTGGGTGAAGGCGGCCGGATTGATGATGATGAAGGCGACATCTTCGTCGCGGGCGCGGTGGATCCTTTCCACCAGCCCATGTTCGGCGTTGCTTTGGAAGCTCTCCAGCGTGTGGCCGGCCGCGGTCGCCAGCTCGGTCAGCCGGGCGCCGATCTCGGCCAGGGTGGTATGGCCGTAGTGTTGGGGCTCGCGCGTACCCAGCAGATTGAGATTGGGACCGTTTATAACCAGCAGTTTCGCCATGGAACTCCCCTAAAGCGCGGTATCGTCGAGATTATTATTGTTTTGCCGTCAGATCTCGGTGGTTGTCCGCAAGTTTCCACGCACGGGCGGGATTGCTCCCGCAGAATGAGCGACGTACGGCGGGAGATTGTGCACGAAGGGCGTGGTTTTGTCTAGAAAGGCGAAATAACGCAAATTCACCGCCGTTCCTGACATGATGGTGTCAAATAAAGCCGTGACGACCGTCACAGGATGGGAGCCAGCACCTTCTCCAGGCGGGTCGGACGGATCTCGCCGCGGTGGGTATAGACGGGCTGCCCCTGCTGATTGAGAACCACGCTATAGGGCAGTACTCCGACCGTGTTGCCGAGTTTTTTGGCCAGTTCGATGCCTTTCTCGCCGCCCACCAGGATCGGGTAGTTGAGGTCGAGCTGGTCGGCGAATGCCTGGGTGTTGTCGGCCGTGTCGATGGCGATACCGACGACGGTGAAGCCGCGGTTTGCGTATTTTGCCTGCAATTTGATCAGGTCCGGGATCTCCTTGCGGCACGGCGGACACCATGGCGCCCAGAAATTGAGCAGCACCACCTTCCCTTTCCAGTGCGCCAGCGGTTGTGTCTTGCCATCCAGATCGGGAAACGCCGCCGCTGATGCGAACGCCGATGCCACGGGGGGCGCCGCGGCGCCGGTCGATTCGGTGCCTTTGCTGCAGGCCGCAAGCAGCAGCGCGGCGGTGAGCAGCAGAAGCGCTACCGGTCCGCAGCGGCGCACGGCGCGGCTCACAGTCCCAGGGCGCGTCGGACCTGCGCCTGGAATGCCGCCGGGTCCATGTAACCGATGACGCGGTCGCTGCGGACCTCATGTCCGTCGCGGTCGAAGAACAGGATGGCGGGCGGCAGGAACACGCCCACCTTTTCCATCAGCTTCCGGTCCGCGTCGTTTTGCGCCGTTACGTCCGCTTGCAGCAGCACGGCGCCGGCCAGGCTCTGCTGGACCGCCCGGTTGGGGAAGACGTACGCCTCGTAATCCTTGCAGTAGCCGCACCAGTCGGCGTAGAAATCGAGCATCACCGGTTTGTGCGCCGCCTTGGCGGCCGCCAGTTCCCGTTCCAGATCGGCAACCGAATGGATGCGTTTGAATGGCAGCGGTTGCGTCGCCGCGCTAGCGCCGGCACCGGATTCGGCAACGGTGCCGCCCAGCAGGCGCGAGCCGTGCAGCGGGTCGGTGACGCTGACGCCGCCGCTGATGCCGCCCAGCATCACCACTACACCGTATATCAGCAACACGATTCCGAGTCCCTTCCACAGCCGCCGCCAGCCGCTGGCCCCGGCGGCGATCGATTCCAGCGCGCCCATATAGACGGCGGAGACGATCAGCAGCGCGCTCCACAGCAGCATGGTGACCTCGGGCGGGATCAGTGCCGGCAGCCGTTCCAGGAAGATGATCGCCACGCTCAACAGGATCACGCCGGCCACGGCCTTCACCGTGGTCATCCAGCCGCCGGCGCGCGGCAGCAGGGCGCCGCCGCCGAGGCCGACCAGCAGCAACGGCAAGCCCATGCCGAGTCCCAGGCTGAACAGGGCGAGGAAGCCGTCGGCCAGCTTGGCGCTGGAGGCGGCGTAGCCGAGGGCGCCAATGAGGAACGGGCCGCCGCAGGGACCGACGATGAGCGCCGAGAACACGCCCATGAGCGCCACGCCGATCAGGGTGCCGCCGCGCTGGCGGTTGCTCAGCGCATTGAGGCGGCTCTGCAGCGCGCTGGGCATCTGGATGTCGTAGAAGCCGAACATCGCCAACGCCAGGATCACGAACAGCGCGGCGAACGGCAGCAGCAGCCACGGGCTCTGGAACGACGCCTGGATGCCGACACCGCCGCCGGCCACGGCCGTGATGCCGCCCACCACGCCGAAGGTCAGTGCCACCGCCAGCACATAGACCAGCGACAGGCCGAAGCTTCTGGCCACGCTGGTCTTCTCGCCCTGGCCGACGATGATGCTGGAGAGGATCGGGATCATCGGGTAGACGCAGGCGGTGAAGGCCATCAGCAGGCCCGCGGCCAGGGCCGCCAGTACCACCGTCAGCAGATTGCCGTGGGCCAGGACGTTAAGAAAGCGCGCTTCGTTGGAGGCGGCGCCATGGTCCGCCGGCGCGGCGGTGGCCGCCGGCGCTACGGCCGCGGCGGTGGTGGTCGCGGCACCCAAGGTCAGCACCACCCGCTTCTTCACCGGCGGGTAGCAGACCCCGCTTGCGGCGGAGCAGCCCTGATAGCTGACCAGCAGCGTGACCTGTTTGGTTGCCGGGTCGCTGACCGTCAGCGGCAGCTTTACCGCCAGTTGGTTGCGAAAGATCCGCTCGTGCTTTTGCAGCACCGGCTCGTACTTGTCCTCGCCCGGCGGCAAGGTGTAGTCGCCGAGCCGGACGCCCGGCGCGTCGGCGAGGCCGAAGTGCAGCTTGTCGTGATAGAGGTAGGTGCCGGGTGCAATCTGCCAGTTGGCGGTAATGACGTTGCCGCTGATGGTGGCGTCGAAGCGGAAGGCCTGGTCCACCGGCAGGATTTCGCCGTCGCCGCCGCTGTCGCCGCCGAGATTCCGGTTGAACTGCGCCAGGGCCTTGTTCAACTGCTGCGGGCGGTTGTCGGCGCTTGATGCGGCGGGCGCGGGGGCCGCCGCCGGCAGCGTCACCTTGATGCTCCGGTGCTGCGGCGGGTAGCACACCCCCAGCACTTCGGCGCAGCCCTGGTAGGTGACATTCAGCGTCATGCTCGTTCCGGCATCCGCGCCGCGGTTTAACGGGATCTCGACCGCTACCCGGTCGTGGTAGACATCGAGGCGGCCGAAGTTCGGATCGTCCTTGACCTGCGCCGGCGGAAATGCGGCCTTGCCCAGGGTGATGCCGGGCGTGGCGCTGGTGAAGCGGAATTTGCTCTCATAGAGGTAGTAACCCTTGGCGATGACCCATTGCGCGCGCAGCGTGTTGGCGTCGAGCGCCGTGACCGTGAGACGGAAGGCCTGGTCGGCGGGCAGCGGCTGGTCGTCGGCCCTGGCCTGCGGGCCGAACAGCGGCAGCGCGATCGCCAGTACGATGAGCCATTGTTTGAGTTGTTTTCTCATTCCCTACCCTTCCGTTTGTTGGTCGACCCAGGCGAGGTAGGCGGGCAGACCGGCCTCGATTGGGACCGCGATGATCTCCGGCAGTTCATACGGGTGGTGGCGCCGCAGCGCCTCCTCCAGTGCGGCATAGCGCTCGGCCCGCGTCTTGATGTAGAGCAGGCACTCCTCATCGTGCTGCAGCGCCCCGTGCCACTCGTAGACCGACCGCACCGCCGGCACGATGTTGACGCAGGCGGCCAGCTTTTCGCCGACCATGCGTTCAGCCAACCGCTGCGCCGTCGCCAGGTCGGGGCAGGTGTTGATCACGAGATAGTGCTTCATGGGCGCAAGATAGCGAATTTGGCCTGTTTGCGCATTAATCCCCCGAATGTGCGCCGCAGGGGCCGTTTGGGGCATAATGGCGCATCGACCGCTTCCCTCACGTTGTCCTAAGAGATGCCCCTGTTTCGTCTTTTATTCCTGTTGCTGCTCTTCATCCCCCTGATCGAGGTCTATCTCCTGATCAAGGTGGGGGCGCTGATCGGCGTCATTCCCACGGTTGCGCTGGTGGTATTTACCGCCGTGCTCGGGGCGCAACTGATGCGCCACCAGGGGCTGGCGACGTTGGCGCGGGTGCAGACCCTGTTGGCGCGGGGCGAACTGCCGACCGTGCCGATGCTGGAGGGCGTGGTGATCCTGGTCTCCGGCGCGCTGCTCCTCACACCGGGCTTTCTTACCGATACGTTAGGCTTCCTCGGACTGATTCCACCGGTACGCCGGGCCGTGATCTGGTTCGTGCTGCGGCGCGGATTGGTACGCCCGGTGGTGGTGGAGACGCCTCCGTCGGGCGGCCATGGCCATGGTCCCAACGTCATCGAAGGCGATTTCAAGCGCGAAGACGACTGAAGGACGCTTCTGCAAGCGGACACCCGGCGGGGAAGGGCGCACGCGCCACAACCCTCGCCCAAACGACAGACGGCAGTCAGGTCGGGGACGCTAATCGCTGTCCAGATGGGTCTTGACGACGTCCACGTAAGCGCCGTCTTCCCGTTTGATGTGATCGATCAGCCAGACACACAGACCGGAACGCAGCTGTTTGGCGATGTCCTCACCGTTGTCGAAACGCCGCTTATAGGAGGCGACGCCGGTCTTGAAGGATTCATGCACCGCCTTGTGGGCGGCGAGATGAACGTACCCCGCCTCTTCCATCAGGCGCTCTTCGAATATGAAATGGGTAATGGTGTAATCGATTAGCTGATCGAGGGTTTGGCCTACCGCCGCGCGCTCATGGTGTGCAATCGCGTCGTGAAGTTGATTGATATAGTCAACAATGCGGCGATGCTGAGTATCAATGCTATCGATGTCCGTATCCAGGCTTGGTTCCCAGTGCAAATGGGACATCTATCGCATCTCCTGTGATGGGCTGTGATCAGGTTGTGGTTGCCAGTTTGACGAATTCGCGTCGAGGGGATAACCGGCACCGGGGAAGCGCTGCCGGAGCTGTTTTGATCGGCGCATGGAGGGATGGAATCATTTTGTGTCGCCATCGTCAACCGATTGCGGGGCGCCGTGGTTCGATTTTGCGGCCACTCGTCACCCGGCCGGCCGGATCCTGGCTCGATAGGCGGAAAACAGACCAATTGGCGCCCAGCCCCCGGGTTTATTGACGAACGCCGACGGCCCTACCCCTTGACTAACAGAGACTCGCCATTATTATTAGCACTCACCAACGGCGAGTGCTAACAGCTTGCCGCATAGGCTCGGCCGCAACCCTAAGGAAGCGGCTATTTCATTTAAAAATCATCAGCTTAGAAGAGGATTTGCAAGAATGAAAATTCGTCCCCTGCATGATCGTGTGATCGTTCGTCGCAAGGAAGAGGAGCGCATGTCCGCGGGCGGCATCGTGATCCCCGACAGTGCCACCGAGAAGCCGATTCAGGGCGAGGTCGTTGCCGTGGGCAAGGGCAAGATCCTGGAAAACGGTGAGGTGCGCGCGCTGGATGTGAAGGCCGGCGACGTAGTGCTGTTCGGCAAGTATGCCGGTACCGAGGTGAAGGTCGACGGCGAGACCCTGCTGGTCATGCGCGAAGAAGACCTGATGGGCGTGATCGAGGGCTAAGCGCCCGGCTATCCGCCAATCTCACCCGTAAACAACGAATTAGCAGAGGAAGAGCAAATATGAGCGCAAAAGAAGTCCGGTTTGGTGATTCCGCCCGCCAAGGCATGGTGCGTGGCGTCAATATCCTGGCCAATGCCGTCAAGGTGACCCTGGGTCCGAAGGGCCGCAACGTGGTTCTGGAGAAGAGCTTCGGCGCCCCGACCATCACCAAGGACGGCGTCTCCGTGGCCAAGGAGATCGAGCTGAAGGACAAGTTCGAAAATATGGGCGCGCAGATGGTGAAAGAGGTCTCCTCCAAGACCTCCGACATCGCCGGCGACGGCACCACCACCGCCACCGTGCTGGCTCAGTCCATCGTCAACGAAGGCATGAAGTCGGTGGCCGCCGGCATGAACCCGATGGACCTGAAGCGCGGCATCGACAAGGCCGTGATCGTGGCGGTGGAAGAGCTGAAGAAACTCTCCAAGCCCTGCACCGACAGCAAGGCCATCGCCCAGGTCGGCACCATCTCCGCCAACTCCGACGACTC
>CAYQWR010000063.1:0-12815 GCA_964421235.1 uncultured Thiohalomonas sp. | reverse complement strand
ACGGTCACATCGGCCATCGCAACAGCGGGTACAGCCAGGATAGCGGCCACGGCCGCAGCAATCACACTCTTCTTCATTGTATTTCGTCTCCTAGAGGTTAACGAAAGGTTCTTGTGAACAAAGCAGGTTTAAGGTTGAGCTCAAACTTAAACGGAGGTCACTCTAGACCACCTCCGCAGGCGAATGCAACACCTTTTTTCAAAAAAACCACAAAGCTTTTTTATGTTGCATTTCTACAACATTAACGCAAAAGCAATGGGTTAAGGGGGTATGCCAACGGTCTTGGCGCAATATTCCACAATATATGTGCGGATTCATATGCTTAGCTGTTGCCGCCGGCATACGGTCGGCAAAATCGGGGAGCGAATCCACGGCTTGGCCCTGGGCGGAGCACCCGAAAACCATCTCATCGGGTTCAATAGTGTCTGTTGGGGAACGGGGATTACTCGCAGGGTCGCGCACCACCGCTACGCTCTGAAGTTCTCCGCGTCTGTGGCGCCTGGGTTCAACTCCTGGAAAAAGGCGGAACCCATAAACAAATAAGCCCGCAATGAAGCGGGCTTATTTGTGTATTGGCTGGGGGACTAGGATTCGAACCTAGGTTGATGGAGTCAGAGTCCATAGTCCTGCCGCTAGACGATCCCCCAATAAATCAGTGGCAAGTTGCAAGTGACAAGTCGCAAGAATCAGCCGGGGCGGCAACGGCCAATCAACCCCTGCAGCATTCGCGCGATTTCAGTCGCTTCGGCCACCATACCGAGGGCCACCGACTTATCCAGAAGTCCTGCTTCGGCGCCGATATAAAGTTGCGTTCGCAACTCACCGCAAGATCCCTTGGCGATACGCAGAAAGCGAGCGAATTCCCGCCCCGAATCCCGCTCGTAGCCCTCTGCGATGTTCGAAGGTACCGACAGCGCAGAGCGGGTGATTTGATCCCTAAATCCTGCCTCGCGGCATTTGCCGAGTGCTTTGTACAATTCCACACACAGCCGCGAACTTCGTCGCCATACTTCCAATTTTTCGAAAGCTTCCATGCTTTCTTGAAACTTGCAACTTGAAACCTGTAACTATCGTTTCGAGTATTGCGGACGCTTGCGCGCCTTGTGCAGGCCGACCTTCTTACGCTCGACCTCACGGGCGTCGCGGGTGAGGAAGTGGCCGCGACGCAGCGCGCTGCGCAGACTCTCATCGTAGGCGACCAGCGCGCGGGCGATGGCGTGGCGAATGGCACCGGCCTGGCCGGTGGTGCCGCCGCCGGCGACGGTGACGTTGACGTCGAACTTATCGAGCAGTTCCACGCTCTCCAGCGGCTGGCGCACGACCATGCGTGCGGTCTCGCGACCGAAGTAGAGGTCGAGGCCACGGCCGTTGACGGTGATGGCGCCCTTGCCGGGCACCAGGAAGGCGCGCGCGGTGGAGGTCTTGCGACGGCCGGTGGTGATATTGTTCTGACTCTGTGCCATGTTGCTTGATCCTAGCTTCGTGCCTTACGCACTCAGATTTCCAACTGCTTCGGCTGCTGGGCTGCATGAGTGTGCGCCGGACCGGCATACACCTTCAGCTTCTTGAACATCGCGCGACCCAACGTATTCTTCGGCAGCATGCCCTTCACCGCGATCTCGATCACACGCTGCGGCGCCTTCTGAATCAGCTTGTCAAAGCTGATCGATTTGATGCCGCCGGGAAAACCGGTGTGGTGGTAGTACATCTTGTCGGTCGCCTTGCGACCGCTGACGCGCACCTTCTCGGCGTTGACCACAATGATGTAGTCGCCGGTATCGACGTGCGGCGTGTACTCAGCCTTGTGCTTGCCACGCAGACGGCTGGCGATCTCGGACGCCAGTCGACCGAGGGTCTTGTCGGTAGCGTCAACCACGAACCAGTCACGCTTGACGGTCTCGGGTTTGGCGCTGAAAGTCTTTGTCCCAATCATCCCAAATCACTCCAACATAAGAGCGGGCCACTCGAAAGAGGCGGAATATTATTAAAATCGGATGCAAGATACAAGGAAAAATATACAGGGGAATAGAACCAAGGGATGGAAAGACCGTCCAGCGGGGCCGATGCACCGAGTTCCTTGGTGCCCTGTATCTTCCCCCCTCCTCCTCTCTTTAGGCAATAAAAAAGGCGCGGTAAAGGGGTTACCGCGCCTAACAAAACCACCAAAGGAGGGTGGAGGAGTCAACGATCCGCCGGGCATTGGGGGGCACCGGCGAATCAGTAATTACTAATATACTCATATTTTCAGATCCGTCAACCCTGAAAAGCAGATACAAGCAAGGGAAGCGCTATCAACATGTAGCGTGCGCAGCACAGTCCATATCCCTTGTATCTATGTGTTTATATCTTAAGCCGTTCGACCACCCGCCCGTGGCGCAGGTGCTCGTCGACGATTTCGTCGATATCCTCCTGGTCCACGTAGGTGTACCAAGTCGCTTCCGGGTAGACGACGATCACCGGTCCTTCGCCGCAGCGGTCGAGGCAGCCGGCGCTGTTGACGCGCACGCCGCCCGGCCCCGCCAGACCCAGCTGCTTGACCCGCCCCTTGGCGTAGTCGCGCATCGCCTGGGCATCGTGATCCTGGCAACAAGTGCCGTCGTCGCGGCGGTTGGTGCAGAAAAAAACGTGGTAACGGTAATACGACATGGCGGATACGCCTCTCTGGCAACCGGGACTTGGGTCCGGCGTTCAAACATTCTAACATGGGCTATTCTTACCCAGCCCGACCGTACCGACCTCGTCCCGGAAACACGTGTTGAACCTCGCCACCCAAATCATCGCCGATGCCGATCGTTGCGTCCTGTGCGGCATGTGCCTGCCGCACTGCCCCACCTATGCGCTCAGCCATAACGAGGCAGAGTCGCCGCGCGGCCGCATATCGTTGATGCTGGCGCTGGCCCGCGGCCAGTTGGCGGCCACGCCGCAACTGCTGGGACACCTCGACCGCTGTCTCAGTTGCCGTGCCTGCGAGGCGATGTGCCCGTCGCAAGTCGCCTATGGCCGGCTGTTGCGCACCACCCGCGAGCTGGCCTGGGCACAACGCCCCCATCAAGCGTTACCGCGTCTGCTGTCCGATACCCTGCGCTCGCCTGCGCGACGCGGGGCGCTGCGGGGCGGTCTGCGGCTGTTCCAGCGCAGCGGCCTGCAGCGGCTCGGCACCGCCAGCGGACTGTTCGGCAACGGCGCCGTCGGCCATCTGCTCAAGGCGCTGCCGGCGCTGCCGGCGGCGGCGTCATTGCCCCCTTTCGTGCCGGCACGTGGCGAGGAGCGCGGCCGGGTTGCACTGTTTGTCGGCTGTACCGGCGATCTGTTCGAGCGCGCGTTGCTGCATGATGCGGCGGATCTGCTCAGCGCGCTCGGCTACGGGGTACACATTCCGGCGGAGCAGACCTGCTGCGGTGCCTTGCAGGTGCAGCAGGGCGATGGCGCCGCCGCGCGTGCACTGGCGCAACGCAACGTCGCCGCCTTTGCGGCCCTGGAGGTGGAGGCCGTACTGACGGTCGCCAGCGGCTGCGGTGCGCTGCTGCACGAGTATGGCGAGCTGTTGGAATCGCCCCTGGCGGCCACCCTTGCGCATAAGGTGCGCGACATCGGCGACTTCCTCGCCGATGCGGGCTGGCCGGCCGGGGTTGCGTTGCAGCCGTTGCCGCAGAAGGTATTCGTGCACGAGCCGTGCAGCCTGCGCAACGTGCTCGGCGGTGCCGGGGGCATATATAAACTGTTGCGCCGCATCCCGGAACTCGAACCGCTGCCACTGCCGCATAACGATCACTGCTGCGGCGCGGCCGGCAGCTATTTCGTCAGCGAACCGGAAACCGCCGACGCCCTGCGGGCGGAAAAGATCGCCGCGCTGGCCGGCCACGACGGCGTTTTGCTGGTCAGCGCCAACATCGGCTGCGCCATGCACCTGGCCGCAGGCATCCGTGCCGCCGGTCTGGAGATCGAAGTACTCCATCCGATCACCCTTATCACGCGCCAACGGCTGACCGACGACACGGTGGTGTTGTCACCAGCGGCCCACGTCCGGTAACGTATCGCCATGCACCAACGACACTATTCCCTGTTCGACAGGATGCTGATCAACCTGGATACGGGCCTGCGCACCGTGCTGGGCAAACCGGTGGTCACGGAACGCCCCAACCCCGGCGACGACAAGATGGAAGCGGTGCTGACGGATCAGGAGCGTGACCTGGCCGGCCGCCTGATGCGCATCAATCATGCCGGCGAGGTGTCGGCGCAGGGGCTCTATCAGGGGCAGGCGCTGACGGCGCGGCTGCCGCAGGTGCGCGACAAGATGGAACGCGCGGCGCTGGAGGAAAACGATCACCTGGAGTGGTGCGAACGTCGCGCCCGGGAGCTCGGCACCCACGTCAGTTATCTCAACCCGTTCTGGTACGTGGGCTCACTGACCATCGGGGCGCTGGCCGGCCTCGCCGGCGACAAGTGGAGCCTCGGTTTCGTGGTCGAGACCGAGAAACAGGTGGTGAAGCACCTCGACGAACACCTGGAGCGCCTGCCGCATCACGATCAGCGCAGCCGCGCGATCCTGCAACAGATGAAAGAGGACGAGGCGCACCACGCCACCATGGCCCTCCACGCCGGCGGCGCCGAACTGCCGACGCCGGTCAAGGGGCTGATGAAGGGGGTGTCGAAGGTGATGACGCGAACGGCGTATTGGATCTAAGTGACAAGTTGCACGGTGCAAGTTTCAAGCGACAAGACAAAGACGGGAGACCTTAATTACTTGCCACTTGTTGCTTGCCACTTGTAGCTATTTCTTCGGCAGTTTCCGCAGATTGCGTCCGTAGAAGATCTCCGCCATCTCCTTTTGCAGTCGCTGGCGGATGGCGCGCGACTCGGTCGGCTCCAGCTCCTCCGCCTCGACGCCAAACAGGTAGTTGTCCAGATCGAACTCCTTCAACATCATCTTGGTGTGAAAGATGTTCTCCTGATAGACGTTGACGTCGATCATCTGATAGCGCTCCAGCGTGTCGCGCGCAATGTAGTTCTGGATCGAATTGATCTTGTGATCGATATAGACCTTGCGCCCGGTGACATCGCGGGTGAAGCCGCGCACCCGGTAATCCATGGTGACGATGTCCGACTCGAAACTGTGGATCAGGTAGTTCAACGCCTTCAGCGGCGAGATACGGCCGCAGGTGGAGACGTCGATATCGGCGCGGAAGGTGCTGATGCCGTTGTCCGGATGGCTCTCCGGATAGGTGTGCACCGTGATATGGCTCTTGTCCAGGTGCGCCACCACCGCCTCGGGCAGCGGCCCCGGCGCCTCGGTATTGGACAGCTCCTGGGAGATCACCGGCTCTTCGGAGATCAGTATGGTGACGCTTGCCCCTTGGGGCTCGTAATCCTGGCGGGCGATATTGAGGATATTGGCGCCGATGATCTCCGTCACGTCGGTGAGGATGTTGGTCAGGCGCTCGGCGTTGTACTCCTCGTCGATATATTCGATGTACTCGCGCTGCTGCGCGTCGGTCTGCGTATAGCAGATGTCGTAGATGTTGAAGCTCAGGGTCTTGGTCAGGTTGTTGAACCCGTGCAGTTTGAGCTTGCTATTGAGGGCGCTCACCAATTTTGTAAACCTCCACAGCCTTTACAGATAGTAAACCTCCGCGCCGACCGATGTCCGCCGCTTGAGATGGCCTATTATCCTTGATCCGCCGCCAAAGGGGGATGAAAAATCATCTGTACCGCGACACCGACCGGATCCAGGCAGTAGAAGCTGCGGGCGCCGTCGCGGTGGGTGCGCGGAGTGGATTTCATGGTGACGCCGTGGGCACCGAGATAATCAAACCAGGCGTCGACATCTTCAGCCGCCGCGAGTACGAAACCGATATGGTCCAGGCGTTGCGGCCCGGCCGGCAGCTCTTTGGCCCGATGCAGCGCAAGATTGTCGTTGCCGGAGGTGAGATAGACGTTGTCCGCATCGGGGCGCCACTCCACGCGCATGCCGAGCAATTCAACGTAAAACCGCTCACACGCCTCCAGCTCGGTAGTATACAACGCCACATGGCGCAGCCCGCGCGTGGGCTGGGGACGCATCACCGCTCAGCCCTCCACGATCTCGAAGTCGTGGGTCACCTGCGCCACCTTGCCCAGCATGATGGAGGCGGAACAGTATTTCTCTGCCGACAGTTCCACCGCGCGCTTCACCTGCGCCTCCTTCAGCCCGGTACCGCTGACGACGAAGTGGACGTGGATGCGGGTGAATATCTTGGGGTCGGTCTCGGCGCGCTCCGCGCTCAACTCCGCCACACAGTCGCTGATCGGCTGGCGCGCCTTCTTCAGGATATGCACCACATCGAAGGCGGTGCAGCCGCCCATCCCCAGCAGCAGCATCTCCATCGGCCGCACCCCGAGATTGCGCCCGCCCAGCTCCGGCGGACCGTCCATCACCACGGCATGACCGCTGCCCGCCTCTCCCAGAAAGGTGGCGTTCTCCACCCACTTGATACGCGCTTTCATCCCCACATTCCTCTACGGCGGAAAACAAACGTGTTATTGTACCTGAGTGCGGCACTTGCCTGCCTATGGGCGTGCTGGTATACGTAACAGAAAATGCCATCAGGACGAGGGGTTATTATGGTAGTCAAGGCGCCGGCGACCGGTAATCCGGCCATCGATCGCTTCCTGGCTCATTGTCATCGCCGCAAGTATCCGGCGAAAAGCACCATTATCCGTGCCGGCGACAAGCCGGACGTGCTCTACTACATCACCAAGGGCTCGGTGACGGTGCTGATCGAGGATGACACTGGGCGCGAGATCGTGTTGGCCTATCTCAATCCCGGCGATTTCTTCGGCGAGATGGGGCTATTCAACGAGGAGGCGGGACGCAGCGCCTGGGTGCGCGCGCGCAGCGAGTGCGAGCTGGCCGAGATCAGCTACGCCCGCTTCCGCCAGGTGGCACACGACGATCCCGAAATCCTGTTCGCGCTGTCGACCCAAATGGCGGCACGCCTGCGCACCACCAGCCGCAAAGTGGGCGACCTCGCCTTCCTCGACGTCACCGGCCGTATCGCCCGTACCCTGCTCGACCTGACCAAGGAGCCGGACGCCATGACCCATCCCGACGGCATGCAGATCCGCATCACCCGCCAGGAGCTGGGACGCATCGTCGGCTGCTCGCGCGAAATGGCGGGACGGGTGCTCAAGGCGCTGGAGGAACAGGGTCTGGTCTCCGTCAAGGGCAAGACCATCGTGGTATTCGGCGCGCGGTAAAATCGGATACAAGATACAAGGGATGGCGCGGCCTGCGGCCGCATGTTCATGTTTGCACCTTTACCCTTGTATCTGCTTCACCGAAACAGCTCTGCCAGCCGCTCCCCAGGCTCCTCCGCACGCATAAACGCCTCCCCCACCAGAAACGCATCGACGCCGTTGCCGCGCATCAGCGCCACGTCGTCGCGCGTGTGAATGCCGCTCTCGGTCACCACGATACGGTCGGCCGGGATCTGCGGCAACAGATCCAGGGTCGTCTGCAGCGTCGTCGCGAAGGTGCGCAGGTTGCGGTTGTTGATGCCGATGAGCGGGACCGGCAGGCGCAGGGCGCGCTGCAATTCGGCCTCGTCGTGCACCTCCATCAGCACATCCATGCCGTACTCGCCGGCCAGCGCCGTGAGCTCGGCCAGGCGCGCATCGTCCAGGGCGGCGACGATCAGCAGGATGCAGTCGGCGCCGATGGCGCGCGCCTCGACCACCTGATAGGGATCGACGATGAAGTCCTTGCGGATCACCGGCAGTGAGCAGGCGGCCCGCGCCGCGCGCAGATAGGCTTCACTGCCCTGGAAGAAATCGGCGTCGGTCAACACCGACAGGCAGGCGGCGCCGCCACGTTCGTAGGAGGCGGCGATCGCCTCCGGGCGGAAATCGGCGCGCAACACGCCCTTGCTCGGCGAGGCCTTTTTCACCTCGGCGATCACCGCCGCCGCGCCGGCGGCAATCTTGGCGCGGATCGCGCCGACGAACGGCCGCACCGGCGGCGCCTCACCGGCCTGCTGCCGCAACGTCTCCATTGAGATGCGCTGCGAGCGTTCGGCAATCTCCTCCGCCTTGCGCCGCAGGATCTTCTGCAAAATATCCGGGGTATCGTTCACGCGCTCATCCACTCGCATCAGGCTGTCTTGAAACTGTTGCTCACCGCCACCAGCCGCTCCAGCCGCTCCAGCGCGGCGCCGCTGGCGATCACCTGCTGTGCCCGCTCGACCCCTTCCGCCAGGCTGGCTGCCAGGTCCGCAGCGTAGATGGCGGCGCCGGCGTTGAGCACGACGATGTCGCGCGCCGCCCCCGCCTTGTCCTCCAGCACCTCGCGCATGATGCCGAGGCTCTGCTCCGGCAGCTCCACGGCCAGCGCCTTCAGATCGCCGCGCACCATGCCGAACTGTTCCGGAGTGATGGCGTAACGCGACAACTTGCCGGCGCGCCACTCGGCCACCTGGGTCGGCGCCGCGATGCTGATCTCGTCCATGCCGTCCTCCGCGTGCACCACCAGCACGTGCTTCGAGCCCAATCGCCCCAGCACCTCGGCCAGCGGCTCCAGCCATTCGCCGCTGTAGACGCCCAACACCTGATAGGGGGCGCCTGCCGGATTGGTCAACGGCCCCAGCACATTGAAGATGGTGCGCACGCCCATCTCGCGGCGCGGCCCGATGGCGTGCTTCATCGCCGCATGGTGGCGCGGCGCGAACATGAAACCGACGCCGGCCTGGCGCACGCATTCGCCCACCTGTTCCGGGGTCAGGTCGAGGTTCACCCCGGCCGCCTCCAGCACGTCGGCGCTGCCCGACTTGCTGGAGACCGAACGGTTCCCGTGCTTGGCCACGTTGCCGCCGGCCGCCGCCACCACGAAGGCGCTGGTGGTGGAGATGTTGAAGGTGTGGGCGCCGTCGCCGCCGGTGCCGCAGGTATCGACCAGGTGCGGCAGGTCGAGCTCGACCCGCGCCGCCAGCTCGCGCATCACCGCGGCGGCAGCGGCGATCTCCTCCACCGTCTCGCGCTTCATGCGCAGGCCGACCAGGAAGCCGCCGATCTGCGCCGGTGTCGCCGCACCGGTCATGATCAGGTGCATCACGGCGCTCATCTGCTCACCGGTCAGGTCGCGGCGCTCGGTGACGGCGCGAATGGCTGCTTGCATGTCCATGGCGTTGAACCTTTCAAATCACTGCATGGGGTTGGGGTGCGATTGTCCCGTGCAGCGCAGTCATGGGTCAATCAATCGAAAAAGAAATTTTCACCGCAGAGACGCAGAGTGCGCAGAGATTTTCAGGGCACTATTCCTCTCGGCGTCCTCTGCGTCTCTGCGGTGAGTTTCAGCGCGACCCGCCCTTAAGCACGGCGCCCGCCCTGCATGGCGAGGAAGTTGCCCAGCAGCTGGTGGCCGTGCTCGGTCAGGATCGACTCGGGGTGGAACTGCACCCCCTCGATGACCAGCTCGCGGTGACGCACACCCATGATCTCGTCGCGCTCGCCGTCGGGCAGCTCGGTCCAGGCCGTCACCTCCAGGCAATCGGGAAGCGAGGCCTGCTCGATCACCAGGGAGTGATAGCGCGTCGCCTCGAACGGATTGCTCAGTCCGTGGAACACGCCCACGTCACTGTGATGCACCGGCGAGGTCTTGCCGTGCATGATCTCGCGGGCGTGCACGATACGGCCACCGAAGGCCTGGCCGATGGACTGGTGGCCGAGGCAGACGCCGAGAATCGGCAGCTTGCCGGCGAAGTGTCGGATCGCCGCCACCGAAATACCCGCCTCGGTGGGCGAACAGGGACCCGGCGAAACGACGATGCGTTCCGGCTGTAGACCCTCGATCTCTTCGATCGTAATCTGGTCGTTGCGGTGTACCTGGACCTCGGCACCCAACTCGGCGAAGTACTGCACCAGGTTGTAGGTGAAGGAGTCGTAGTTGTCGATCATCAGCAACATGATGCGTCCCTCACTTGTGCCGGATATCGAGGCCGGCTTCGGCCATGGTTACCGCGCGGAATACCGCGCGCCCCTTGCTCATCGTCTCCTCCCACTCCTTCAACGGAACCGAGTCGTAGACGATGCCCGCACCGGCCTGCATGTAGAGCGTGCCCTCCTTGATCACCGCGGTGCGGATGGCGATGGCCGTATCCATGTTGCCGTTCCAGGCGAGATAGCCGACGGCGCCGGCGTAGACGCCGCGCTTGACCGGCTCCAGCTCGTCGATGATCTCCATGGCGCGGATCTTGGGCGCACCGGAAACGGTGCCCGCGGGGAAGGTGGCGCGCAGTGCATCCATCGCGCTCATCCCCTCCTTCAGCCTGCCCTCGACGTTGGAGACGATGTGCATCACGTGGGAATAGCGCTCGATCACCATCTTGTCGGTAAGCTTGACGCTGCCCGTCTCGGCGATGCGACCGACATCGTTGCGTCCCAGGTCGATCAGCATCAGGTGCTCGGCCAGCTCCTTGGGATCGGCCAGCAGATCCTCCTCCAGCGCCCGATCCTGCTCCTCGTCCCTGCCGCGCGGCCGGGTGCCGGCGATGGGGCGCAACGTGACCACGCCGTCGGCGCAGCGCACCAGGATCTCCGGCGACGAACCCACCACGTGGAAGCCGTCCAGGTCGAGGAAGTACATGTAGGGGGAAGGGTTGAGCCCACGCAGCGCGCGGTAAAGATCCAGCGGTTCGGCGTAGAACGGCAACGACAGACGCTGCGACAGCACCACCTGCATGATGTCGCCGTCGGTGATGTATTCGCGCGCCCGGCTCACCGCCGCCTCGAAACCCTCCTGGGTGAAACCGGAGATGAAGTCCTGTTCGCTGACCCGGTGGGGGTTGGTGGCACGACGCGCAGGCAGCGGACCGCGCAGCAACGCGATCAGCTCATCGACCCGGCGGTTGGCCTTTTTGAGTTCATCGGGGGCTTGCGGATCGGCATGGACGATGACGTGCAGCTTGCCGCTGAGGTTATCGAACACCACCACCTCGTCCGACACCATCAGCAGGATGTCGGGGGTGTCCATCTCGTCGGTGTTGGGGCAGGCGCCGAGCCGGGGCTCGATGTAGCGCACCGTGTCGTAGCCGAAGTAGCCGACCAGACCGCCGTTGAAACGCGGCTCATCCTCTTCGCAGGCCACCTTATAGCGCTGCTGGAACTGCTCGATCCAGGCCAGAGGGTCGGTGACGGTGGCGCTCTCCACCACGGCGCCGTCGTGTTCCACCTCGATTGCGTGACCGCGCACCCGCAGCACGGTGCGGCACGGCAGGCCGATGATGGAGTAACGCCCCCACTTCTCCCCGCCCTGCACCGATTCGAACAGGTAGGAGTAGCGGCCGGCGGCCAGTTTCAGATAGGTGGAGAGCGGCGTATCGAGGTCGGCGAGGACCTCGCGCACCACGGGAATACGGTTGTAGCCTTGGGAGGCGAGTTCAGCGAAGCGTTGTGGAGTCATGGTTACCACCTGACAGGCAAAGTTTCATGGAATAGCCGGAGATACGTGCGCGCTTCACCAGCGCCATCGCGTCCCGCCCATTCCCAGCTTTGTCTTGTCGGTATGCACCATGTTCGTTCAGTTCAGTTGCAGCAGGGCCTTCAATTCGGCCAAGGAATCGATGACGGCGTCCGGTTGGGCCTCGCGGATGTCGATACCATGGTTGTAGCCGTAGCTCACCGCCACCACCGCAAAGCCCGCGGCCCGTGCCGCGTGCACGTCGTGCATGGAATCACCCACCATCAACGCGTGCTCAGGACCGACTTTAAAGAACTCCGCGGCATAGAGCAAGGGCGCAGGATGGGGTTTTTTCTGCGGCGTGGTATCGCCGCTCACCACGATGGCGAAAAATTCCATGATACCCAGGTCACGCAGCATCGGTTCGGTAAAACAGGCCGCCTTGTTGGTGACGCAGCCGAGCTTGATGCCGGCCGCCCGCAACGCCTCCAGCCCCGCGCGCACACCGGGGAACAGGCGGCTGCGCACGCTGTTGTTGGCCGCATACAGCTCGTTGAAGATGGGCATGGCGCGGGCCATGTCGGCCGCCGCCGGCTCCGCCTCCAGCTCGTCGGTGAGCGCGCGCTTGACCAGCTTCTCGATACCGTTGCCGACCCAGCCACGCACCCGGGCCTCGCCGCACACCGGCCGCCCCAACTGTTTCATCATCTCGTCGACGCAATAGGCCAGGTCCGGCACGCTGTCGATCAGCGTGCCGTCCAGGTCGAGCAATACCATCTCGGGTTTGTTCAAAGACATAAGCCGTTCAACGCAAAGGCGCAAAGGACGCGAAGAGCGCCAAAGTATTCACAATAGAATAAAAAACCATTGTGTCCTTTGCGCTCTTCGCGCCTTTGCGGTGAGAATTTCTTTACTTGCCGACCTTGGCCAGCTCGGCACGCATATCGGCGATGATGGTGTTGTAGTGGTTCTTGTCCTTGTCGTTACGCTTGCCGAATACGGCAGAGCCGGCGACAAAGGTATCAACACCCGCCTCGGCCACTTCCTTGATGTTGGCCGGGCCGACGCCGCCGTCGATCTCCAGGCGGCAGTTGTAACCACCGGCATCGATCATCTGGCGCACCTTGCGGGCCTTGTCGAGGACGTAGGGGATGAACTTCTGACCGCCGAAGCCGGGGTTGACCGACATCAGCAGCACCATGTCCAGCTTGGGCAGGGTGTACTCCAGCACGTCGAGCGGCGTGGCGGGGTTGAACACCAGACCGGCCTTGCAGCCGCTCTCCTTGATCAGACCGATGGTGCGGTCGATGTGCTCGGAGGCCTCGGGGTGGAAGGTGATGTAGGTGGCGCCGGCCTTGGCGAAGTCGGGGATGATGCGATCCACCGG
>CAYQWR010000062.1:0-12858 GCA_964421235.1 uncultured Thiohalomonas sp. | reverse complement strand
CGTTGCTCTTGGGCGCGCAGGCCATGTAGAGCACCGCCTGGGCGATGGCCAGCTCGCCCTCGGGGCTGCCGAGCCGCTCCTGCACGTCCCAGGCGTTGAGCGCCAGCGCCAGGGCACGCGGATCGGCGTTGCCGATATCCTCCGAGGCCATGCGCACCACGCGGCGCGCAATGTAAAGCGGATCGCAGCCGCCGTCCACCATGCGGGTGAACCAGTAGAGCGCCGCGTCGGGCGAGGAGCCGCGCACCGATTTGTGCAGCGCGGAGATCTGGTCGTAAAAGACCTCGCCGCCCTTGTCGAAGCGGCGCACCCCGCCGGAGAGCACCTCGTTGACCACCGCCTCCTCGATCACCTCCTGCTCGCCCCGGCGCTCCGCCAGGTCGGCGGCGATCTCCAACAGGTTGAGGGCGCGGCGCGCGTCGCCGTCCGCCGCGGTCGCGATGTGCTGCAACAGCTCCGGCGCAATCACCAGCGGCCGTTGGCCGAGACCGCGTTCGGCGTCGTGCAGCGCCCGCTCCAGCACCAGCACAATCTCCTCCACCGTCAGGCTCTTCAATACATAGACACGGGCGCGCGACAGCAGCGCGCTGTTCAGCTCGAACGAAGGATTCTCGGTGGTGGCACCGATGAAGGTGACGGTGCCGTCCTCCACGTAGGGCAGGAAGGCGTCCTGCTGCGACTTGTTGAAGCGGTGCACCTCGTCGACGAACAGCACGGTGCCGCGGTTGTAGGCGGCGCGCACCTGCTGCGCCTGGGCCACCGCTTCACGGATGTCCTTGACCCCCGCCAACACGGCGGAGAGGGCCAGAAACTGGGCGTTGGCGCGCCCGGCGATCATCCGCGCCAGGGTGGTCTTGCCGGTGCCGGGCGGCCCCCAGAAGACCATGGAGTGGAGATTGCCCGACTCCAGCGCGAGGCGCAGCGGCTTGCCGGGACCGAGCAGATGCGACTGGCCGAAGAATTCGTCCAGCGACGCAGGCCGCATGCGATCGGCCAGCGGACGGAGCGGATCGGCATTGGTCATGGCGGCGTGCTACAGCGTGAGGACAAACGTCGCGCGGTTCAGTTCGGATCCCCCACCACATCCACATCGGGCGGCGGGGTGAACTCGAACGCGCTGGCGGCCAGGTGCGGATTGCGACTCACCTTGTCGAAGTAGAGCCGGGTGGTCTGCCCCAGGCTGTCGCCCATCTCCATGGCGCGCACCACGTCACCGTCCAGCGCCAGGCGGATATAGGTAAAGGTCGCGTCCTTCTGTTTCGGTTTCAGCTCCAGCCAGGTGAAGCCCGAGTGGTTGCCGAGTTCGGTCAGACGGAAGTTGCGATCCAACGGCACGTCGCTCGACAGCAACGCCGCCGGCGTACTGCCCAGTGCCGCCGTCTCGGGCCGCACCGTAATCTGCTCCAGATCCTTGTCGTACATCCACACGTGCTTGCCGTCGGCGACGTACAGCTGACTGTAGGGCTTGGTGTACTCCAGGCGGAACCGACCGGGGCGCGACAACAGCAGCACACCCTCGCTGCGCTCCTTTTCGTTGTGGTGGGCGTCGAGCAGGGTCTGCACGAACTGCGCGCGCATGGTCTTCAAACCCTTGAAGAAGCGATCCAGCTTCACCCTGCCCTCGCCGGCCTGGGCCGCCATACTCACGCTCAATATCAGCAGCAGCAACAGCGCCCGACCGCCGTAACGGAACCCTTTCATTCGTTCAATCCTCAGGCGGCGGCGGTGCCAGCACTTCGCGCGAACCGTTGGACTGCAACGGACCGACCACCCCCGCCATCTCCATCATCTCCACCATGCGCGCGGCACGGTTGTAACCTATCTTGAGCCGGCGCTGAATGCCCGAGACCGAAGCCCGCCGGCTCTCCAATACAATCTGCACTGCCTCGTCATAGAGCGGATCGGCTTCGCCATCGCCGCCACCGTCGCCGGCGAATGCGCCGTCGCCGCTCTCCGCACTGCCGCCTTTGAGGATGTCATCCACATACTCCGGCCGCCCGCGATTCTTCAGGTCGTCGACCACGCGGTGCACCTCCTGGTCGGAGACGAAGGCGCCGTGAATGCGCATCGGCACGCCATGCCCCGGCGGCAGGTAGAGCATGTCGCCGTTGCCGAGCAGACTCTCCGCCCCCTGCTGGTCGAGGATGGTGCGCGAGTCGATGCGCGACGACACCTGGAACGCGATGCGGGTCGGAATGTTGGCCTTGATCAGGCCGGTGATCACATCCACCGACGGCCGTTGCGTCGCCAGGATCAGGTGAATGCCGGCGGCGCGCGCCTTCTGCGCCAGGCGGGCGATCAGCTCCTCCACCTTCTTCCCTACGACCATCATCATGTCGGCCAGTTCGTCGACGATGACCACGATGAACGGCAGCGTGTCCAGGTCGGGCCGCTGCTCCTCCAATTCCGGCGCGTCGGGCACCAGCGGCTGCCACAGCGGGTCCTTGAGCGGCTGCTTGGCGGCCAGCGCCTCCTTCACCTTGCGGTTGTAGCCGGCGATGTTGCGCACGCCGAGTTTGGCCATCAGCTTGAAGCGGTGCTCCATCTCGGCGACACACCAGCGCAAGGCGTTGGCGGCATCCTTCATATCGGTGACCACCGGCGCCAGCAGGTGCGGAATGCCCTCGTAGATGGAGAGTTCCAGCATCTTGGGGTCGACCATGATCAGCCGCACGTCGCGCGGGCTGGCGCCGTAGAGCAGGCTCAGAATCATGGCGTTGATCGCCACCGACTTGCCCGAACCGGTGGTGCCCGCCACCAGCAGATGCGGCATCTTGACCAGGTCCGCCACCATGGGGACGCCGGCGATATCCTTGCCCAAGGCCAGCGTCAGCGATGAGCCGGCGCTCTCGTAGGCGGGCGAGCGCAACACCTCGGAGAGACGCACGATCTCGCGCGACTCATTGGGCACTTCGAGGCCGATGGTGGTCTTGCCCGGAATCACCTCCACCACGCGCACGCTGATGGCGGAGAGCGAGCGGGCCAGGTCTTTAGAAAGATTGGATATCTGGCTCACCTTGATCCCGGCGGCCGGCTGCAGTTCGAAGCGCGTGATCACCGGTCCCGGATGGACCTCCACCACCTGCGCCTCGATGCCGAAATCCTTCAGCTTCAACTCCACCAGGCGCGATACCGCGCCCAGCGCCTCGGTCGAAAGCCGGTTGCCCCCCGCCTCGGCCATGTCGAGCAGGGCCAACGGCGGCAGCCCGCCATCAACGGCCGATGCCTCGAACAGCGGCACCTGCTTCTCTTTCTGTACCCGCTGGGAGACCGCCGTGATCTTGGGGATCACCGGTTCGATGCGCGGCGGCGGGCGCTTCGCCACCTTGGCCTTCTCGGTCTTGACCACCTGCTCCCGCTGCTGCCGCGCCCGGCGTGCCAGCAGCGACTCGCGCACCTGGGACAGCATACCGCGCAGCCGAGCGCCGACACCGAGTGTCCAGTTGCCGACGGTATCCATCACCCGCAGCCAGGAGAGTCCGGTAAACAGCGTGACGCCGGTCAGAAACAGCGCCAGCAGGAACAGCGTGGCGCCGAGAAAGCTGAAGGCGCCGACCAGGCCGCGCCCCACCACATCGCCCAGGATGCCGCCGGCGTTAAGGGGCAGCACCGCGTCACGAAAATCGAAATGCAGAAAGGCGAGTCCGGCGCCGGCGCACAGGGTCAGCAGAAAGCCAACGGCCCGCAGCGTCACCTCCATCTGGCTCGGCTGCTCCTCCTCATTGCGACCGCGAAACAGCAGCCAGCCGCTGTAGGCCACCATCACCGGAAACAGGTAGGCCATGTAACCGAACAGATAGAGGAAGACGTCGGAAAACCAGGCGCCGGCACGCCCGCCGAGATTGAGCACCATCTGGCTGCGCCCGTTGTGCGACCAGCCCGGGTCGGACGGGTTGTAGGAATAGAGCGCGATCAACAGATAGATGGCCACCGTACCGAACACGTACAACGCGCCCTCGCGCAAGCCGCGACTGAACTGCGGTCCGAGAACGAAACGCTGCCCCGCTTTCTTGTTGGTTGCCTGGGCCAAAGAATTAACCTGTTACAGTAAGATAGTTGAATAACATTTTGTAATTATACAAATTATTACTTCAAGAGACACGTTTCAATGCGGGGTAGACCAGCTCCCCGCCGCGCACATTGACCCCCTTGCACAACGGCGCGTCCGCCTCCCAGCCGCCGGCCGCCAAACGCAGCGCATAGGGGATCAGGGCCGCCGACAGCGCCTGCGAGGCGCTGCGCGGCACCGCGCCGGGCATATTGGTCACCCCGAAGTGCACCACCCCCTCCCAGACGAAGGTGGGTTCGGCGTAGGTGGTCGGGCGGGTGGTCTCGATGCAGCCTCCCTGGTCCACCGAGATATCGATGATGACGCTGCCGGCGCTCATCCGTTTGACCATCGCCGCGCTCACCAGATGGGGCGCCCGCGCGCCGGGGATCAGGACCGCGCCCACCAGCAGATCGGCCTCCGCCACCGCGCGTTCGACGGCGTCGGCATAGGCATAGAGCGCTGTGACATTGGCACCGAGCGCCCGCATCGCCGCAAGCTTGTCGCGGTTGCGGTCGAACACCGTCACCTGCGCCCCCATCGCCGCCGCCATGGCAGCGGCATTGCCGCCGGCGACACCGGCGCCGAGCACCACCACATGGCCCCGCTCCGCCGCCGGCAGGCCGCCCAGCAACAGCCCCTTGCCGCCCTGGGGCCGGGTCAGCAGCTGCGCCCCGGCCTGCACCGCAATCCGGCCGGCGATATCGCTCATCGGCGCCAACAGCGGCAACTGGCCGTTGGCCTCCTCCACCGTCTCGAAGGCGACGCCGGTCAGTCCGATGCCGAGCAGCGCCTCGGTCAGCGCCGGCTCCGCCGCCAGGTGCAGGAAGCAGAACAGCAGATGGTCGCGGCGCAGCAGCGGCCACTCCTGCGGCTGCGGCTCCTTCACCTTGACCACCATCTGCGCCTTGCCGTAAAGGGCCGCAGCGTCGGGCAGGACGGACACGCCGACCGACTCATAGGCGCTATCGTCGTAACCACTCAGGCGCCCGGCGCCCTGTTCGACGAAGACTTCATGCCCGGCGCGCACCAGTTCAGCGGCGGCGGCGGGGATCAAACCCACGCGCGCCTCAAGGGTTTTCACCTCGCGTGGAATGCCGATGCGCATGAGCTCTCCTTTACCCGGTAGTATCCGATCCGTACCATAGGACGGCCAGGGAATTGAACGCTGCCAACCCGTCCCAATATCCACACCGCAGCCGCTATTTTTCCGTTACAGGAATCCAGAATTATTGCGATGGAGTCTACCACATGAGTCAAACCAAGCATTGCCGCCTCCTCATCCTCGGCTCCGGCCCGGCCGGCTATACCGCCGCCGTCTACGCCGCCCGCGCCAACCTCAATCCGGTCATCGTCACCGGCATGCAACAGGGCGGCCAGCTGATGACCACCACCGAGGTCGACAACTGGCCCGGCGGCGCCCACGGCCTCACCGGCCCGGCCCTGATGCAGCAGATGGAGGAGCACGCCAAGCGCTTCAACACCGAGATCATCTTCGACACCATCATGAAGGCCGACCTCTCCCAGCGCCCCTTCACCCTGACCGGCGACTCCGCCACCTACACCTGCGACGCCCTGATCATCGCCACCGGCGCCTCTGCCATGTACCTGGGTATGGAATCCGAGGAGAAGTTCAAGGGCCGCGGCGTCTCCGGCTGCGCCACCTGCGACGGTTTCTTCTACCGCAACCAGAACGTGGCCGTGATCGGCGGCGGCAACACCGCCGTGGAAGAGGCGCTCTACCTCGCCAACATCGCCAAGCACGTCACCGTGGTACACCGCCGCGACAAGTTCCGCTGCGAGAAGATCCTGGCCGACCAGTTGTTGGAGAAGGCCAGGAACGGCAACGTCACCATCGAATGGAACCACGAGGTGGACGAGGTGCTGGGTGACAACAGCGGTGTCACCGGCCTGCGTATCAAGAACGCCCAGGACGGCAGCAAGAAGGATCTGGAGCTGACCGGCGTCTTCATCGCCATCGGCCACAAACCCAACACCGATCTGTTCGACGGCCAGCTGGAGATGAACCACGGTTACCTCAAGGTGAAAACCGGCCTCGACGGCAATGCCACGGCCACTTCCGTCGCTGGCGTCTTCGCCGCCGGCGACGTCGCCGACCATAACTACCGCCAGGCCATCACCTCCGCCGGCACCGGCTGCATGGCCGCCCTCGACGCCGATGCCTTCCTGGAGGCCAACGGCTGAGGACAAGACCAACCACGGGGGACACGGGATAATGAAAGCCAATGGAATGGTATTCCCCGTGTCCCCCGTGGTCAGCGCTTTTTGACTTTGCTTGTATCAAACAGCAGGCGACCCCATAAAACCCGCAGGCGCACACTTGCGGGGTTTTTATTTTCAGATGAAGATTGCCATCGTCACCGCGCTCGATGAGGTGACCGCCGCCGAGTGGAACGCGCTCGAGGGCGGCATCGACAATCCCTTTGTGCGTCACGAATTCCTCGCGGGCCTGGAGCGGCACAACTGTGTCGGCGACCAGTGGGGCTGGCGTCCGCGGCATATCGTCGTGCGCGACGACACTGACCGCCTGATCGGCGCGGTGCCGCTCTATCTCAAGGACAACTCCTACGGCGAGCTGGTGTTCGACTGGGCCTGGGCCGACGCCTATCAGCGCAACGGCCTGCGCTACTACCCCAAACTGGTCTCCGCCGTGCCCTATTCCCCCATCCCGGGGCCGCGTCTGCTGGTCCACGCCGAGGCCGAACGCGCCGCCGTCGAGACGCAGTTGCTGGCAACGGCACGCGCCCTGCTCAGAGAGGAAGGGGCCTCCTCCATTCACTGGCTGTTCCCGGACGATGCGCAAATGGAGACTTTGGAGCGGCACGGTTTCCTGCGCCGCACCGGCTGCCAGTTTCACTGGTTCAACCGCGGCTACACCTCGTTCGACCACTTCCTCGAACGCTTCACCCGCGACCGCCGCAAAAAGGTAAAACAGGAGCGGCGCCGCGTGCGTGATGCCGGCGTGGAGATCGAGGTATTGCACGGCGACGCGATCAGTGACGCGCAGTGGCAGACCTTTCACGGTTTCTACGAAAGCACCTTCGACAAGCGCGGCGGCTACGCCACCCTCACCCTCGACTTCTTCCGTGCCCTCGGCCGCGATCTGCCGCGCAACGTGGTGCTGGTATTGGCGCAACACGGCGGGCGCTACGTCGCCGGGGCCCTCAACCTGCGCTCCAGCGATACCTTGTACGGCCGCCACTGGGGCTGTATCGAGGAGTTCAACAGTCTGCACTTCGAGGCCTGCTACTATGCCGGCATCGACTACTGCATCGCCCACGGGCTCAAGCGCTTCGAACCGGGCGCCCAGGGTGAGCACAAAGTGTGGCGCGGTTTTGAACCGACGCCCACCTGGTCGGCCCACTATCTCGACCACCCGGCCTTCGCCGGTGCGGTCGCCGAGCACCTGCGGCGGGAACAGGCCGGGATGGAAACGTACATGCACGACCTGCGCGCCCATCTGCCGTTCAAAACCGATGCGGACACGCCATGAGCCCCACCGGTCCCTTTTGGCTCGACGCCAACGACCGCAGCTACGCCTTTCCACCGGTCGAGTACGCCTTGCGCGACCCCAACGGCCTGCTCGCCGTCGGCGGCGACCTCTCTCCCGGCCGCATCCTCAACGCCTATCGCCACGGCATCTTTCCCTGGTTCAGCGCCGACCAGCCCATCCTGTGGTGGTCGCCGGACCCGCGTGCGGTGCTGTTTCCGGAGAAACTGAAAGTCTCCCGCAGCTTGGACAGGACCCTGCGGCGTGACACCTTTCGCGTCACCTTCGACACCGACTTTGGCGCAGTGATCCGTGCCTGTGCGGAAACACCGCGGCGCGGCCAGGCCGGCACCTGGATCACGGCGGAGATGCAGCAGGCCTATGTCCAGTTGCATCAGATGGGTTACGCGCATGCGGCGGAGAGCTGGGACGGCGACGAGCTGGTCGGCGGCCTCTATGGCATGCGGCTGGGCAATGTCTTCTTCGGCGAATCGATGTTCAGCCGCCGCAGCGACGCCTCCAAGGTGGCCTTCGTTCACTTGGTGCGGCGATTGGAACAGGAGGGCGTCGTCGTGATCGATTGCCAGGTGACCACGGAGCACCTGCTCAGTCTGGGAGCCGAAGAGATTCCACGGGCACGATTCGTTGCGTTGCTGGCCCACCACTGCCGGGTGCCGCAGGCGTGAGGCGTAGCGCGCTATTTCCCCGATAAATACGTGGCATACACCCGGCAATCGCTGTGATATGTTTTCCCCTATGACCAATCCCAATGCATTCAATATCCTGCCCGCCGACCTGGTGTTCTACGCCAGCCCGCCGCATGAGTGCAGCTATCGGTCGGGGTGGGAGGCGATAACCTTATTCGCGGACCCTCATGCGGCGATGACGCCGCACCTCTACAGCGCCCTGGCCGAGATGGGGTTCCGCCGCAGCGGCAACTACGTCTATCGCCCGCGCTGCGCCGGCTGTGACGCCTGCCGCCCGGCGCGCATCCCAGTGGAAGAGTTCACGCCCGACCGCAGCCAGCGCCGGACCTGGCGGCGCAACCAGGACCTCAGCATTACGGTCCTGCCGCCCGCATTCAATGCGGAACATTACGAACTCTATCGCCAATATATCCACAGCCGCCATGCCGACGGCGGCATGGATGTGGACGAACCCGGCCGCTATATGGATTTCCTCGGCAGCGACTGGATGGAGATCGAATTCGTCGAATTTCGCCTGGACGGGCGGCTGTTGATGATTGCGGTCATCGACGTGATGAGCGACGGCCTCTCGGCGGTCTACACGTTCTACGATCCCGCCGAGACCCGGCGCGGCCTCGGCACCTTCGGCATCATGTGGCAACTGGAAGAGGCGCGCCGCCGCGGCCTGCCCTACGTCTATCTGGGCTACTGGATCGACGAATCCCCCAAAATGGCCTACAAGAAACGCTTTCATCCCCTCGAACTCTACGGTCGCGGCGAATGGCGCCGCCTACAGTAATCCTCCCCACGGCCGCTATACTTAGTGCAACCTGACTGTCATACGGATGTGCTACAAGCAGACCCACACCGTAAGGAAAGGAGGCAACATGCTGAGCTTCGTCTATCAGCTGGCCCGCACCTTCGAGCAGGAACACGGTTATCGGCCCAACCTGCTTTACGTCAACTACAGTCACTATCTGGCCTTGCAGGCCGATCTCCCCAACGATGCGGAACAGGGTACCTTGGCCCGGCGGCTGGGAATGGAGATCGTCCTCACCGATGAGGCGGTCCACCCGCACGTTGCGTGGAACCGGACGGCCTGGCGCCAGGCCGCGGGCTGAATCCGCGGGGGCGGCGCGAGCGATACCGGCCCGAGCGGTCGGGCGTTGTCGACTTCTTTCCGTCATATATGAATAAGGCTTTGCCTGAAAACGCGAATTCAGGCAAACTTACCGGCTTGGGTCGGTGCTTGCCGATACATCGTTTAATTGAATTTGCGTGAGGCACGAGCTACACCGTATGGCGAAGGAAGAAGGCATTGAGATGGAAGGCACGGTCGTCGAGACCCTGCCCAACACTATGTTCCGCGTTGAGTTGGAGAACGGCCATGTCATCACGGCCCACATCTCCGGCAAGATGCGCAAGAACTACATCCGCATCCTGACCGGCGACAAAGTCACCGTTCAGGTCACCCCGTACGATCTCACCAAGGGCCGCATCGTCTTCCGCGCCCGCTGAGGCGCCGGCACCCGCGCCAAAACAAACGCCCGGTCTGCTCGCGCAGCCGGGCGTTGTCCTGTTGCTCCCAATCGGGTCGTGCAACCGCGCTCAGTGGATCGTGGCGGTCGCGTCGTGTTCCTCGAATTCCAGCGCCAGGTCGTCGTCGTGCTCCGTCACCAGCACGTGACCGCCTCCCTCCAAGCGGCCGAACAGCAACTCCTCGGCCAGCGGCTTCTTGATGTGCTCCTTAATCACCCGCGCCATTGGGCGGGCGCCCATCTTCGGATCATAACCGTGCTTGGCAAGCCAAAGTCGCGCCGCGGCGTCGACATCAAGGGTCACGCCCTTCTGTTCCAGCTGCGTCTCCAGTTCCATGATGAACTTGTCCACCACGTGACGGATATTCTCCTCGTCCAGGGCCTTGAACTGCACGATGGCATCGAGGCGATTGCGGAACTCCGGCGTGAACATGCGTTTCATCACTTCCATGGCATCGGTGCTGTGGTCCTGCTCGGCGAAACCGATGGAGCGGCGGCTACCCTCTTCCGCCCCCGCGTTGGTGGTCATCACCAGGATCACGTTGCGGAAGTCGGCCTTGCGTCCGTTGTTGTCGGTCAGCGTACCGTGGTCCATCACCTGGAGCAGCAGGTTGAACACGTCGGGATGCGCCTTTTCGATCTCGTCCAGCAGCAGCACGGCATGCGGATGCTTGGTGATCGCCTCGGTCAGCAGACCACCCTGATCGAACCCCACATAGCCCGGCGGTGCGCCGATCAGACGCGATACGGTATGGCGCTCCATGTACTCGGACATATCGAAACGAATCAGCTCGATACCGAGGATGCTGGCCAGCTGGCGCGTCACCTCGGTCTTGCCGACGCCGGTGGGACCGGCGAACAGGAATGAACCGATGGGCTTCTGTTCGGTGCCGAGGCCGGAACGCGCCATCTTGATGGCCGAGGAGAGCGTGGTGATCGCCTCGTCCTGGCCGTAGATCATCAGCTTGAGATCGCGCTCAAGATTCTTGAGGCCTTCCCGATCGGACGCCGAGACGCTCTTGGGCGGGATACGGGCGATCTTGGCCACCACCGCCTCGATCTCCTTTACGCCAATCGTCTTCTTGCGCTTGGACACCGGCTGCATGCGCTGGTTGGCGCCGGCCTCGTCGATGACGTCAATGGCCTTGTCCGGCAGGTGCCGATCGTTGATGTAGCGTGCCGCCAGCTCCGCTGCCGCGCGCAATCCGGCCTTGGTGAACTTGACGTCGTGATGCTCCTCGAAGCGGCTCTTGAGCCCTTCGAGTATCTGCACGGTCTCCTCCACCGTCGGTTCAGGCACGTCTATCTTCTGGAACCGGCGCGCCAGCGCGCGGTCCTTCTCGAAGATACCGCGGTACTCCTGATAGGTGGTGGAACCGATGCACTTGAGGTCGCCGTTGGCCAATACGGGCTTAATCAGATTGGAGGCGTCCATGGCGCCGCCGGACGCGGCGCCGGCACCGATGATGGTGTGAATTTCATCGATGAACAAAATGGCGCCGTGCTCCTTCTTCAACTGCGACAACACCGCCTTGAGACGCTTCTCGAAATCGCCGCGATATTTGGTGCCCGCCAGCAGCGAACCGAGATCGAGCGAATAGACGGTACTGTCGGAGAGGATATCCGGCACCTCACCGTCAACGATCTTCTTTGCCAGCCCCTCGGCCAGGGCCGTCTTGCCAACCCCCGCCTCACCGACGAACAGCGGATTATTTTTGCGTCGGCGGCACAGTACCTGCACCGTCCGTTCAATTTCCTGGGCACGACCGATCAGCGGATCGATCTTGCCCTGTTTGGCCAACTGATTGAGATTGGTCGCATAGGCATCCAGCGGCTTCTGCACCGCCTCGGCACCCTCTTCGTCAGCGCCGCCATGCGATGCCTCTTCGTCGCCGTCATCCGGGAGTTTGGAGATACCGTGAGAAATGTAGTTCACTACATCAAGGCGCGAAATGCTCTGCTGGTTGAGGAAAAATACCGCCTGCGATTCATGTTCGCTAAACAACGCCACCAACACGTTGGCACCGTTGGCTTCCTTGCGTTCCGACGCCTGTACGTGAAACACGGCACGCTGCAACACGCGCTGAAATCCCAACGTAGGCTGGATCTCCCGTTCGCTGTCAGGCGCCAGCAACGGCACGGTGTCTTCGATAAAGGCGACCAGATCGTTGCGTAGCTGGTCCATGTTCACATCACAGGCACGCAGCGCCGCCGCCGCGACCGGCTCGTCCAGCAGCGCCAGCAGCAGGTGCTCCACGGTCATGAACTCGTGGTGTTGCTCACGGGCCTCCTTGAAGGCCTGATTGAGCGTGAACTCCAATTCTTTCGTCAGCATGGTCAGCCTCTCTCTTCTACTCGGCCTCCATGGCACACATCAGGGGGTGCTGGTGCTTGCGCGCATAGCCGTTGACCTGATGCACCTTGGTCTCCGCCACATCGCGGCTGAACACGCCTGCGATACCCTTTCCTTCAGTATGGACCGCCAACATGATTCTAGTAGCCGTGGGGCGATCTTTGTTGAAAAAAATTTCCAATACGTGGACCACGAACTCCATGGGCGTATAGTCATCGTTCAGCAACACCACCCTGAACATCGGTGGGCGCTTCAGTTTCGGGCGGCCCTCTTCGACCGCCAGGTCACGCTGGTCATCGTGCTGATGATCGCTGTCTGCCATAATTCCCGCCACCTGTCATCCGACAACGGGCCTGCCGCTCACTTGATGATATGAAGCCACGGCCGACCGATTCCAATGTTCGTATTGTACCAATTACATGCGTTGTAAAGTTAGAGTCGTTATCCCACCGAAAAATCCATGGACGACCCGCTCCGGCACACGAAAAAGGGGGCAACACCCCACGGCGTTGTCCCCTCGGTACCGCTCCGCCTGCTGTTTACATATGGGCAATCATGGCATTACCAAAGGCGGAACACGAAAGCTCCGTGGCGCCCTCCATCAGGCGGGCGAAGTCGTAAGTGACTGTTTTCGCCTGAATGGCCCCCGACATACCCTTGACAATCAGGTCGGCCGCTTCCACCCAGCCGATGTGACGCAGCATCATCTCGGCGGACAGGAT
>CAYQWR010000061.1:8093-12950 GCA_964421235.1 uncultured Thiohalomonas sp. | reverse complement strand
GCCAGAAGCTCGCTGTCGAGAAGCGCGCCGTGCAACGTCCGGGTGGAATTGTCGATGCCGTAGCGCTTGCACAGCGCATCCAGATTGTTCTTCTGGCCGGGATGGAGCTTGCGCGCCATCGCCAAGGTATCCAGGATCGCGCACTGTTCGTCGATCCGCCCCCACTGCGATCCCAACAGTTTCAGCTCGTGGTTGATAAAGCCGACGTCGAACGGGGCATTGTGGATGATCAGCTCCGCCCCCTTGACGAATTCCAGGAAGTCCGCCGCGACATCGGCAAAGCGCGGCTTGTCCGCCAGCATTGCATTGGTGATGCCATGCACCTCGACCGCGCCGTCGTCGATCGACCGGTCCGGTTGCAGGTATTGATGATAGGTGTTGCCGCTAAGGCGGCGGTTCAGCAATTCGACGCAACCGATTTCGATGATGCGGTGTCCTTCCGCCGGCTCCAGACCGGTGGTCTCCGTATCCAGTACGATCTGGCGCATCAGCCGCGCTCCTTCATTTCGTCAATGGCGCGATTGGCCAGTTGATCGGCCAATTCGTTCTCCGGGTGGCCGTTGTGACCGCGCACCCATTCCCACGCCACCTGATGGCGCTGCGCCGCCTGGTCCAGCCGCTGCCACAGGTCGGCATTCTTCACCGGCTGCTTGTCGGCGGTCTTCCAGCCGCGTCGCCGCCAGTTGGCGAGCCATTCGGTAATCCCCTTCATCACATATTGGGAATCGGTCACCAGCCGTATCCGGCATGGCCGCTTCAACTCCTCCAGCGCCATAATGGCGGCCATCAGTTCCATACGGTTGTTGGTGGTGTGCGCCTCGGCACCGTACAGGTTCTTTTCCCTGTCCTTATAGCGCAGCAAGACTCCCCAGCCACCGGGGCCGGGATTACCGCGGCAGGCGCCGTCGGTAAATATCTCCACTGTGTCATTACAACTTTCGGTCATGGAATTGCTTTCGTACTGTGGGGCCGGCCAGTCGCGCAGCGGCCATCGCGCGGCGCGGCCGCCAGCGTGGGCGGATCGGGGTTAGGGTCGCGACGCGCTTCCGTGCCACCAACAGGTAGCCGCCGCCGAATATCGGCCACCAACGTTCGCCCAGGCGCTCCAGGAAACGCAGCCGCTGCAACAGCCGCGAGTGGCGCAGCGGCGGACGGAAGTAATAGTAACGCACCAGCACCGTATCAAAACCGAGCAACGACAGCCACTCCTTCACCCGCCAGGCGCCGAGAAACCGTCCGCACCACGGCGCGCGGCGGCGCCAGCCGATGAACAACCGGTAGAGACCCCACAAACTCCATGGATTGAATCCGAGCACCAGCACATGACCTTCCGGGATGAGCGCGCGTTCCGTCTCCCGCAGCACCTGATGGGGGTCGTCGGCAAATTCCAGGACATGGGGCAGCAGCAGCACGTCCAGGCTGTCGCCGATAAACGGCACCTGCTCGGGCAGACCGACGCAATGTTCGGCGCCGCTCGCGTCCACCGGCAGAGCCGCCGCCGCGTCCGTCATGACCATCCGGTGGGCGATGCGCGAGCCGACCGACAGGTCCACGCCCTGGGGAGCCCCCACCTGCAGCAGGTGATAACCGAACAGGTTGTGCAACGCCTGTTCCAGCAACTGCACTTCGCACTGGGTCACGCTGCTACCGAGGGGAGCGCGGAACCAGCGGCGCAGCGCAGCGCGCGCCAGCGCACTGTTCTCGCAGCGATAGGCATGCCGCAGCCGCTTCAAGCTAATCCATGGCATTGACCGTTACGCCCCCGCCTGCCACCATTTGCACCATGCTCGAAATTCACCCTGTACCCGCATTTGACGACAATTATATCTGGCTGATCGGCAGCACCGACAGCAAACATGTCGCGATCGTCGATCCGGGGGATGCCGACCCGGTGCTGGAGGCGTTGCAACGCCATGGTTTGACCCCCATCGCCGTGCTCGTCACCCACCACCACGGCGACCACACCGGCGGCGTGGCCGAGCTGGCGGAACAGTTCCACATCCCGGTCTACGGACCTGCGCACGAGCGCATCCCCGCCCTCACCCACCCGCTGGTCGAGGGGGACGAGGTCGAACTCACCGCCCTGGGGCTGCGCCTGCGGGTCATCGACACGCCGGGACACACGCGCGGCCATATCTGCTACACCGGGCATGGCGCCCTGTTTTGCGGCGACACACTGTTCACCGCCGGCTGCGGGCGCCTGTTCGAAGGCACGCCCGCACAGATGCACGGCTCGCTGACCAAACTCGGGGCCCTGCCCGAGGACACCCTGGTCTATTGCGCCCACGAATACACCACCGCCAACCTCGGATTTGCCCGGGTGGTGGAGCCGGACAATCCCGACATCATCGCCCGCAGCGCCGAGGTTGAGGTGCGCCGCGCCCACGACGAACCGACGGTGCCGGCCACGCTCGCCATGGAAAAGCGCACGAATCCCTTCCTGCGCACGGCGATACCGGCGGTGGTGGCGGCGGCCGAACGCTTTGCCGGACACCCCCTGGCCGACGGCGTTGAAGTATTCGCCACCGTCCGGCACTGGAAAGACACGCTCGATTGATTGCGGCGGACTTGAACCGGGGTCGGGCAAGCCCTACCATGGCGTCCATGGCCGAAATAAGAAGCACAATCCGCCGCATGCTTCCGCTGGTGCTGTTACCGATCATGCTGGCGGGCTGTATTCCGCAGTTGACGTTGCGGGGTACAGACGACAGCGGCACCCTCGTTTCGGCCAACGGCGACAGCGGCCAGTACCCCACCAGCAGCCACGGGCAGTGGCAGCTGCCGGATCTGGCTGCAGCCATCTGCGAACCGCCCCACAACCTGTGGGAGCGTATCCGCGCCGGCATGACGCTACCCGACCATCAGCATCCCGGAGTACAGGCCGATCTCGACTGGTATGCCCGGCATCAGGGATATCTCGACCGGGTGGTCGAACGCGCCACCCCGTATCTCTATCTGGTGGTGCAGGCAGTCGAAGAGCGCAACATGCCGACCGAGATCGCCCTGTTGCCGGTGGTCGAGAGCGCCTATCAGCCGTTCGCCTACTCGCATGGCCGCGCGGCCGGCCTGTGGCAATTCATCCCCGGCACCGGCCGGCGTTTCGACCTGAAGCAGAACTGGTGGTACGACGGTCGCCGCGACGTGGCGGCATCCACGCGCGCCGCCCTCGACTACCTCGAATACCTGCACGACGAATTCCACGGCGACTGGCTGCTGGCACTGGCTGCTTACAATTCGGGCGAGGGAACGGTGCAGCGCGCCGTCACCCACAATCGCCGACGCGGAAAACCAACGGACTTCTGGTCGTTGGACCTGCCGAAGGAGACGCGCGGCTACGTGCCCAAACTATTGGCAATTGCCGATCTGGTGCAGGCCCCGAAGAAATATGACGTTACCCTTGCGCCGATTCCAAACCAACCTTACCTGGCCGAGGTCAAACTGAGTTCGCAGATCGACCTGGCGCTCGCCGCCGAACTCGCGGGCGTCTCGATCGAAGACATCTATCGTTACAACCCCGCGTTCAATCGCTGGGCGACCGACCCCAGCGGTCCACACCATCTGCTGTTACCCATCGATAAGGTCGATCAGTTTGAAGCCCGGCTCGCCGAGTTACCGCCGGGGAAACGCATCCACTGGAAGCGTCACGAGATTCAGCCCGGCGACAGTCTGCTGACGCTGGCCAAGCACTACCACACCACGGTGGAAATGCTGCGGCGGGTCAACGGCCTGCACGGCAACGTCATCCGCGCGGGACATACACTCACTATTCCGGTGGCCACCAAAAAGTTCAGCAGTTACCGGCTGAGCGCCGAACAGCGCCGCCTCACCACCCAAAATCAACCCCATGGCCGCAATAAGGTCGTCTATGAAGTGCGTCCGGGCGATACCCTGTGGGATATAGCCCGTCAGTACAAAGTCGGTGTGCGGGAACTGGCGAAATGGAACGGCATGGCACCGCGCGATCCACTGTCGCCGGGCAAGCACATAGTCATCTGGATCCGCGAAGCCACCGAATTGTCGCTGGTGAATCCGGCGCACTTCACCTACCCGATCGGCAAAACCCATCAGCGCCTCGGTTACACCGTGCGCGACGGTGATTCACTTGCGCGCATTGCCCAACGCTTTCGCGTCACCGTACACAACCTGAAACACTGGAACAATCTTCGCGACGGCCGCTATCTGCGTCCAGGCCAACGACTGACACTGTACGTCGACGTCACCAAACAGTCCGGAAGCATTTGACAACGCACTGCGCCGTTCCCGGAGATTATTCGCCGCGCCGCAGCATGACCAGATAGCGGCATCCGGCTATCGATACAATGCCGCGCTCAGCAACTTTTTCGTGTATGGCTGTTGCGGCGCATCGAATACACTCTCGGTCGCCCCCGCTTCGATCACCCTGCCTCCGCGCATCACTATCACGCGATGGGCGATCGCACGCACCACTTTCAGATCGTGTGAGATAAACAGGTAACTCATCCGATGACGACGCTGCAGCTCACGCAACAGCGCCAATATCTGCTTTTGCACCGATACGTCAAGCGCGCTGGTGGGTTCGTCCAACAGAATCAGTTTCGGTTCCAATACCACAGCACGCGCGATGGCGATGCGCTGACGCTGGCCGCCGGAGAACTCGTGCGGGTAACGCCCCAGCATATCGCCGCTCAGACCGACCTCTTCCATCACCTTGATAACCCGCTCCCGCCGTTGTGCGCGATTGAACTGCGGAAAATGCACCACCAGTCCCTCACCGACGATCTGTTCCACCGTCATTCGCGGCGACAGCGACGAATAGGGGTCCTGGAATACGACCTGTATGTCACGGCGTAGTGTCCGCACGGCTTTGTTGCTCATCAG
>CAYQWR010000061.1:0-8083 GCA_964421235.1 uncultured Thiohalomonas sp. | reverse complement strand
CATATTCATCCATCAGGCTGCAGGTGCCGGTCAAGCCGTCGTTGTTCGAAACTGATCTCTCCCGCGCACGTCTGTAACCGCAGCAGACACATACCCAGCGTCGACTTGCCCGACCCCGATTCCCCCACGATACCGAGCGTCTCGCCGGCACGCAGCCCGAGGTCGATATTGTCAACCGCGTCAATCATCCCCGTGGTGCGACGAAACACACCAGACTTGATCGGAAACCTGCAGCTCAATCCACGTGCTGCGAGCAGTTGCGGCTGCCCCTCCAACGCGCGGCGTTCCTGTGCAGCAGGAAACGGCTCGGGTTCGCTAGCCAGCAATTGCCTCGTATAGGGATGTTGCGGCGACGCAAACAGCTCTTCAGTGGGCGCCTGTTCCACAATCGCGCCGTGACGCATGACGCATACGCGATCGGCGAAGTGACGCACCAAATTCAGATCATGGCTGATCAGTAATACCGCCATGTTGAATTCCTGCTGCAAGGTGTTGAGCAGTTCGAGAATCTGCCGCTGAATCGTCACATCGAGGGCAGTGGTCGGCTCGTCCGCAATCAACAACTTCGGACGGCAAGCCAACGCCATGGCGATCATCGCACGTTGCCGTTGACCACCCGACAACATGTGCGGGTAGGCATCAAGACGGCTCTCCGCGTCGGCAATGCCGACCCGCAGCAGCAGTTCCACCGTACGGATTCGAGCCGCCGCCGCATCCAGTCCTTCATGCAGCAACAACGGCTCGGCGATTTGCCGACCGATGCTGTGCAGCGGATTAAGCGCCGTCATTGGTTCCTGAAATATCATGGCGATGTCGCGGCCGCGGACCCGGCGTATTTGCGGCTCCGTCAAGGTGAGCAGATCATGTCCGCCGAAACGGATCGCGCCGCTATAGCGGGTCTGCAGCGGATCGTGCAGCTGCAAGATAGACAATGCGGTAACCGATTTTCCCGATCCCGACTCGCCGACCAGGGCCACCTTTTCACCCGCCCGTACCGAAAAGCCGGCCTCATCGACCACGGTTTGCGTCCCATCCGCCCCGCCGAACGCAACCGTCAGCTGTTCGATTTCCAGAAGTTCCATCATCTATTCAACCCCGGCGCGTATCGAACGCCTCGCGCAGCGCCTCGCCGATAAAGATCAACAGCATCAAGGTGCCCACCAACACCACAAAAGTCGATAGGGATAGCCACCACGCTTCGATATTGTTCTTGCCCTGCGCCAGCAGTTCGCCCAGGCTGGGAGTCGAAGGCGGTACGCCCAGACCGAGGAAGTCCAGGCTGGTAAGCGCAACGATTGCCCCACTGATGCGGAACGGCAGAAAGGTAACCACCGGGGTCATTGCATTGGGCAGCAAATGGCGCCACATGATGGTGTGACTGGATACTCCCATTGCCTGTGCCGCCCGCACATAGTCCATATTGCGTCCACGCAGAAATTCAGCGCGCACATAGTACGCCAGAGGCATCCAACCAAACAGCGACAGCAGGATCACCAGCAACAGAATGCTCGGTTGGAAAATGGAAGCGAAGATAATCAACAGGTAGAGTTCGGGCATCGAACCCCATATTTCCATGAAGCGTTGTCCATACAGGTCGATTCGTCCGCCAAAATAGCCCTGTAACGCCCCGGCGATTATCCCGCAGACAACGCCCACCGTCGTCAACATCAGAGCAAAGATCACCGACAGGCGAAAACCGTAGATCAGGCGCGCAAGCACGTCGCGACCACGATCGTCCGTCCCCAGCAGATCAACCGAAGAAGGCGGAGCCGGATTGGGCGCACTGGCAAAATAATTGATGGTATTGTAACTGTAAGGATTCGGTGGATAGATCGCCCAATTGCGGCCCGCCGTAATTTTGTCGCGGATGTATGGATCCAGGTAGTCTGCTTCAGTATCAAAATCACCGCCGAAAGTGGTCTCGGGATAGGCTTTTAACACCGGAAAGTAATAGTGTCCCTGGTAATACACCACTAGCGGTTTGTCGTTGGACAGCACTCCGGCAAACAGGCTGAGACCGAATAGAATGCAGAATATCCACAGACTTACATAGCCGCGACGATTCGCCTTGAAGCGGCGCCAACCGCGTTGCTTTGCGCTCAGATGCACGGGGTTCGCCGCACTCATCGGTCGATGGACTCGAATTGAATGCGCGGGTCGACCAGCACGTAGCAGATATCCGTGATGAGTTGCGCAAACAGGCTGATCAGCGTGAACAGATAGAGGGAGCCAAGCACGACCGGATAGTCACGGCGCATGACCGAATCATATGAAAGCAAGCCGAGGCCGTTAAGTGAAAAAATGGTTTCGATCAGCAGACTTCCGGTAAAGAATGCGCCAATGAAGGCCGACGGAAAATTGGTTATCAGCGGGATGATGGCGTTGCGAAACACATGACGATAGAGCACTGACGTCTCGCTGGCTCCCTTGGCTCGCGCCGTCAATACATACTGTTTGCGGATTTCATCGAGAAAGCTGTTTTTCGTAAGCATCGTCATTACGGCGAAACTGCCGACAACGGATGCGGTAATGGGCAATACCATGTGCCACAGATAGTCGAGGATCTTGCCGTACCAGGAGAGCGAGTTCCAGTTGTCCGATACCAGACCGCGCAACGGAAAGATATCGAGAAAACTGCCGCCACCGAACAATACCAATAGGGTAATGCCGAGAACAAATCCCGGAATTGCATAACCTATCAAGACGATCGTGCTGGTAGTCACGTCGAATGTGGAGCCGTCGCGTACCGCTTTACGTATCCCCAATGGAATGCAGGTGAGGTAGGTGATGAAGAATGTCCACAGGCCGATACTCACGGATACCGGCAACCTCGATACGATCAGTTCCATCACCGATTGATGGTGGAAGTAACTCTGCCCGAGATCGAATGTCATATAGTGCTTCATCATGATGAAGAAGCGCTGATAGGCGGGTTTATCGAAGCCATACAGCGCCCGCAGCTCGTCAATGCGTTCCTTATCCAGGCCGGCCGCGCCGCGATACAGTCCCTCAGTGCCGGAGGTCGCCTCGCTATGCAGCGTATTGCCACGCAACTGACTGACCAACTGCTCCACCGGGCCGCCCGGAACAAACTGAGTCACCGCAAAGGTCAGCAGCATGACCCCAAACAAGGTTGGAATCATAAGCAACAAGCGTTTGAGAATATAAGCCGCCATTATTGTCGCACCGACGCGCTATTCTTCGACCACCAAGTTGCAAGCATCCATGCGGTTGGTTGGTAATAGAGAGGCAGCGTCTTGGGCATGCCGAAACGGTCCCAATAGGCAATGCGATGCTTGGCGATAAACCAGTTGGGTACGACATATTCGCCATAGAGCAATACGCGATCCAGCGCATGTACCGCCGTCGTCAGGTGAGTCCGGTCCTTAGCGTAGATTACTTTGTCGACCAACGCGTCGACCACCGGATTCTTGAGCCCCATCAGGTTACGTGAACCTTCCTGATCCGCCGATGCCGAGCTGAACATGCCCTTGAGTTCATTGCCGGGAGACTGCGATTCCGGCAACACCTGTACCAGCATGTCAAAATTGAAGGTATCGGCCCGACGCTGGTAGATAGCGGGATCCACCGCACGGTAGTTGGCTTGAATACCGAGTATCGCGAGATTACGTGCAAAAGGCGCGACGATCCGTTCGAATGCGCTGTCGGACAACATGATATCGAAGACGAATGGTTGGCCGGCAGCGTTGCGCAATGCGCCATTACGGTAGTGCCAGCCGGCGTCCTCCAGCAGCGCTTTGGCCTGTTTCAGATTTCCACGCAGGCTATGGGGTGGTCTTGTCGTCGGTGGCATCCATGGCGTGGTGAAAAGACGGGGTGGCAGGAGCTTACGATAGGGTTCCAGCAGCTTTAGTTCGGCACCACGCGGTACTCCGCTGGAAGCCAGATCGCTGTTACTGAAATAGCTGTAGCAACGTTGATACTGATCGTAGAATAGCTTGCGATTGGCCCAGTTGAAATCGAACGCCAGATCAATTGCGCGACGCACCCGCCGGTCCTGAAACAGGGGCCGCCGCAAATTGAACACAAAACCCTGCATTCCCGCGTCATTGTGATGCGTGAGCTCCGCTTTCTTGATCAAGCCATGACTAAACTTTGGACCGACGTAATCGCGTGCCCACTGTTTGGAGTTATAGACGGCCATGAAATCGAAATCGCCCGCTTTGAAGCCCTCCAATGCAACTGTGCTGTCGCGATAGTACTTCACAGTGATCCGGTCAAAATTATACATCCCCCGGCGAACATTCAGCTTGCGTGCCCAGTAGTGCGGATTGCGCACGTAGGTAATGTATTTACCCAGTTCGTACTTTCCCACCACGTAGGGCCCGCTCGCGATCGGCCGTTTCAGCGCCAATTGCCCAAATGGCGTCGTGCCGACCCAGCGACGTGAAAAGACAGGGAACTGCCCCGCAATCATCGGCAACTCGGGATTGCGGCGCGCAAAGTAGAACCGCACGGTGCTGCGATTAAGCGCGCGCGCCCGCAGGATGTCGGCATAATAGAAGCGGTACTGCGGATGGGCTTGTTTACTCTTGAGTGTATTGAATGAAAACACCACATCGTCCGCCGTTACCGGAGTGTTGTCGGAAAAGCGGGCCTCAGGATTGATATGAAACGTTACCGACATGCCATCTGCGGCCTGCTCGACGTCATCCGCCAACAGCCCGTATTGGCTGTACGGTTCGTCCAAACTCGGCTCCATCAATGATTCGAACACCAACTGTGACAGCCTGTCGTCGGCCATTCCCTTGAGAGTAAAGGGGTTGAGCGTATCAAAACTACCGATACTGGATATGGTCACCGCTCCGCCTTTGGGCGCGACCGGATTAACGTAGTGAAAATGGTCGAACCCAGGACGATAGGCCGGTGTATACCCCAGGGCCTGCGAGGACGCGGCAACGGCATGAGTCGGACAGCTGAGCAGCAGCCCCAGATACAGGATTACGTTAAGAATCTGCACTTTGTTCATAGAGGCCGACCGCGTGCCGCGCATCCAGCCGCGGCAGCTATTTTAATATCCCTATCGGTTGTATTATTGAGGCGTCATAGACGCTGAATACTCGTAGCTCCAATCGGCTGCGACCACCCATATTAGTACGAGCACCAATCCGATAACAACAGGAGTTCGCCATGAGTTTCTTGCGTGGGAAACGCGCCCTCATCGTCGGTTTGGCGAGCAACCGCTCTATCGCCTGGGGTGTCGCCGATGCCATGCGCCGCGAGGGCGCGCAGCTGGCCTTCACATACCAAAACGAAAAATTGCAGGAACGCGTCGCCAAGATAGCGTCCGAATTGGACTCCGATATCGTCCTTCCCTGCGATGTGGGAAGCGATGCCGAGATCGAACAGCTATTCGATAGCCTGGATGATTACTGGGATCATCTGGACATAATTGTGCACTCGGTCGCCTATGCGCCGCCGGGACAGCTACACGGTAACTATTTAGAGGACGTCAATCGCGAAGGGTTTCGAACAGCGCACGATATCAGTTCGTACAGTTTTGCCGCTCTCGCCAAGGCCGGGCGTCGTATGCTGCGCCCCAACGCCGCACTCATCACCATGAGCTATCTGGGGGCCGTACGCGCCGTACCACACTATAATGTGATGGGACCGGCCAAGGCCAGTTTGGAAGCCAACGTGCGCTACATGGCTGCTGCGCTCGGTGCCGAGCAAATTCGGGTCAATGCCATCTCAGCGGGACCGATCAAGACCTTGGCGGCCAAAGGCATCTCGGATTTCAACAAATTGCTCGATTACGGTGAGCACAACTCACCATTGCGGCGTAACGTGACGATTGAAGAAGTAGGAAATGCCGCAGCCTTCCTATGTTCCGATCTCGCTTCCGGCATCACCGGCGACATCCTATATGTTGACGCCGGTTACCACATCCAAGCAATGTCGATAACTGGCGACCAGTAGCGACGACAGAATGCTCGCCGAGAGGACATTGTGGTAGACATTGGACGGAGCCGCGCACGAGTACGCTGCGCCCGCCGTAAAAGCGACGCGGTTATCCGCCGTACCCTTTAGTTATTTTTCTTCGGATAAGAAATAACTGCGTGAGCCCGGATACCGTCCAGAACCGCTAAAAACGATGCATCACCGTCCGCCCGTTCAAGCTCGCTACCGTCAGTCATATCATTGTCGCTTTTCGATTCGCGTATCGCATACAGACCGACCATCGCGATATCGCCGGCGGAGTCGGTGGCGTATTGCCAGGTTGGCTTGCCCGCCGCCGGATGCGGCATGGAGTAAATCACTCGCAGCAACAGTGGATCGACTTTGGTGCCATCGCGAGTCAATCCGTCTTCACGTATCCATTTCACTCCAGCTCTCTTCGCAACCATCGCTGGGGCGGTCCCCTGTTTCAACTGTTGCATCATCACGCCGGCTTCCTTATCGCCCAAATTAGTCGCCTTGGTCGCCAACAACTGAGCCTTAATCTCCGCCTGCACGCTGGCCAGCGGCTTACGTGCCTCCGGCTGGTGCTCGAGATCGCGCAATACCACCAAGTGGTCCTTCTCGATCTCAATCGCTTCGCTATTATTGCCTTGCTTGAGCACGTCGTCGCTGAACGCGGCCCGAACCAATTTCGGATTCGACCAGAGCCCGGCGCCGCCGCTGCGGCTGAAGTAGTCGCTGGTCTGTATCGTCAAACCAAGCTGCTGTGCGGCCTGATCCAGAGTATCGGGGTGTTCATAGGTGAGATTAGCGAGCTTGTCAGCCTCATCGTAATATTTCTGTTCGGCCCGCTCGGTCTTTATATCATTCAGGATCTGCTCGCGGACATCCTTGAACGATTCCTGCTTGCCGCCACGCACCGCTTCAACCTGAATGATATGAAAACCATAGGCACTGCGTACGGGATTGCTAATCTGGTCCACCTTTAACGTAAAGGCCGCGTTCTCGAACGCCTTGTCCATCACCCCACGACCAAAAAAGCCCAATTCGCCGCCCCGATTTGCGGAACCCGGATCTTGCGAGTATTTTTTGGCCAACGCGGCGAATGACGCGCCTGCGCGCAGTTTCTTTACAATCTCTTCCGCTTTTGCGCGCGCCGCGTTTACCGTTGCCGCGTTCGCAGTGGGTGACACCCGAATCAGGATATGGCGGGCACGGCGCTCTTCCGGTGTTCGGTAGTTGGCAAGTTGCGAGATATACCGGGCATGCAGTTCCTTGTCGCTAACCTTGATCTCTTTGGCAATCAACGGCACCGACAACTCAAGATAAGCGACCTTAACGCGCTCCGGTTGAATGAAGGCGTCTGGATGTGCGTCATAGAACGACTTGACTTCTTCGTTGCTGACACTCACTTTGCTTTCGAAACGGCGCAGTGGTAACACGAAATAGCCGACGTCACGACGCTGGTCATACAGCGCCTGCGCCGCCTTGCGCTCGGCCACCGTACTGAAGTCGGTACGTACGATTCCGTCGTACAACTGCTGTGTCAGCATATTGCGACGCAACTGCTCTTCGAATCCTGTCGGAGACATTCCGCGGGAACGCAAAGCCTGCTCGTAGAGCTGTTCGCTGAATTTTCCGTCCTGTTGGAAAGAATCGACATTCCGGATAGTAGCCGCCAACAGCTGATCACTGATGCGCATGCCGTTATCGGTGGCAGTCTGAATCATCAGTTCGCTTTCGATCAAACCTTCCAGCGCCTGCTGTTTGATCTTCGCCTGCGGAAACATCGCGGGATCGTACTTATCGCCGAGTCTCTCTCGCAGAGCTTGCTGTTGCTGCTCCGTCGCCCGCTCCAACTGCGACTGTGGAATTTCAGTGCCATTGACCTTTACAGCGTATACGTCCGCGCCGCCATGAAAATACTGATTGATTCCCCATAACGCGAACGGAATGGTAATCATGATCATGATAGCCCAGGCAATCCAGCTCTGAACACGGTCGCGGATAAGTTGTAGCATAACGGTCCCCTGCGCAAACGCTAACGCGTTATTGTAGAGATAAATCCAAAAAAAAGGGCGCACGTTGCAGTGCGCCCTTTTGCTTATGGCGGAGTGGACGGGACTCGAACCCGCGACCCCCGGCGTGACAGGCCGGTATT
>CAYQWR010000060.1:0-12965 GCA_964421235.1 uncultured Thiohalomonas sp. | reverse complement strand
GCTTTATGCCCTGTGGGTGCATGGATGGCCGGGAACGGCGTTGTCGCAAAAGATCAAACCACGGAGGGCACGGAGAACACGGAGAAAAGCTTGCTTAGGCATTAAACAACTCCGTGTTCTCCGTGCCCTCCGTGGTTAACGGCTTTTCTCTTGCCGATAGCGCTAAAGTCCCTTGTGCGTCCCGTCGCAGTGGGGCGCCTTGGCGCTGCGGCGGCAGCCGCACAGCCATACCTTGGTCTTCTCTTCCAGGCTCAATTTATGCGGATTGATGCCGGAGCCCTTATGGGAGCCGTCGCAAAACGGCTGCTTGCTGGAACGGCCGCAGGCGCACCACCAGTAATCGCCCGCTTCCAACTCCAGGGCGTAAGGTTTTTTTTGGGTACATACCGCTTCGGTCATGGGAAACCTCATAATAGGTTGGTGATGCGCCACGAGGCGGGCGCGGGAGGCGTATGGAATCCGTAATGGGGACAGCAGGTTACAAAAGCAAGCACGAGGTTGGTCGATGGGGTTGAGTATCGCAGGATTGTCGACGCACACCATGGCCGATGTGAATCTGGAGGTGCCGGCCGGGGAATGCGTCTGCCTGGGTGGTCCGTCGGGGGCGGGCAAGACCCAGCTGTTGCGTGCCATCGCCGATCTGGATCCGCATCACGGCGAGGTGATGCTGGACGGTCGCAGCGCACGCAGTTTCCGCGCTCACGAATGGCGCCGCGCGGTTGCGCTGTTGCCGGCGGAGAGCCAGTGGTGGATGGACCGGATCGGCGACCATTTCAGTCGCATCGACGAGGCACAGTGGCGCGCGCTCGGGTTCGGCACCGACACCGCCGACTGGCAGGTCAGCCGCTGCTCGACCGGCGAGCGCCAGCGCCTGGCGCTGCTGCGGCTGCTGGTCAACGCGCCGCGCGTGTTGTTGCTCGACGAACCGACCGCCAGTCTTGATCCGGTGTCGGCCGAGCGGGTCGAGGCCTTGATCGCCGCTTATCGACAGCAGCAGCAGGCGGCAGTCTTGTGGGTCTCCCACGACGCCGCCCAGCGGGCGCGGGTGGCCGCGCGCGAACTGTTTGTCGACGGCGGTCGGTTGCGGGAGGCCGCATGAATCTGATCTCCCTTTCACCCGCCGATTTGAGCCTCGCCGCGCTGCTGGTGCTGGCGTTGGCCGGTATGTCATGGTGGCTGCGGCTGGGGATGGAGCGGCGGCTGCTGGTGGCGGCCCTGCGCACCACCGTGCAGCTGCTGTTGGTCGGCGTGATATTGAAGGCGTTGTTCGAACACGTGCAGCTGGCGTGGATCGCGCTGATGGCGCTGGTGATGCTGGCGATTGCGGGGCGCGAGGTGATGGCGCGTCAACAGCGCCGTTTTTCCGGTTGGCGCGGTTATGGTCTGGGCGTGTTTGCCATGTTCGTGTCGGCCTTCGCCGTAGCCGTGTTGGCGTTGGTGGTCATCATCGGTAATCGTCCCTGGTATCAGCCGCAGTACGCCATTCCGCTGCTGGGCATGCTGCTCGGCAATACCATGAACGGCATCGCCCTTGGCCTCGACCGCCTGACCAGTGGGGCGTGGCAGCAGCGCGCAGTGATCGAAACACGGCTGATGCTGGGACAGGCGGCAACCGAGGCAATCGCCGATGTGCGCTGGGAGGCGATGCGGGTCGGGATGATTCCCATCGTAAACGCCATGGCGGCGGCCGGTGTGGTGAGTCTGCCGGGCATGATGACCGGTCAGATCCTGGCCGGTGCGGCGCCGCTGGAGGCAGTGAAATATCAGATTCTAATCATGTTTCTGATTACCGCCGGGACCGGATTCGGTACCATGATTGCCGTGTGGCGCGGCGCCCACGACCTGTTCGACGGCCGCGAGCGGCTGCGGCTGGAACGATTGACCGAGGGTTAGGGCTGCGTAAGCTTGCTTGCCGTGGTCCGCGGTGCGGTTGATGTCATTGGGAGGTGCGTCATGAAGACATGGATGGGTTTGTTGCTGGTGGCCTGGGCGGGATTGGCGATGGCCGGCGGCGTCTACAAGTGGGTCGACGCCAGCGGCGGAGTGCACTTCGGCGAGCGGCCGCCAGCCGGCGTCCAGTCGCAACAGATGCCGATGCAGGCCGCACCGATTGCCCCATCCGGCGACGATGAAGCGGCGCGCGACGAAAAACGTCAGAAATTACTGAATGCCTTCGACCAGGATCAGGCGCAACAGCAGGCGCAGGCGCAGAAACAGAAGCGGCAGGAGGCCGTGCGCGCCCGCAACTGCGCCATCGCCCGCGACCGTCTGCGCGGACTTACCGACTCGAATCAGATCTACACGTTGAATCCCGACGGCACGCGCCACTACTACAACGAAAGCCAGCGTAACGCGACGATACAGAGCGCCAGGAGTGCCGTCGACAAGTGGTGCGATTAAATGGACGTTCCGAATGGGTATCCCACTCACTTTTAGCAGTGAGTGGGTCGGACTTTAGTCCGACCCACTTGGCTATTTGCTTCGGCGATTACCGGCCAGACCCTGTTCCAGCATGAACGGCGGCAGCGCCAGCGCGCCGTGATGCACTTCAGGGCTGTAGTAGCGTGTGGCGAAGGGGCGGTTGCGGCTCTCCTCCTCGCGGAAGCCGTCGAAATCGTGGTCTTTGCAGGCCATGGTGCAGGTCCACCAGCCCGACGGATAGACCGGCTGCGGAAAGTGCAGGGTCTGCACGTCCTGAAAGCCCGCGTCGCCCATCGCCCGGTGCATGTCGGTGAGTATCTTCATGTTCAACAGCGGTGACTCGCTCTGCTGCACGACGATGCCGTGGGGCGCCAGGGCCCGGTGGCAATCACGATAAAACGGCTCGGAGAACAGGCCCACCGCGGGGCCGATGGGATCGGTGCTGTCGACGATGATGATGTCGTAACTGCCGGGCTGCGCCTCCTTGACCCATTTGATGCCGTCAATGAACATCAATTCGGCGCGCGGATCGTTGTTGTTTTCGCACAGTTCCGGAAAGAACTTCTCCGAAGTCCGGGTGACGCCGGCATCGATATCAATCTGCTGTACCTTCTCGAGCTGCGGATGGCGCAGCACTTCGCGCAAGGTTCCGCAATCACCGCCGCCGATGATCAGCACGCGCTTGGGTGCCGGGTGGGTGAAGATCGCCGGGTGTGACATCATCTCGTGATAGAGATAGTTGTCGCGCGCAGTGAGCATGATGTAGCCGTCGATCACCATCAGGTTGCCGAAGCTCGGCGTCTCGAATACCTCGATCTTCTGGAACTCGGTCTGCTCCTCGTGCAGCTTGCGCGTCACCTTGAGGGCCAGGGTGGAACCGTCGTCGGTCGGGTTTTCGATGAACCAGTGCTTATCGTCGAGGGACATGACTACTCCTGAAAAATCACGAAAAAGACGCTTTGTATAATGGGCGCGAACAATCGTCTATATTGTCCACCGGTGCAGTGACATCTTCAACTCCTATGGTCGAACCATGAGCGAATGGACAATCGAACAGGCACAAGAGGCCTACAGTATCGCCCACTGGAGCGGTGGCTATTTCGCGGCCGGTCCGCACGGTCATCTGCTTGCGCGCCCCGATCGTAATCTTTCGCGGCCGGGCATCGACTGCTACGAATTGGCGCAACAGCTGCACGCCGCCGGGTTGACGCTGCCGGTACTGGTGCGTTTCGTCGATATCCTGCGTGACCGCGTCGACACCCTGCACAACGCATTCCAGCGGGCGAGGGCGGAGGACGATTACCGCGGCGGTTACACCGCCGTCTACCCGATCAAGGTCAACCAGCAGCGCAGCGTGGTGGAGGAGATACTGCGCCATGGCGGGCGTCGCGTCGGCCTTGAGGCCGGTTCCAAGCCGGAGTTGATGGCGGTGCTGGCGCTGTCCGATGCCGAAGGCGGCACGGTGATATGCAACGGCTACAAGGATCGCGAATATATCCGCCTGGCGTTGATCGGACTGCGGCTCGGGCTGCGAATGTTCATCGTGGTGGAAAAACTCTCCGAGCTGGAACTGATCATCGAAGAGTCGCGCGCGATGGGTATCGCTCCATTGCTCGGCGCCCGCGTACGCCTCGCCTCGGTCGGCGCCGGGAAATGGCAGAACACCGGCGGCGAAAAAGCGAAATTCGGTCTCTCCGCCGGGCAGCTGCTGCAGATGGTGCAGCGCCTGACGCAGGAGGGAATGCTCGATGCATTGCAGATGATTCACTTCCACATGGGCTCGCAGGTCGCCAACATCCGCGACATCCAGCGCAGTATGCGTGAGTGTGCGCGTTACTACGCGGAGCTGCGCGGTATGGATGCCGACATTCGATATGTCGACGTGGGCGGCGGCCTCGGCGTGGATTACGAAGGCAGTCGCTCGCGCCACGACTGTTCGATGAACTACAGCGTACAGGAGTACGCCAACGATGTGGTCCATGCCCTGTGGGAGGTGTGCGAGGCGCAGGGCCTGCCGCACCCGCACATCATCACCGAATCGGGGCGGGCGCTGACCGCACACCATGCCGTGTTGATTACCAACGTCATCGACTACGAATGCGCGCCGGACCCGGATGAACCCGCGTCGCTGGCGGACGGCGAGCCGCTGATTGTGCGGAATCTGTGGCAGACCTATGCGGAGTTGCAGACGACCGCTGCCGCGCGTTCCCTGATCGAGGCCTATCATGATGCCGTGCACTGGTTGTCCGAGGCGCATGACATGTTTCAGCACGGCGTGCTGACGCTGGAACAGAGAGCGCGCATCGAGGCGCTCTATTTTTCCATCTGCCGCCTGATCCGGGCGCGGCTGCATTCCAATGTGCGCGCCCATCGCGAGGTGCTGGATGAACTGAACGAAAAGCTCGCCGACAAATATTTCTGCAATTTCTCACTGTTTCAGTCCATGCCCGATGCCTGGGGCATCGATCAGGTTTTTCCGGTGGTACCGCTGCACCGGCTCGACGAGGAACCGACGCAGCGCGCGGTGTTGCAGGATCTCACCTGCGACTCGGACGGCCGCATCGAGCGCTACGTCAACTACGACAGCCTGGAACCTTCACTGCTGGTCCATCCGCGACGCAACGGCGAATCCTATCTGCTCGGAATATTCATGGTCGGCGCCTACCAGGAGATACTGGGCGATTTGCACAATCTGTTCGGCGATACCGACTCGGTCAATGTGGAGTTGGAGGCGGACGGCGGTTACCGTCTCAGTGCGCCGCAGCACGGCGACACGGTGGAGTCGGTGCTGCATTACGTGAATTTCGACACGGCGCGGCTGCGTAGCGCCTATCAGGATAAGATTCGCGCCGCGGCGCTGGATGCCGGCGAACGGGAGCGCTATCTTGAAGCGTTGTCCGCCGGTTTGGGCGGTTACACCTACTTGGAGGAGTAACCCGCGGTGATGGAGACGGGGAATCGATGACTCAGCAATCCTATAAGTTCATGGCGTCCGACGCCTTCGCCTACGTCGACACCTATCGCCGTCTGGTGATGAGCACGCCCGGCGATATCAGCGCGTCCAAGGAGCGACTGGAGGCCAGGATGAGCGAGATGAATCTGGTTCCGCCGCGGCTGTTCGCCGAACTGCGCGCCCATGAACATGCCTTCAACTTCGTCGGCAAGAGGCAGGATCCCGGCATGGTGGTGTTGAACGATCTGCCTGCGGAATCTGCCGCGATCAGCAAGGCTGACGATGAGGTGCGGGAGCGCTTGGAAGATGAACTCGCTCAGGCGCGCGAGATGCTGCGCCAGGCGGGTCAGCATATTCAGGACATCGAGGCGGATCTGGTGGTGCAGCGGCAGGAGACGGCGCGGATACAGCGCAAGCTGTCGCAGACCTACAGCACCGTCAGCATCGGCGGCGCAGCGCTGCTGTTGATGGTGGTGGCGGCGCTGGTGGTGTTGCTAAGCCACTGAGGCTGAACACTGTCGGCGTTGCCTACGACTTTTCCCGAAACAGCACGAAGCGCACGCTGTTCTGTTTCAAGGTGTCGCGCACCTGATTCAGTTTGTTCATGTCGCTGATCGGACCGATGCGCACCCGGTGCCAGGTGTCGGTGCCGTTGATGGTGACGCTCTGGATGGAGGAGACGATGCCCAACAGCGCCAGGCTGGCCTTGCGCGCATCGGCTTCCTTCGCGCTGCGGAACGAACCCACCTGCAGCACATAGGTGCCGGGCGCGACCGGCGTCGGCGGCAGCCCTTTGGCCTGTGGCTCGTTGTCCGGCACCGGCACTTCCATCTCCGGCAGGATGTTGTAGAAGTCGAAGTTGATCCCTTTGTGCGCATCCTTCGCCTGCGCGTCGGGCGCCTTTGCCAATGCCTCTTTCTTGACGCTGCGCGCGTCCTGCGCCGCTGATTTGGCGAGCGTCGACAACTCTTTGGTCAGATGCAGCGAATGCCTGCTCGCCGGCAGCTTGTTCAGATAGACCAGAAAGGCGACGAACAGTCCGACCGCGAGGCCGGAGAGCAGCCACACCCAGCCCGGCGCGGCCTTGCGCTTGGGGGGAGCGCTGCGTTGCTTGTAGTCGCGGGTCGCCATCGTTTACATGCTCTCCGGTGCCGACACGCCGAGCAGCGCCAGGCCGTTGCGGATCACCTGACCCACGGCGTTGATCAGCGCCAGACGCGCGTCGCGCAGCCCACCCTGCTCCACCAGGAACTGGTGGGCGTTGTAGTAGGTGTGGAAGCCGTTGGCCAGCTCGCGCAGGTAGTGGGCGAGCTGGTGCGGTTCGTGGCTCAGCGCCGCCGACTCCACCGTCTCGGGGTAGCGGGTGAGCGCCTGGATCAGGGCCTGCTCGTGGCTCTCGTTCAGCAGGTGCACATGTTTGAGTCCCGCCGCCTGATCGTAGGCGAGTCCCTTTTCGCCCAGCTGGCGCATCACGCTGGCGATGCGGGCGTGGGCGTACTGGATGTAGTAGACCGGATTGTCGGCCGACTGCGACTTGGCCAGGTCGAGGTCGAAGTCCATGTGCTGTTCGCACTTGCGCAGCACGTAGAAGAAGCGGGCGGCGTCGTTGCCCACCTCGTCGCGCAGCTCGCGCAGGGTGACGAAGGAGCCGGAGCGGGTCGACATCTGCGCCCGCTCGCCGCCGCGGTAGAGGATGGCGAACTGCACCAGCAGCACGTCGAGCCGCGACGGGTCCTCGCCCATGGCGCTGAGCGCCGCCTTCACCCGCGGCACGTAGCCGTGGTGGTCGGCGCCCCACACGTCGATGACGCGGTCGAAGCCGCGCTGGAACTTCTCCATGTGGTAGGCGATGTCGGAGGCGAAGTAGGTCTTCACACCGTTGTCGCGCACCACCACCCGGTCTTTCTCGTCGCCGAAGGCGGTGGAGCGGAACCAGAGGGCGCCTTCCTGCTCGTAGACGTGGCCGGCGGCCTGCAGACGCGCGATCGCCTCGTCCACCTTGCCGCTGTCGACCAGGGTGCGCTCCGAGTACCACTCCTCGTAGGCGACCCCGAACTCCTCCAGGTCCTGGCGGATGTCGCCGAGGATGGTGTCGAGGCCGGTGTCGAACACCTTGCGATAGGCGTCGGCGCCGAGCAGCGACTTGGCGCGCGCGATGAGGGCGTCGATGTGTATCTCTTTGTCGCCGCCGTCCGGTTCGTCGGCGGGGATTTGATCGAACACCGCCGCTGCCGCATGGCGGAAGGCGTCGCCGTTTTCGCGGTGCAGGGTGGCGGCGATGTCCCACACGTAATCGCCTTTATAGCCGTTGGCGGGAAAGGTGATCGCCTCGCCGCACAGGTCCAGGTAGCGCAGCCACACCGAGGTGCCGAGGATGTCCATCTGGCGGCCGGCGTCGTTGACGTAGTACTCGCGGTGGACCTGAAAACCGGCGGCGGCCAACAGGTCGGCGACGGTGGCGCCGTAGGCGGCGCCGCGGCCGTGGCCCACGTGCAGCGGGCCGGTGGGGTTGGCGGAGACGAATTCCACCTGCACCCGCTTGCCGTTGCCGACGGTGGAACGGCCGAAGGCCTCGCCCGCCTCCAACACCTCGCCCACCACGGCGGCGAAGGCGTCGGTGGTCATGAAGAAGTTGATGAAGCCGGGGCCGGCGATCTCCACCCTGGCCACCTGGGCCGAGGCGGGCAGCGCCGTCACCAGCTGTTCCGCCAGTTCGCGCGGCTTGCGCCGGGCGGCCTTGGCCAGCAGCAGCGCCGTGTTGGTGGCGAAGTCGCCGTGGCTCTTGTCGCGGGCGCGTTCGATGACGATGTTTTCCGGCAGCTCGCAGTCGAGCGTTCCGGCGGCGCGCAGGTCGGAAAGGGCGGTGATTAGCAGCTGCTGCAGGTGGTGTTTCATGAAATCCGGTACAAGGGCAAAGGGGAAAGATACAAGGGAAGTCGCCGGGAATTATACAGACTCCACTTGTACCTTGTACCTTTTCCCTTGTATCGGCGCGCCGCAGGCGCGTCAGAACATCTCCATCGGATCCACATCCAGCGACCAGCGTACCTTGCGCCCCGCCTTCGACGCCTCCAGCAGCGGCAACCAGCGCTCCAGCAGCCGATGCAGCGCGGCGCGGTTCTCGGATTGCAGCAGCAGTTGGGCACGGTAGCGGCCGGCGCGGCGCTCCATCGGTGCCGGCACCGGGCCGAGCAGGGCCACGCCGGGTTCGCCGCACTGTTCGGCCAGCAGCCGCGCCTCCTCCAGGAAAGCCTGCGGTGCGGCGAGGGCGGGGGCCTCGGCGCGCAGCAGCGCCAGGTGGGCATAGGGTGGGAGTTGCGCCAACTGCCGTTCGGTCAGCGCCTCGGTGGCGAACGCGCCGTAGCCCCGTTCCACCAGCAATCGCAGCAGCGGGTGGTCGGGGTGATGGGTCTGGATGATCACCTCGCCCGGCTTCTCCGCCCGCCCGGCGCGGCCCGCCACCTGGAGGATCAGCTGCGCCATCCGTTCGCCGGCGCGGAAGTCGGCGGAAAACAGCCCCTGGTCCGCATCGAGGATGCCCACCAGGGTGACGTCAGGGAAGTGGTGCCCCTTGGCCAGCATCTGGGTGCCGACCAGGATGCGCGCCGCGCCGCTGTGGACCCGCGCCAGCTTGCTCTCCATCGCCCCCTTGCGCCGGGTGGCGTCGCGATCGATGCGCTCGATGCCCAGCGCCGGGAAGCGGGCGCGCAGCGCCTCCTCCACCCGCTCGGTGCCCTGGCCCACCGGGCGCAGATCGACGCTGCCGCAGCTGCCGCACTGCTGCGGCGGCGGCCGTTCGGCGCCGCAGTGGTGGCAGCGGATACGCCGGGCGCCGGCATAGTAGGTGAGCGGTGCATCGCAGCGGCTGCACTGGGCGACCCAGCCGCAGTCGTGGCACAGCAGCACCGGCGCGTAGCCGCGGCGGTTGAGGAACAGCAGCACCTGGCCGTCGCGTTCGAGGTGCTGCTGCATGGCGCGATAGAGCGATTCCGAGATGCCGCCTTCGATCGGTGTCTGGCGCATGTCGAACAGCCGCATCGCGGGATGGCTGGCCGCCCCGGCACGCTCCGGCAGCACCACCCGCGTGTAGCGGCCCTGGGCGGCGTTGGCCAGGCTCTCCAGCGACGGCGTGGCCGAGCCGAGCACGATGGGTGCCTGCGCCTGGCGCGCCCGCATGACGGCCACGTCGCGCGCCGAGTAGCGGAAGCCGTCCTGCTGCTTGAACGACGGGTCGTGCTCCTCGTCGACGATGATCAGACCCAGCTGCGGCAACGGCGCGAATACCGCCGAGCGGGTGCCGATAACGATGGGCGCTTCGCCGTCGCGGGCGGCGAGCCAGGCGCTGAGCCGCTCGCCGTCGGCGAGACCGGAGTGGAGTACGGCGATGGGTACGGCGAAGCGGCGGCGGAAGCGTTCCAGCAGCTGCGGGGTGAGGCCGATCTCGGGGACCAGCACCAGGGCCTGTCGCCCCTCAGCCACGGTGCGGGCGATGAGTTGCAGATAGACCTCGGTCTTGCCGCTGCCGGTGACCCCGTCCAGCAGGATGCCGGCAAAGCCGTCGAAGCCAACCGCCGCCAGCGCCTGTTGTTGCGCCGGGGTCAGCGCCAGCGGCGGTTCCGGCGTGGCCACGGCCGCCGGCAGGGCGGCGCTCTCCTCAGCGGCGACCCAGCCGAGCGCCATCAGGCGGCGCATGGCGCCCTGCCAGTTGCCCAATTCCGACAATTCGGCGGCGCCGCAGCCGGCGCCTTCCGCCTGCCGTAGCCGCGCCAGCAAGGCGGCCTGGCGCGGTGCCCGTTTCAGGGCGTCGGGGTCGACTGCGGTGCCGCTCTCCGTCAAGCGATAGCGCCGCACGCCTCGTGCCGCGGCCGGCTGACCCTGGCGCAGCGCCACCGGCAGCGCTGCCGCGTAGACCTCGCCGATGGGGTGATGGTAGTAGGCGCCGGCCCAGTTGAGCAGCGCGCAGATGGACGGTGGCAGCAGCGGTTCGGTGTCGAGCACCGCCTCGATCGGGCGCAAGCGCGCCGCCGGCAATTCGCTCTCGGTGCCGAGGCCCAGCACCACGCCTATCAGTTGCCGACGCCCGAATTGCACCTGCACCCGCACGCCGGGCGGCGGCGGAGACGCCGGTGCCAGGTAGTCGAAACTGCGGCGCAACGGTGACGGAATGGCGATGCGGAGGACGGGTGGATTCATGGCGGCAGTCTACCAGCGCAGCGGCTCGCAGCGCGCGTCGGATAGCCGCATTATTTGAGGGGGATTATGCGGTTTTGACGCTAACCCCTTGTCGTTCTTTAGGAACCTCTCTTATCCACAAAACCTGTGGATAACTTTGTGGATGAACTGGGACAAAGTCGCGCCAAACCGCACCAATGCTACATTTTTGTTAAACTGACCAGAAAATAACCGACATATTTTATACATAAAAATCAATCAGTTATAATATGCGCGCGGTTTCTGATGAACGACGTTGGAAGCACCGTAAATATTTCGTAACGCACCCGGTTGACTGTGCATAAAAAGTTTGCATTAGCCGCAAAAGGAGTTGCTCACCTACGCTTTTGTATGTTAGCGGCGGCGCTGCGCCAGGTGGGTCAGCCCCATCCCCGCCTGCTGCGCGAAGTGTTTGAAACTCTCGTAGCTCTCCTCATCCAGCGCCCGCCCGCTTTGCGAACGATCGCAGTAAAACAGCCCGATCGCCTTGCCGTTGACGACAATCGGGGCGCTCAGGAACGGTGTGCGGCCGACGACCGCGGCGAGCACGTGGTTGAGCCAGCGCCCCTGTTCGGGCTGTGCGGCCGGGTCGAACCAGAGCGGATGCTGTTGCTCCAGCAGGTGGAAAAAGACGTTCTCCTCCTGCGGGTGCTGGGTGAAGTGGAAGCTCTCCGTCAGGTTGTCGCGCTGATTGCCCAGGGCGAACTTGGCGCGCAGGCCGCGCCGGTCGGGGGTGAGCAGGGCGAACAGGGTGCGGTCCATGCCCACGCCGCGATAAATGCCCTCCAGCACCAGCTCCATCACCAGGTTGAAATCGGTCTTGGGGTCGTCCAGCAGCATCGCCAGTTCGCGCAGGATGCGCAGCTGCAGCATGCCGTCCGGCTCCGGATAGGAGGGCGGACGCGCCGCTTCCTCTTCCAGATACTGTTCGCCGCGCGGCAGCGGGATCACCGCCGCGGCGGCACTGGCGCCGTAGTAGCCGGCGATCCTTGCCGATTCACGGGCATTCTGGTGCAGGTGGGTGCTCACTTCCTTTTCGGAGTAATGGGTCAGCTTGGCCAGCTCCGTCGCGATCCGTTTGATCTGCGGCGCATCCCAACCCTGCTCGGCGGCGCGCGCCAGCTGGTGACACAGGGTGATGTTCCTGCTGCGGTCGCCGGCCGCCTCGGGACGCTTCAGGGTGGCGCTAAGCAGGTCGTTGATGCGCCACTCCTGTACCAGATTCTGGGTCAGGTGCTTGAGCCGGAAGCCCAATACCTCCTCCTCCGCCTCCTCCGGCGAGTAGCCGGGTTGTTTGAGCAGATGGTCGAGTTGGTCGCCGACCTTGCCGCTGAAGCACCAGAAGGCGAGGTCGCCCAGGTGGTAGAGCAGGGTGGCGATGAACACCTCCTCGGGCGATTCATCGCCGCGGGCGATGGCCACGGTGCGCGCCTGGACGGCGGCATGGATGGCGCGCGCCAGTTCGCGGGTGAGGCGGTCGCGCGGCGCGCCCTGGACGAACGAGTCCACCAGGGCGATGGAGAGGCACATGCTGCGCACCATGTTGAAGCCGAGAACCACCACGGCGCGGCTGACGGTGCTGATCTGCTGTTCGCGTGGATTGAAATAGACGCTGTTGGCGAGTTTGAGTACCCGCGCCGTCATGGAGGCGTCCTGCAGGATGACCCGCGCCAGATCGGCGGTGGGCGCCCCGTCGTCCTCCGACACCGAAACCACTTGCTGCACCGTGTGGCCGAAGATGGGCATCTCTTCTTCGCTGATGCGGCGGACCCACTCATCGAGGGAGAGGCGTTTACTGGCGTTCAAAGGAGCTCCCGGCGGGCGACGTAGGGTCGTTATAGGGATATTCCCGAATTATACACACGCCTTCGCCATGATCGGGGCCGGTTTATCGGGCACTTAACAGCCGCGTAACAACAACCGGTGCCGCGTCCATATGACGTTATTTGCGGACCGGATCGGTGATACCCGGCGCGGGCAGACCGCGTTGTTGCGGCGTCGGTAGTCGGCGACCCGCGGCATCGCCCTTGCGCTGCGCCCAGACGGTCAGCCCGGCGTCGATTTCGGGGAGTACCTTGGCCATGGCGGTTGGATCACAATGAGAAAGTGCGGTCCGCAAATGAAGCCAATGGACGCGGGTAGATCAAGCGTCTTCTACATTCGCGGTTATTTGCGCTGATTTGCGGATATGGTGTTCTAAGCGGTTATCGGGAGGCAGACGGGGCCGTATAATCGGCCACTTTGACAGGGTCGGGACAGCGATGACGGACGGACGGACAGGGGCAGGGCCGCGGGTGCTGGTGATCCGCTGCGGCGCGGTTGGCGACACCGTGCTGGCCACCTGCGTGCTCGATCCGATCCTGGCGCGCTGGCCCGACGC
>CAYQWR010000059.1:0-13590 GCA_964421235.1 uncultured Thiohalomonas sp. | reverse complement strand
AGTGACAAGTGACAAGTGACAAGTGACAAGTGACAAGCAAAGGCAAAAACAGCTTGCAACTTGCAACTTGCAACTTGAAACTTACCCCCGGAGTCGGCCAGGCGATCGCTGTCCCGCAAGGGGTGGAGGAAAGTCCGGGCTCCATAGGGCAGGGTGCCAGGTAACGCCTGGGCGGCGCGAGCCGACGGAAAGTGCCACAGAAAATATACCGCCTAAGCGCCGCGAGGCGCCGGTAAGGGTGAAAAGGTGCGGTAAGAGCGCACCGCGCGGGTGGCAACACACCGCGGCACGGAAAACCCCACCTGGAGCAAGACCAAATAGGGGAACTGGCGGCTTCGGTTGCCGTCTGCGGCCCGCAGGGTTCCCGGGTAGGTCGCTTGAGGTGTGCGGTGACGCACATCCCAGATGAATGGTCGCCCACGACAGAACCCGGCTTACCGGCCGACTCCACTCTTTCCCTCCTCAGACGATTCCCCCGCATCGGGCCCCCTCTATTTCCTCATGTAGCACTCCAGCTTTGTCATACAACACCTTGATTTTCTGAGAGTCCTAGCGACCCCGTCAGGCTCACAAACCACCTTCACTCAGCGCAGCTAAGTTACTGTCACATAAGAAATAATGTCCCGGTACGCGCTTGACACTGAGGCTCCGGAGTACCTATAGTGTTCAAAAGTGGATCAAAGTGGATCCAGGTGGAATAAAGTGGAGCAGAGTTCTTAGGGGGCAACGGCTTGTTTCGGGGAGTCAACACACTGACGCTGGATACCAAGGGTCGCATGGCGTTGCCCACGCGATACCGTGAGCGCGTGCTTGAACTCTCACAGGGGAAGTTGGTGGTCACTATCGATACCGATGAGCGCTGTCTCCTGCTGTACACCCTGCCGGACTGGGAACAGATTGAACGCAAGCTCGACGCGCTGCCCAGCTTCAATGCCCAGGCGCGCCGCATCCAGCGACTGCTGATGGGGCATGCGACCGATGTGGAGATGGACGGTAACGGCCGGGTGCTGTTGCCGCCGCCGCTACGCGAATATGCCGGGCTGGACAAGCACGTGGTGTTGATCGGCCAGGGCAAGAAATTCGAGTTGTGGGACGAACAGTTGTGGAACAGCAGCCGCGATCAGTGGCTGACCCAGGAGACCGGCGAGGGGGAACAATTGCCCGCCGAGCTGCTCTCGCTCTCCTTGTAACGGACCATGGCTGAGGAACTGGAACACCGACCGGTCCTGTTGCAGGAAGCGGTGGCGGCGCTGGCGATACGTGTCGACGGTATCTATCTGGACGGTACCTTCGGTCGCGGCGGCCACGCGGCGGAGATATTGCGGCGGCTCGGTCCCGATGGACGGCTGCTGGCGGTGGACAAGGACCCGCAAGCGGTGGCGGCGGCCCAGGCGCGATTCGGCGCTGACCGGCGTTTTGCCATCGAGCGCGGCAGTTTCGCACAGCTCGGCGCATGGGTGGCGGAACGCGGTTGGAGCGGACGGGTGAACGGCATCCTGCTGGATTTGGGGGTGTCGTCGCCGCAGCTGGACGTCGCCGAACGGGGGTTCAGTTTTCGCCAGGAAGGCCCGCTGGACATGCGCATGGATCCGGAGCAGGGGATGAGCGCCGCCGACTGGTTGGGGCAGGCGCAAGAGGAGGAGATCGCCCGCGTGTTGAAGGAGTACGGCGAGGAGCGTTTTGCCAAGCGCATCGCGCGTGCCATTGTGCGCAGCCGCGAGGAGTCGGGCCCGATCGTCTCCACGGTTCGCCTGGCGGAAGTGGTGGCCCGCGCCAATCCGGCCTGGGAAAAGGGCAGGGATCCGGCGACGCGCAGTTTTCAGGCGATACGGATCTTCATCAACCGCGAATTGGAAGACCTTGAGGCATTTCTGGATCAGTGTGTGGCGCTGCTGGCGCCTGCCGGCCGTTTGGCCATCATCAGTTTCCATTCGCTGGAGGATCGGCGGGTGAAGCGCTTTATTCGCCGGCAGCAGTACGGCGACGAGCTGCCGCCCGACCTGCCGTTGCGTCAGTCGCAACTGTGGCAACCGCGGCTGAAGGCGGTGGGCAAGGCGATCTTCGCCGCAGACGCGGAGGTGGCGACCAATCCGCGCGCCCGCAGCGCGGTGTTGCGCGTAGCGGAGCGGCCGGCGTGATCGGACGCATGCTCATCGTGTTGCTGGCGGCGGCGGCGTTCGGGTCGGCGCTCGGTGTGGTCTACACCCAGCACGAGTCGCGCAAGCTGTTCGCCGATTTGCAGGGGTTGCAGAACACCCGCGACCAACTGAATGTCGAATGGGGCCAGTTGCAGTTGGAACAGAGTACCTGGGCAACCCACGGCCGTATCGATGCCATCGCCCGCGAGAAACTCGGCATGCTGATTCCGCCGCCGTCGGCCGTGGTGTTGGTGAAACCATGAATGCACCCGTGACCATTCCACATTATCCCGGACGCCTGCGTTTCGTATTGGGGGCATTCGGTTTGATGTCTGCGCTGCTGTTGTGGCGGGTGGTCGATCTGCACGTGCTCAACCGCGCCTTCCTGCAACGTCAGGGCGACGCCCGTGCGTTGCGGGTGGTGGCGATACCGGCCCATCGCGGGATGATCACCGACCGTAACGGCGAACCGCTGGCGATCAGTACGCCGGTGGAGTCGGTGTGGGCCAACCCGAAGGCGTTGGCGGCGGCGCGCGGTCGTTGGCCGGTGCTGTGCAAGGTGCTGGATATCGATCCCCATTGGCTGGAGACCATGCTGGCCCGGCATCAGGATCGCGACTTTGTCTATCTGCGGCGACAGATTCCGCCGGAGCTCGCCCAGCAAGTGATGAAATTGGAGATCCCGGGCGTGTCGCTGCAGCAGGAGTATCGCCGCTACTATCCGACCGGTCAGGTGTTCGCCAACGTCCTCGGTTTCACCAACGTGGATGACGCCGGCCAGGAGGGCATCGAGTTGATGCAGAACGCGTGGCTGCAGGGTACTCCGGGCAGCAAGCGGGTGATCAAGGATCGTTACGGCCGCATCGTGGAAAATGTGGAGAGTATCAGCGAACCGCGACCGGGGCGGGACCTGCGTCTGTCGCTGGATCGCCGTATCCAGTACCTGGCCTATCGCGAGCTGAAGGCGGCGGTGCAGCGCAATCAGGCAAAGGCGGGCTCGGCCGTGGTGCTCGACGTCAGGACCGGCGAGATCCTGGCGATGGTCAATCAGCCCTCATACAATCCCAACAATCGCGATGACCTGAGCAGCAGTCACCTGCGCAATCGGGCGCTGACCGATGTGTTCGAACCCGGTTCCTCCATCAAGCCGTTCACCGTCGCGGCGGCCCTGGAGAGCGGAAAATTCACGCCTGATACGCTGATCAATACCGCGCCCGGCACCCTGCGCGTCGCCAAATTCACCATCCACGACACCCACGATTACGGTTTGATCAACGTCTCTCAAGTGGTCGAAAAGTCGAGTAACGTCGGCGCCGCGACCATGTCGCTGGCGATCCGGCCCGAGCTGTTGTGGAACGTGTTCAGTAAGGTGGGTTTCGGCGCCATTACCGCCAGCGCCTTCCCCGGCGAGGCAAGCGGCCTGCTGAGTTACTACACCACCTGGGGTGACGTCGAGCGCGCCACCCTGGCCTACGGTTACGGCATTTCGGTGACCGCACTGCAGCTGGCCCAGGCCTATGGGGCGATCGCCGACGGCGGTTTGTTGCGACCGGTGACCTTCTTTCCCACTCACGGGGTTCCGCTGCGCGAAACGCGAGTCATTCCCGCGCGGATCACCCGGGAGATTGTCCCGATGCTGGAGATGGTGGTGAGCAAGAACGGTACCGCCGAACGTGCGGCGATCCCGGGCTATCACGTCGCCGGCAAGACCGGCACCGCGCACAAGGCGCAGGACGGCGGTTATTCCTCGGACCACTATGAGGCGGTGTTTGCCGGCTTTGCGCCGGCGACCGATCCGCGGCTGGTCATGGTGGTGATGGTCGACGACCCGAACACCGACGAGTACTACGGCGGTTTGGTGGCGGCGCCGGTGTTCTCGCGCGTGATGGCCGGTGCGCTGCGCCTCCTCGACATTCCGCCCGATGACCTGGATTCCCTAGGCGTCAAGATGGCGTCCGTCCCGGCCGCCGCGCCGGTGACGGCGCAACCGCCGCAGCGCGCCGACAGCGGCACCCGAGGTGTATTGTGATGGCCGCGCGCGACTATCACGGCGGAATGCCGCTGGAGGCGTTGCTGCAAGGCCTCGCCATGGAGGCCCTGCCGGCGGATTGCCGTGTCACCGGTATTGCCCTGGACAGCCGCAAGGTGCAGGAAGGCGATCTGTTCCTGGCGCTGCCCGGCACGCGCAGTCATGGCGCCAGCTATATCGCCGAGGCGGTGGCGCGTGGCGCGGCCGCCGTGGCAGTCGATGTGCATCCGGCGACTGAGGGACTCGCCGACGGCGCGGTACCGCTGGTGCAGATTGCCGAACTGCGCGCCAATGTCGGCGTCATTGCGGACCGCTTTTTCGGACACCCCAGCCGTGACATGTGGATCGCCGGCATTACCGGTACCAACGGCAAGACGTCGGTAAGCCAATTCATCGCCCAGGCACTCAGCATCGACGCACCGTGCGGCATCATCGGCACACTGGGCAGCGGTATCTATGGCGCACTGCATCATACCGGCCACACCACCCCGGACGCCGTCACCGTGCAGGCGGAACTGGCCATTCAGCGCCAGGCGGGTGCCAAGGCGGTGGCGATGGAGGTGTCGTCCCACGCCCTCGACCAATACCGGGTCGCCGGCGTCGATTTCGACGTCGCCGTGTTTACCAATCTGAGCCACGAACATCTCGATTACCACGGCGACATGAAGTCCTATGCCCTGGCCAAGCGGCGCCTGTTCCATCGTCCCGGCCTGGAATACGCCGTGCTGAATCTCGATGACACGGTGGGCGGCGAGTGGTTCGCCGAGCTGCGCAGCCGCGTGGAGTGCATCGGCTACGGTTTCGGCACCGCGGCGCACGCGGAGCAGGGACGGGTGTTGCGCGGTTCCGCGTTGGAGCTTACGGCGGGCGGCATGAGCTTTGCCGTGAGCGGCCCATGGGGCAGCGGGCGCATCAGTTGTTCGCTGCTGGGGCGCTTCAACGCCAGCAACCTGCTCGCCGCGCTGGCCGCGCTGCTGGCGCGCGGCGTCGCTTTCGATACGGCGCTGGAGCGGCTCGGCCAGGTCCGTACGGTGGCCGGCCGCATGGAGCGTTTCGGAACTTCGGAGCAGCCGACCGTGGTGGTCGATTACGCCCACACGTCGGACGCACTGGATCAGGTGTTGCAGGCGCTGCGCGCCCATTGCAGCGGCATGCTGTGGTGCGTGTTTGGTTGCGGCGGCGATCGCGACCGCGGCAAGCGACCGCTGATGGGGCAGCTGGCCGAAGCGCTGGCCGACCGCGTGATGCTGACCGACGACAACCCGCGCGGGGAAAATCCGTGGGACATCATCGAGGACATTCAACGCGGCATGCACGATCCGGAAAGCGTTTACGTGATGCGCGACCGCGCGGCCGCGATACAGCACGCGATCGAGATGGCTGAGGTGGGCGACGTGGTGCTGATTGCCGGCAAGGGGCACGAAACGGAGCAGATCGTCGGCACCGAGGTGCGTCCCTTTTCCGATCGTGCCGAAGTGGCACGCTGCCTGGGGGTGGTGCTCGATGGCTGATACCGTGCCGACTTCGCAGCGCGCCGAGGGCATTCGCATGCGCCTGTCGCAGGCGGCGGCCTGGCTCGGCGCCGAATTGCGCGGCGACGACGGCGAATTTTTCGGCGTCAGCACCGACACGCGCGGCATTGCCGCCGGCGTATTGTTCGTGGCGCTGCGCGGGCCGCGTTTCGACGGTCACGAGTATGTGGCGGCGGCGGCCGAGGCCGGGGTAGCGGCGGTGCTGGTGGAGCAGGCCGTCGACGCCGCCGTGCCGCAATTGGTGGTGCGCGACAGCCGGATGGCGCTGGGGCGCCTGGCGGCGGCCTGGCGGCTGCAATGCAATACGCCGCTGGCCGCCGTGACCGGCAGCAACGGCAAGACCACGGTGAAGGAGATGGCGCGGGCCATTCTGCAGCAGCGCGGTGCGGTGCTGGCCACCGAGGGAAATCTCAACAACGATATCGGCGTGCCGCTGACGCTGTTGCGTCTGACGCGCGACCACCGTTTTGCGGTGATTGAAATGGGCGCCAATCATCCCGGCGAGATCGCCTATCTCACAGAGCTGACGCGTCCTGATGCCGCCGTCATCAATAATGCGGCGCCGGCGCACCTCGAGGGTTTCGGCAGCGTCGAAGGCGTCGCCCGCGCCAAGGGCGAAATCTACGGCGGGCTGCGCCCCGACGGCGTGGCCGTGATCAATACCGACGATGCCTTCGCCAACCTCTGGTACGACATGGCGGGCACCTACCGCCAACTCACCTTTGGCCTGGGCGAGGACGCCGAAGTGACGGCGCAGTGGCAGCCGGCCGCCAACGGTACGCGCATCAGCCTGCAAACCCCGTTCGGCGAAAGCGAATTCGTTCTGCCGCTGCCGGGGCGCCACAACGTGATGAATGCACTGGCCGCCGCCGCCGTGTCGCTGGCGCTTGGTTGCGGGCTGGACGCGGTGGCCGCGGGCTTGAGCACCATGGACGGCGTATCCGGTCGCCTGCAATCGCGTGCCGGGCGCAACGGCGCCACGCTGATCGACGACAGCTACAACGCCAATCCGGCGTCGCTGCGCGCCGCCATTGAGGTGTTGGCCGCCTGCGCCGGGCGGCGCGTGCTGGTGCTGGGCGATATGGGCGAATTGGGCGAGGCGGCGGCGGCGTTGCATCGCGAGGCGGGGACGATGGCGCGTGAGGCGGGCATCGACGCACTCTACGCGACCGGCCCGCTGAGCCTGCTGGCGGCAGAGGCGTTCGGTCAGGAGGGTCGGCATTACGCCGAACAGACGGCGCTGGTGGAGGCTCTGCAACACGACTTGGCGCCGCAGATGACGGTGCTGATCAAGGGTTCGCGCAGCGCGCACATGGAACGCGTGGTGGATGCGCTGGCGGTCGGAGGACGACACTAGATGCTGTTGCTGCTAACCGAATACCTGACGAAGTTCTACAGCGGTTTCAACGTCTTTCAATACCTGACGCTGCGCGCCATTCTCGGCGTGCTGACGGCGCTGATGATTTCGCTGTTGCTGGGGCCGCTGGTGATCCGCAAGCTGAGTCTGTATCAGATTGGCCAGCACGTGCGCAGCGACGGTCCGCAGAGTCATCTGTCGAAGGCGGGCACTCCGACCATGGGCGGTTCGCTGATTCTGGTGTCGATTGCCATCACCACGCTGTTGTGGGCGGATCTGCGCGACCACTATGTGTGGGTCGTGCTGTTGGTGACGCTGCTGTTCGGTTTCATCGGCTGGCTCGACGATTACAAGAAGCTGGTGAAGAAGCAGTCGCAAGGCCTCAAGGCCAAGCACAAATATCTGATGCAGTCGATCTTCGGACTGGGGGCGGCGGTGTTTCTCTACATGACCGCCCACGTGCCCGCTGAAACCTATTTGATTGTGCCGTTCTTCAAACATGTGGCGATCCCGCTGGGGATCGGCTACGTGGTGGTTGCCTATCTGGTCATTGTCGGCGCGAGCAACGCCGTCAATCTCACCGACGGCCTGGACGGGTTGGCGATCATGCCGACGGTGATGGTGGCCGGTGCGCTCGCTGTGTTCGCCTACGTCACCGGCAACTTCAAGTTCGCCAACTATCTCGGTTTCATGTTCGTCCCCGGCGTCGGCGAGGTGGTGGTGTTCTGTTGCGCCATCGTCGGCGCCGGTCTCGGCTTTCTCTGGTTCAACACCTATCCGGCGCAGGTCTTCATGGGCGACATCGGCGCCCTGGCGCTGGGTGCCGCGCTCGGCGTGGTGGCCGTGGTGGTGCGGCAGGAGATCGTGCTGTTCATCATGGGCGGCGTGTTCGTGATGGAGACGGTGTCGGTGATCCTGCAGGTGGCGTCATTCAAGCTCACCGGCCGGCGCATCTTCCGCATGGCGCCGCTGCATCACCATTTCGAACTGAAGGGTTGGCCCGAACCGCGGGTCATTGTGCGTTTCTGGATCGTCACCGTGATCCTGGTGCTGATCGGTCTGGCAACGTTGAAGGTGCGCTGACGTATGCAGGCGACTGTAAGGACGGATGATACGACGCCGGTAACCGGCACCACCCTGGTGGTGGGGCTGGGCAACACCGGCTTGTCCATCGCGCGCTATCTGGCGGCGCGCGGGGAGTCGTTCGCCGTCGCCGACAGTCGCGCCAATCCGCCGGGTCTGGAGCAGTGGCAGAGCGAATTCGCCGCCGTGCCGCTCCACCTCGGTCCGTTCGAAGCGGCCTTGTTCACGGCGGCGGCACGACTGGTGCTGAGTCCCGGCGTCCCGGTGCACGAACCGGCGGTGGCGGCGGCGTTGCAGCACGGGGTCGAGGTGGTGGGCGACATCGAATTGTTCGCGCGGGACGCGGATGCGCCGGTGGTGGGGATCACCGGTTCCAACGGCAAGAGCACCGTGACCACCCTGCTGGGTGAGATGGCGCAGGCGGCGGGGCGCAAGGTGCGCGTCGGCGGCAACCTCGGCACTCCGGCCCTGGCGCTGTTGCAGGAATCGGTCGATGTCGGCGCACCGGACTGCTATGTGCTGGAACTCTCGTCGTTCCAACTGGAGACCACCGTCAGTCTCCGTTGCCGCGCCGCGGCGCTGCTCAATCTCAGTTCCGATCATCTCGACCGTCACTTCGATATGGCCGCCTACGCGGCGATCAAACGCCGCGTCTTCGGTGGCGACGGCATCATGGTGCTTAATGCCGACGACGCCAGGGTGCGGGCGATGGCCGAGGAGGGGCGGGATATCCGTTGGTTCACGCTGGGTGAGCCGCACGAGCCCCACGAATACGGTGTGTGCACAAGCGACGGCAGGCCGTGGCTGTGTTGCGGCGGAGAACCCCTGCTGGCGGCCGACGAGCTGCACATCGCCGGGCGTCACAACTGGGCCAACGCCCTGGCGGCTCTGGCGCTGGGCGACGCCATCGGTCTGCCGCGGCAGGCGATGTGCGATGTGTTGCGGCGCTTTCCCGGCCTGCCGCATCGCTGCCAGTGGGTGGCGGAGAGCAACGGCGTGAACTGGTACGACGACTCCAAGGGGACCAACGTCGGTTCCACCCTGGCCGCCCTCTCCGGCATGCCGGGCGACAAGGTGGTGTTGATCGCCGGCGGCGACGGCAAGGGGCAGGATTTCTCGCCGCTGAAGACGGTGGTGGCGGCGCGGGCGCGGGCGGTGGTGTTGATCGGACGCGACGCGCCGCTGATCGAACAGGCGCTGGCCGATGCCGCGCCGGTCATTCACGCCGGATTCAGCATGGAGCAGGCGGTGACCGAGTGTGCGCGACTGGCGCAGCCCGGCGACAGCGTGTTGTTGTCGCCCGCCTGCGCCAGCTTCGATATGTTCAACAATTACCTGCACCGCGCCGAGGTATTCGTCGCGGCGGTGCGGAGGTTGGCGGCATGAGCGGCGTGAGCATTCCGTGGCGTCAAAATCGACGCGCACCGCTGCGACGCAGCCAGATGCAGTCCGCTGCGCAATACGATCTGCCGCTGCTGATCGCCATTGCCGTGTTGCTCGGCGTCGGTCTGGTGATGGTCGGTTCCGCCTCGATCTCCATCGCCGATCGCCAACTGGGAACGCCGTTCTATTACCTGCTGCGGCAGATGGTGTATGTGGGGGTCGGGGTTTCACTCGCCTTCGCCGCCGTGCAGACGCCGCTCGAGATGTGGGAGCGCAGCGGCCCGTTGCTGCTGATGGTGAGTCTGCTGCTGCTGCTCGCGGTACTGATCCCGGGGGTCGGGCGCACCGTCAACGGCAGTACCCGCTGGTTATCGTTGCTGGTGTTCAACCTACAGGTGTCGGAGCTGGTCAAGCTTGCGCTCATCGTCTATGCGGCGGGTTATCTGGTCCGCCGCGGTGATGAGGTGCGTTCCACCGTGGGCGGTTTCGTCAAACCGTTGGGATTGCTGCTGGTGATCGCGGTACTGCTGTTGGCCGAGCCCGATTTCGGCGCCGTGGTGGTGATGGGCGCAACGCTGATGGGCATGCTGTTCCTGGCCGGCGTGCGGCTGTGGCTGTTCGGTCTGCTCGCCTCGGTTTCCGCCGGTCTGCTCGGCATCGTCGCCATCGCCTCGCCGTACCGTCTGGAGCGGCTGACCGCCTTCCTGAATCCCTGGGCCGATCCGTTCAACAGCGGTTTTCAATTGACCCAGGCGCTGATCGCCTTCGGCCGCGGCGACTGGTTCGGCGTCGGTCTGGGTGCGAGTGTGCAGAAACTGTTTTATCTGCCCGAGGCGCACACCGATTTTCTGTTCGCGGTATTGGCGGAAGAACTCGGCCTGTTCGGCGCGCTGGGGGTCATCGCACTGTTCATGTTCGTCATCTGGCGCGCCTTTGTCATCGGGCGCGACGCGGCGCGTTGCGAACAGCATTTCGGCGCTTATGTCGCCTACGGCATCGCCTTGTGGATCGGTTTGCAGACGGTGATCAATCTCGGCGTCAACATGGGGCTGCTGCCGACCAAGGGGTTGACCCTGCCGCTGATGAGTTATGGCGGCTCCAGCATGATCGCGACCTGTGTCGCCATCGGTCTGCTGCTGCGCGTCGATCGCGAGACGCGCCTGGGAGGTGCGGCATGACGACGCCGCGCGTCCTGATCATGGCAGGCGGTACCGGCGGCCACGTGTTTCCGGCGTTGGCGGTGGCTCAGGAGTTGCGCGCCCGCGGCGCCGAGGTGAGCTGGCTCGGCACCCGCGCCGGCATCGAAGCGGAGGTGGTGCCGCAGGCGGGCATTCCCATCGACTACATCAGCGTGGCGGGGCTGCGCGGCAAGGGGGCGTTGAGCTGGCTGCTGGCGCCGTTGCGGTTGTCGCGTGCCTTGTGGCAGGCGCTGGCGGTGATGCGCCGGCGCGCGCCGGGGGCGGTGCTCGGGTTGGGCGGTTTCGCCTCGGGACCGGGCGGACTCGCCGCATGGCTGAGCGCGCGGCCGCTGCTGATCCACGAACAGAATGCGGTGGCCGGGCTCACCAATCGTCTGTTGAGCCGTCTGGCGCGGGTGGTGATGCAGGCGTTTCCCGCGACTTTCGCCGCGGCACGCGGTGCGGTGACCAGCGGTAACCCGGTGCGGGCCGCGATTGCCGACTTGGCGGCGCCGGCGCAACGCTACGCCGGGCGCAACGAACCGTTGCGGCTGCTGGTGATCGGCGGCAGCCTCGGCGCCGCCGCGTTGAACGAGACGCTGCCGCAGGCGTTGGCGTTGTTGCCGGCGGCGCAGCGGCCGCAGGTGCGCCACCAGAGCGGCAAGCGTCACCTGGAGGCGTTGCAGGGATTCTATCGCCGCGCCGGCGCCGAGGCGGAGCTGCTGCCGTTCATCGACGACATGGCGGCCGCCTATGGCTGGGCCGATCTGGTGCTGTGCCGTGCCGGTGCGCTCACGGTGAGCGAACTGGCGGCAGCCGGGGTGCCCGCCATTCTGGTGCCCTATCCCCATGCGGTCGACGATCACCAAACCCGCAATGCCGCCTATCTGACCGAGGCCGGCGCCGCGCTGTTGCTGCCGCAGGCGCAAATGACGCCGCAACGGCTGGCGGCGCTGCTGCAGACGTTCGCGGACGACGCCGCGGGCGGGCGCATGCGCCTGCAACAGATGGCCTCGGCGGCGCGCCGGTTGGCGCGCCCGGAGGCGACCGCGCTGGTGGCGGACGCCTGTCTCGCCGCCATTCAATCAAGGAACGCCGTATGACCGAAGCGAACAACAGCACCCGCCGCGACAGCCATCCCATGGGGCGCATCCGCCGCATCCATTTCGTCGGCGTCGGCGGATCGGGCATGAGCGGCATCGCCGAGGTGCTGCACAATCTCGGCTACGAGGTCTCCGGCTCCGACATGAGGGAGAACGTGGTGACGCGGCGCCTGGCGGGGCTCGGTCTGCGGGTGTTCATCGGTCACGCCGCGGAGCATGTGGCCGGCTGCGACGTGGTGGTCATCTCCACCGCGGTGCCCAGCGACAACCCGGAGGTGCTGGCGGCGCGGGAGGGGCGTATCCCGGTGGTGCCGCGCGCCGAGATGCTGGCCGAGCTGATGCGTTTCCGTCACGGCGTGGCCGTCGCCGGCACCCACGGCAAGACCACCACCACCAGTCTCATCGCCAGCCTGTTGGCCGAGGGCGGTCTCGATCCGACCTTCGTCATCGGCGGCAAGCTCAACAGCGCCGGTACCCATGCGCGGTTGGGCGCCAGCCGTTATCTGGTCGCGGAGGCGGACGAGAGTGACGCATCGTTTCTCTACCTGCAGCCGATGATGGCCGTGGTCACCAATATCGACGCCGATCACATGGCCACCTACGGCGGCGATTTTTCCAAGCTGCGCAACACCTTCGTGGAGTTCCTCCATCACCTGCCGTTTTACGGCCTGGCGGTGCTGTGCGTCGACGACCCGGTGGTGCGCGAGATCCTGCCGGAGGTGACGCGTCCGGTACGCACCTATGGTTTCTCGCCGGACTGCGACGTCGCTGCCAGCGACTTGCGGCAGGAGGGCGTGCGCAGCCGTTTCCGCGTGACGCGCAAGGACCAGGCCGAGTGGCTCGACGTCACCCTCAACATGCCGGGGCGGCACAACGTGCTGAATGCCCTGGCGGCGATCACCGTGGCGCACGAAGTGGGCGTCGGCGACGAGGCGATCCTGCGCGGGCTGGAGGCGTTCCAGGGGATCGGCCGCCGTTTCCAGTTGAACGGCGAGGTAGCGACCGCGGCCGGGACCGTAACCCTGGTGGACGACTACGGCCACCATCCGCGCGAGGTGGCCGCGACCATTCAGGCGGCGCGCGCCAGCTGGCCCGAACGGCGCCTGGTGGTGACGTTCCAACCCCATCGCTACACCCGTACCCGCGACCTGTTCGAAGACTTCGCCGAAGTGCTGTCGACGGTGGATGCGCTGTTGGTGCTGGAGGTCTATGCGGCCGGCGAGAAGCCGATCCCCGGTGCCGACAGCCGCACCTTGTGCCGCGCCATCCGCGCCCGCGGCCAGGTGGACCCGGTGTTCGTGGCGCATGCAGACGACCTGGCAGACACCTTGCGCGGCGTGCTGCAGGACGGCGACGTGGTATTGACCCTCGGCGCCGGCGATATCGGCGGCGCCGCGGCCGCTCTGCCGGAACAGCTAACGGGGGTGCAGACATGATGACGGCACGCAACGGACAGGTATTACGCGGCATCCTGCTGCGCGACGAATCCATGGCTCGCCATACCACCTGGCGCGTCGGCGGGCCGGCGGAGCGCTATTACCAGCCGGCGGATATCGCCGACCTGGCGGAGTTCCTGGCACAGCTGCCGGCGGACGAGCCGCTGTTGTGGGTCGGTCTCGGCAGCAACCTGCTGGTACGCGACGGCGGCGTCCGCGGCACCGTGATCGCCACCGCGGGTCTGCTCAACGACATCGAGCAGAGCGACGCCACCACCGTGCGCGTGGAGGCCGGAGTCTCCTGCGCCAAGGTGGCGCGGTTTTGCAGCCGGCTCGGCCTGACCGGCGCCG
>CAYQWR010000058.1:2760-13714 GCA_964421235.1 uncultured Thiohalomonas sp. | reverse complement strand
GGCAGCAAGCTGGTGGTGATCATCGCCATGATGATCGGCGGCAGCCTCGGTTCCACCGCCGGCGGCATCAAGGTGTTGCGGCTGCTGGTGCTGTGGCGGGTGATGCGGTTGGCGGTGGTACGCACCGCGCTGCCGGATCACGCCGTGGTGGAGCCGTCGGTGGGAACGCGCCGTCTCGACAGCGACGACATCGAGCGTGCGCTGGTGGTTGTCGCGCTATTCATCTCCGTGGTGGTGGTGTCGTGGCTTTGTTTCGTCGTCGTCGGCTATGATGCATTGGATGCCCTGTTCGAGGTGGTGTCGGCGACCGGCACGGTCGGCCTGTCGGTCGGTCTCAGCAGTGCCGCACTGCCGCCGCTGCTGAAGGGCGTTTTGTGTTTCGACATGTTGGCGGGACGGGTGGAGATCCTGGCGCTGCTGGTGGTGTTCTATCCCGGCAGCTGGTTCGGCAAGAGGACGGGATTGGCATGAGAGCGGTATTCGTAGGCGCCAGCGCATTGGCGGTGATGACGACGCGGTTTCTGTTGCGTCGCCGTCACGAGGTGGTGATCGTCGAGCGCGATAAGGCGCGCATCGATGCATTGAGCGCCGAACTTGATTGTGGTTTTCTGCTCGGTGACGGCAGCAAGCCGGCGCTGTTGCGCGAGGCCGACCCGGCCAATACCGATTTCCTGTTTTGCATCAGCGGCGACGATCAGACCAATATCATCGCCAGTCTGGTGGGGCGCTCGCTGGGCTTCGCGCGGGTCGTCACCAAGATCGACGATCCCGAATTCGAACACATCTGTCTCGAACTGGGACTGGAGGACATGATCATCCCGTCGCGCACCATCGGCCGCTATCTGGCCGACCTGTTCCAGGGCGTGAACTTTCTCGATCTCTCGGGCATCATCAAGGACGATGCGCGCATCTTCACTTTTGTGGCCCACGAAAACGACGAAGCTGCGCTCCATGATCTCAAACTGCCGAGCCAGAGCCGCGTGATGTGTCTCTATCGCGGCGGCAAGTTCGTGGCGGTGGAGGAGGACACCCACATCAAGGCCGACGACGAAGTGGTCATCGTCACCCACGCCAAGAACATGGACGACCTGCACGCCCGCTGGGGCGTCCAACCAGAACCCTCGCACGAACACTGATGTCTCAATTTCTGTTGTTGCCGGTGCTGTTGCTCGGCGCCTGGCTCTGGCTGGACGGTATGCGCAGCAAGGAGCAGGCGACCGGTGCCGCGCGCCGTGCCTGTGAACGGCACGATCTGCAACTGCTGGATGAAACGGTGGTGCTGGTGCGTTTGCGGCTGGGACGCGATCACCATGGCCGCGTCGGCTGGCGCCGTCGTTATCGCTTCGAATTCACCCGCGAAGGCGACGCCCGCAGTCAGGGCGAAGTGGAGCTGTTGGGCCGCTGGGTGACGGCGATGCATCTTGATCTCGGGCCGTTTACGCTGCATGAATTCGATCAGTCTGCGGCGGGGTCGCACGATGTGTGACGGACGGTTTTATTGGTAGGGTCAGTCGACGTATGAACCGTGCTGGATGATCGGTTCGCCGTGGGGCTGGCCGGCGCAGCAGATGAAGTGGCACGGCTGGTCGGCGTAGACGGTGAGGACCGAGCCGCCGGGAAGGAGCAGCGCCTCGCCCGCGCGCAAATTCTGCCCCATCACTTCCGGTTCGCCCTCCACAGCGTAGATCAGGCCTGAATACTTGCTCGGTATGGTGGCGTGAAACTCGCCTTCGCGTTGCAGTTGCACGTCGTGGTAGAGCACCGCCGTATGCAGATGGATCGGCGAGCCCGGTCCGACCAGGGTGCGCACCTCGCCGTAGGAAAGACTTTGTGTCGGGAACTGATCGGCATCAAGCTGGTGGAAGGACGGCGCGACCTCCTTCTGGATCTTTGCCAGGTTGATCCAGAGCTGAATACCGTGGGCCACCTCGTCGCCGGCCGGCATCTCCGAGTGCACGATGCCGCGCCCGGCGGTGAATACCATCGCGCCGCCGCCGCGCACCACCGTGTCGTTGCCCAGGTTGTCGCGGTGGCGCATGGCGCCGGAGAAGAGGTAAGTGATCGCTTCGAAGCCGCGGTGCGGGTGATCGGGGAAACCGCCTTCGGGACCGACGAAAAACTCATCCAGCAGCACGAACGGGTCGGCATGATGCAACCCCGCCGCCGGAAACAGACGCCGCACCCGGGCGCCGGACCCTTCCTTCATCTCGGCGGCGCGATAGTGCAGCGGATGCTCGGCCATGTTCTTGTCTCCAGCGTCGGGGGGTGAAGACAAGGATAGCCGTTTTGCGCGGTTACTTCAGGTGGCGCGGCGGCCGCGGGATCAGCTCAGCAGTGTTTTCATCGCAGCGCCGAGACGGCGGATGCCGTCGTCGATGGTGGCCGCGTCGGCATTGGTGTAGTTGAGGCGCAGGGCGGTGCTGTCGTCGCGCGCGACGTAGAACGGATGGCCCGGCACGAAGGCGACCCCGTTCGCCAGCGCCGCCTCGAACAGCCGCAGCGCCGACAGCTGCGGCGGCAACTCGGCCCACAGGAACATGCCGCCCTGGGGCGTTGTGGTACGCACACCGGCGGGGAAGTGACGGGCGATCGCCTGCTGCATCGCCTCCTTCTGGCGACCGTAGACGGCGGTAATGGTGGCGATATGCTGCCCTATGTCGTTGTCACGCAGATAGCGATGCAGCAGCCGCTGCGAGAAGCCGTTGGTGTGCAGGTCCGCCGCCTGTTTGGCGATCACCAGCTTCTGCAGCAGCCACTGCGGCGCCACGATCCAGCCGAGCCGCAGCGACGGCGCCACGATCTTGGAGAAGGAACCGAGCAGCAGCGTCTGGCGCGGCAGTAGCGCATGGAACGACGTCGCTTCCGCGCCGGCGAAACGCAGTTCACCGTAGGGGTTATCCTCGATCAACAGGATCTCTCGCCCCTCCAGCAACGCCGCGACCTCGCGCCGACGCGCCTCGCTGTAGCTGATCCCCGACGGGTTCTGAAAGTTGGGTACGGCATAGAGCAGCTTGGGCCGGCCGCCGTCGAGGGTTTGGCGCAACGCGTCGCCGTTCATACCCTCGTCGTCCAACGCCACCGGCAGGAAGTGCGGCTGGTACAGGGTCAGCGCCTGGATCGCGCCCAGGTAGCCCGGCTCCTCGATCACCACGCCGTCGCCGGCATCGAGCAGCACCTTGCCGATCAGATCGAGCGCCTGTTGCGAACCGTTGGTGATCAGGATCTGCTCGGGATCGATGTCGAGGTTTTGCGTCGTGCGGTAGCGCTCCGCGATCCAGCGGCGCAGGTCGGCGTGGCCCTCGGTGGAGGCGTATTGCAGCGCCGCGCCGCCCTCTTCGTCGAGTACGGCGGCGGAGGCCTGTTTCAGCGCCGCGATCGGAAACAGCGCCGGATTGGGCAACCCTCCGGCGAAGGAGATGATGCCGGGATTGCCCGCCACCTTCAGTACCTCGCGGATGAACGAGGGCCGGGCGTTGCTGATGCGCTGCGACAGTAGTTGCTTCATCGTTTGGCCTTTCAACAAGGGTCTAACCACGGGGAACACGGGGGGCACAGGGAAATCAAATAAATGGGCATTAAACTCCTTATCCAAAGGGCAAAAATGTTCCCCCGTGTTCCCCCGTGGTTCATCTTCCTGTATTCAAATCGTGATGGTGCCGACCAGGTAGGGTACGGCGCGGCCGCCGATCAGCACACGCTCGCCGCGCAGTTCGCAAAACAGTTCGCCGCCGCGGGCCGAGAGCTGGCGCGCGTGCAGCTGCGGCTTGCCCAGCTTCAGCGCCCAATAGGGGATCAGCTTGGTGTGGGCCGAACCGGTGACCGGGTCCTCGTCGATGCCGTACTTGGGCACGAAGAAGCGCGACACGAAGTCGCAGTCGTCGCCGCGGGCGGTGACGATGACGCCGCGCCGCTCCAGCTGTTTCAGCAGCGCCATCGACGGTTGCAGCCGGCGCACCTGCTCGGCGCTGTCGAGCAGCACCAGCCAGTCGTCGGCGGCGCAGGTCTCCAGCGGTCTGGCGCCGAGGGCCGACGCCAACAGGGCCGGCGCCTCCACCTGCTGCGGCGGTTGTGCCGGGAAATCCATGGTGAGCAGGTCGCCGTCGCGGGTGACGGTGAGCGGGCCGCTCAGCGAATTGAATGCCACCCGCCCGGCCTCGGGGGCAAGGTGGCGGAAATAGACGAAGGCCGAGGCCAGGGTGGCGTGGCCGCACAGCTTCACCTCGCAGTGGGGAGTGAACCAGCGGATGCGCAGTCCCTCCGGCTCGGCGACGAAAAAGGCGGTTTCGGAGAGGTTGTTCTCGCGGGCGACGGCCTGCATGGTGGCCTCGGGCAGCCACTGGCCGAGCGGACAGACGGCGGCAGGGTTGCCGGCGAACAGGCGGTCGGCGAAGGCGTCGATCTGATAGAGCGTGAGTTCCATGGACGCCTCCTTGTGATGGCTGGGATTTGAGCTTACGCTAGCCGTTCTGACCATAACAGATACAGACGCAGTGCGTTTCGACCATAACAGATGAACGACGGCAGCGAATTCCTCTACATCCGGGTGGCGCAGGAGATGGCCCAGGCCATCCGCAGCGGCGAGTTGGGGGCCGGCAGCCGGTTGCCGTCGCTGCGCACCCTGTGCGGCCGCTACGGCATCAGTCTCAGCACGGCGCTACAGGCCTACCGTCAACTGGAGGGGGAGGGGCTGGTCGAGGCCCGGCCCAAGTCGGGCTATTTCGCCACGGATGCGGTGTGCGGCGCGGCCTGCGAACCGGCCATGAGCCGTCCCTCGGCGGCGCCGGGCGAGATCACCGTGCCCCGTCTGGCGCTGGACATTCTGCGCGAGGCGCGCCGTCCGGAGGTGCTCAACTTCGGAGCCGTGGCGCCGGAGCCGAAGCTGCTGCCGCTGCGTCGCCTGCTGCGCGAGATGGGGGCGCTGACGCGGCGCCAGCCCGAGATCATCGGCCGCTACGAACTGCCCGCCGGCAACATGGAACTGCGCGCGCAGATCGCCCGCTTCCTGGTGCGCGCCGGTTGCCGCTGCCGTCCCGATGAGATCATCGTCACCAACGGCTGCATGGAGGCCATCACCCTGTCGCTGCGTGCGGTGGCCCGCAGCGGCGATACCGTCGCCATTGAATCCCCCACTTTCTACGGCATTCTGCAGTGCATCGAGGCGCTGGGCCTGAAGGCGTTGGAACTGCCGACCCATCCGCGCGACGGCGTCGACCTCGACGCACTGGAGCAGGCGCTGGAGACGCAGCGCATCGCCGCCATCCTGCTGGTGCCCAGCTTCAACAATCCGCTCGGTTCCAACATGCCGCTCGACGGCCGCCGCCGGCTGGCGCAGCTGGTGGAGCGCTACGGTGTGCCGCTGATCGAGGACGACATCTACGGCGACCTCGGTTTCCAGGGGCCGCGCCTGCCGACGGTGAAGGCGTTCGACCGCAGCGGCAACGTGCTGCTCTGTTCGTCGTTTTCCAAGACCCTGGCGCCGGGGCTGCGCATCGGTTACGCGGTGCCCGGCCGCTACGCCGAGCGGTTCGAGCATCTCAAGCTGCTGGGCAATATGGCCACCGCCGGTCTGCCGCAGCTCGCCCTGGCCAACTACCTGCGCCACGGCGGCTACGAACGGGTGGTGCGGCAGGCGGCGCGCACCTATCAGCAGCGCAGCGAGCGGCTGCGCCGCCTGATCCTGGAACACTTCCCCGACGGCACCCTGGTGACCCAGCCGCAGGGCGGTTTCGTGCTGTGGGTCGAGTTGCCGCCCCATGTCGACGGCGTGCAGTTGCACGAGGCGGCGCTGCGGGAGCGCATCGCCGTGACCCCCGGCGTCATTTTTTCGCCGCGCGGCGACTATCGCCACCACATCCGTCTCAGCTGCGGCCAGGTCGACGGCGCCGCCCTGGACGACGGCGTGCGGCGGCTCGGCCGGCTGGCGCAGCGGCAATAGAACCCAATTTTGATGTGGTTGTCACAGATAAGAGCGTACGCTGCAAGTCAAACGGCAGCTTTGTACGGTACAATCGGGCCTCGGCCAAGGCGGTCGGAGGCGACAAGGATTGACCGCCCATATAACGAAATAGAGAAAGACTGGGTTTGCTATGTCAGCACTTACACCGCTTAGAGAAATTCCTGATAAAAATATTTTCCGCCAGGGCGACGTCTTCGTCCTGTTCGGCGAGCTGTTCGGCCGCGGTTACGTCAACGGCCTGCTCGACGAGGCCCGCAAGGCCGGCATGACCATCCTCGGCGTGACCGTCGGCCGCCGTGACGAGAATCACAAGCTGCGTCCGCTCACCGACGAGGAGCTGAAAGAGGCCGAAGCCAACCTGGGCGGGCGCATCATCAACGTGCCGCTGATGGCCGGTTTCGACCTCGACGCCCCGGAGGGTACGCCGAACCCGACCGACCTGCTGGCGCACCTCAAGCTCAGCAACTGGCAGGAGGCCAAGCTGGACTGGGCGCAGATCGAGCGCTGCCGCGAGGTGGGCGTGGCGCGCTTCAAGTCCTCCGTGGCCCAGGTGATGGCCGAACTGGACCCGCTCATTCCCGACGGCGCCAACCTCTTCTTCGCCCACACCATGGCCGGCGGCATCCCCAAGACCAAGGTGTTCCTGGCCATCGCCAACCGCATCTACAAGGGACGCGGCGACCGCTTCATGTCCTCCCGCGCGCTGCTCGACAGCGACCTGGGCAAGCTGATCCTGATGAATTTCGACGAGGTCACCGCCAACACCTTCCAGTACCTGATCGAGGGCAGTGCCGGCATTCGCGAGCGGCTGGCCCAAAAGGGCGGCGAGACCCGCTACACCGCCTACGGCTACCACGGCACTGAGATCCTCATCGGCGGCGAATACCGGTGGCAGACCTACACCAACTACACCCAGGGTTACGCCAAGATGCGGCTGGAGGATCACGCCGAGGCGGCGTGGCAACAGGGCATCAAGGCGACGGTGTTCAACTGCCCCGAGATCCGCACCAACTCCAGCGACATCTTCGTCGGTGTGGAACTCTCCCTGTTCCCGCTGCTGGAGGCCCTGATGAAGGAGGGCGACGGCGGCTGGGCGTACGAGCAGTGGAAGCACTGCGAGTCGTTGCTCAACGAGGGCGTGTCGCTGCGCAACATCCTCGACCAGATCGCCGACTACAACGCCAACTCCACCATCGCCTCCTTCCGCAACTACGCGGCATGGCCGATGGACAACACCGCGGAGCTGGCCGAGGTGATGGTGGGCACCTCGGAGGAGATCACCTCCCTGCACAAGGAGCGCAAGGCGCTGATCACCGATTATCTCAGCGCCCTGGTGCTGGAGAGCACCGGCCCGCTGATGTTCCACGAGGCGTCGGCGCCCCACGGCCCGGTGCTGTGGCTCAACCACGACGTGGTCGCCCGACAGCTGATCCGCATGCATTGAACGCCGCCTGCGCGTAGGAGCGGCTCTGCCGCGCCAGGGGAGGCACCCGCCGCCTATTCCGGTTGCGGTATCAGCTCGGGGTCGAGGTTCCAGCGTTCGGCCGCTTCGTAGCCGACGATGCACTCATCGGCGGCGTGCGACAGGTCGATGTCGTGGTGGTCCAGATGCAGCCGGCGGCCGATGTCGTAGAACACCCGCACCACCGGATAGAGCAGTCCCTTTTCGCCCGGCCGCATCACCATCCCCAGGCGGCCGCTGGCCATGCTCACCAGGGCACCGATGGGATAGATGCCGATGCAGCGGATCAGGTGGTGTACATGGGTGGTATCGAAATACTTCCCACATCCCTCCAGCAGCATGCGCATCGCCTGGCCCGGTTCCTGCCCGGCGCGATAGCAGCGGTCGGCGGTCATGGCATCGTAGACGTCGCACACCGCGATGACGCGGCCCGCCTGGCTGATCTGCTCGTCCTTGAGGCCGCGCGGGTAGCCCGAACCGTCGAGCCGCTCGTGGTGTTGGGCAATGGCGTTCAACACCTCCGGTGTCAGCCCCTCGATGGGGGAGGCGATGGCCTCGCCGTGCTCCACATGGCGTCTCATGACGACGAACTCCTTCTCGGTCAGACGGCCGGGCTTGTTGAGGATGCGCGACGGCGTGCGCGACTTGCCCACGTCGTGGAGCAGGCCGCCGAGTGCCAGTTCACGCAGCTCGTGCCGCGCCAACCCCATCGATCTGCCAACCGATGAGGTGAGGATGCCGACGCTGACCGAATGTTCGAAGGTATAGCGATCCTTGTTGCGCAGGCGGCATAAGCTGACCAGTGCATGGGGCTGGCGTTCGAGGGAATCGAGCATGTCGTCGACGATGGGGGTGATCTCGCGCAGCTCGATGGGTTTGCCCAGACGGCATTGCTCCATGGCCGTCTCGACGGTCTGTGCCGCCTCTGCGCGCAGCTGCAGCAGGTACCGCTTCTCTTCGGCAGGCGCAGGCTGTTGCGTCGGCGATGCGGCGACAGTCGCCTGCGATACGCTGTGGGTCGCCGGCTCGGGGCTCTCGTCATCCAGTTGGACCGTGCTCTTGCTCGCGTCGACCCACACCTCCTCGACGCCGAGCGCACGGATGCGCGCAACGGTCGCCTGATCCTTGATCAGAAAGCGGTTGCGGGCGAACGAGTGATCGAGCCAGTCGCAATTGAGATCATGCACGTACATCCCAGGGCGTAGCCGCTGGACAGGAACGCGTTTTAGCATGTGTCGACTCCTTCCGAACACGTGGGTGGGAGGGGCTTTTCAGCCGGGGGTGGATGCGATCGGGTGGCGCTGCGCGGCCTGCGCCTGGGTGGCCGCGACAGTCATGTCAGGCTCAGCTGTGCTCATCGCGATCGGCATGATATCTTGCCTGTCAGCCGGTTAACAGTGTGTTAATGGAGGTAAGAATACTTATTATCTTCAGTAAGATCCACATCGATTTCCGCCGGGCAGCGCCCTAATTTACTGTCGGCGATAATCCTACAATCGGTTCGGACAGGCGCCGCGAGCAGGACAAGGTCGCAATAGCAGGGCAGGGGCGGGTTCGGCGCAACGCTACGGCGCAACAAACCCGCGCGCCGTGACAACGCCGGTCCGCAACGAAGGTATTATCCGCACCTGCATGGTGGAGGGTTTTTTAGTCCCCGATCCCGCCGCGCGTCAGCCGGGCCGGGTCGAGCAGCTGGCGCAACTCTTCCTCGCTCATGCCGGTCTCGTCGCGTGCGACGTCGATGATGGGACGGTTCTCTTTATAGGCGCGCTTGGCGATGGCGGCGCCCTTTTCGTAACCGATGACGCGGTTCAGCGCAGTCACCAGGATCGGGTTACGGCCCAGTGCTGCCTGCACCCCTTCGGCATTGACGACGAAGCTGGCCATCGCCTTGTCGGCCAGCACCCGGCAGGCGCCGGTGAGCAGGTGGATGCTCTCCACCAGATTGCGGGCGATCATCGGCAGCATCACGTTGAGCTGGAAATTGCCGTGCTGGCCGCCGACGGTGATCGCCGTGTCGTTGCCCATCACCTGGGCGCAGACCATCATCACCGCCTCGGGGATCACCGGGTTGACCTTGCCCGGCATGATCGAGCTGCCCGGCTGCAGATCCTTGAGACGGATGTCGGCGATGCCGGCCAGCGGGCCGGAATTCATCCAGCGCAGGTCGTTGGCGATCTTCATCAGACTCACGGCGGCGGTCTTGAGCTGGCCGCTCATCTCCACCGCGGCGTCCTGGCTGGAGAGCCCCGCGAAGTAGTTGTCCATGCTGGTGAAGGCGATGCCGCTCTGACGCGCCAGCGCCGCGGCGACGCGCGGGCCGAAGTCGGCCGGGGCGTTGATGCCGGTGCCCACGGCGGTGCCGCCCTGCACGATGGCGCGCAGCCGCGGCAGGCCGGCGTGGATGCGCTCGCCGGCGTGGCGCAACTGTGCCGCCCAGCCGGAGCACTCCTGGCCGAAGGTGACGGGCATCGCGTCCATCAGATGGGTGCGGCCGGTCTTCACTACGTCCTTCAGTTCAGCGGCGCGCTGTTCGGTGGTGAGCGCGAGGTGTTCCAGCGCCGGCAGCAGCCGTTCTTCCAGTTCCAGGCAGGCGGCGACGTGGATGGCGCTGGGGAACACGTCGTTGGAGCTCTGGCTCATGTTGACGTGGTCGTTGGGATGCACCTTGGCGCCGAGGCGCTTGCCGGCCAGGGCGGCGATCACCTCGTTGGCGTTCATGTTGGAGGAGGTGCCGGAGCCGGTCTGGAAAATGTCGATGGGGAACTGGCCGTCGTGGTGGCCGTCGGCCACGTCCAGCGCCGCGGCGATCACGGTCTCGGCGATGGTGCCGTCGAGCAGCCCCAGGTCGCGGTTGACCTCGGCGCAGGCGGCCTTGATCAGCCCCAGCGCGCGGATCAGCGGGCGCGGCAGCGGCTGGCCGGAGATGGGAAAGTTGTCGACGGCGCGCTGGGTCTGGGCGCCGTAGAGGGCGTCGGCGGGGACCTTCACCTCGCCCATGCTGTCTTTTTCGCTACGGTATTGGCGTTCGTTCGTCATCGAGAAGTCTTTCGCAAAAGATCGATCAGGGCGTTCGCCCTGGATATTCAAAACGGGTTGTCGTTAGAGCGGCGCCGACTCATCGTTCGGCCCGCGGGCGGGGATGGTCACTGCATCGTGCCGGGCCGAGCGGATCGGACGTACGCTGCTGATGTTTTCCGCTATGGCGCGCCACCGGTCGTCCAGCTCCTGTTCCAGCATAACCTCCTTGTCGAGCACGTAGCCTTCGCCGCGGGTGCTCTTGAGGGTCTCCTCGACCTGGAACGTCAGCCGCCGCCGGCTGTGCGAAATCAACTTGAGTCCTTCATGGCTGATGCGCAGCAGCCGCCGCGTCTCCATGTCGTTGCGCCGCCGTTCCGCCCACTCGTCGTGTTGCAGGAAGCCGTGCTGGCTGATGCCGACCACCTTCAGGCGTCGCGAGAAGAGATCGAGGTGCGTCTCCACATCATTGGTGGCTACGGTGTAGGACACGGCCTTCAGCCAATGTTCGGCGATGG
>CAYQWR010000058.1:224-2750 GCA_964421235.1 uncultured Thiohalomonas sp. | reverse complement strand
TTCAACTCCAAGAGTATAACTGACTGACGTATGCGGTGAACGCCCAATGTCACGGGCGTCGCGGCGGTGGCGGCGGTGACGAAATGCTCATTGCGCGCCATCGTTGCTGTCAGCGCGTTGATTTATCTTATTGTTTATAATGTTTTTTTCGGGGGCGCAGACATCGCCGTCGGCTTGACCAGGTATTGTAAAACGCTGATGATACCCAAATTCTGTATCACGGGTATCAACTTCATCGCCATCGCCGAGCGCTCTATTTGCCGGCAGATGCCGGTCGCCGGCGGCCGGAGGAACAGTGGCGGAGGTTACGAGAAGCCCATCTTCAAGCTCCCGTCGCGGGCTGCCGGGCGGGAGACAATAACAGAATAGGGAGTACCATGAACGCCGCAGATAAGAAACGCGTGCTGCGCGAAATGTTGTTCGCGCGGCGCTTCGAGGAGCGTTGCTACGAGGCCTATGTCGAACGCAAGATCGGCGGGTTCCTGCACCTCTATCCGGGCCAGGAGGCCTGTGTCCACGGAGTGATGGAGGCGGCCCGCCCGGGCCACGACTACGTCATCACCGGTTACCGCGACCATATCCACGCCATCAAGTGCGGCGCCGATCCCAAGGCCGTGATGGCCGAGCTCTACGCCAAGGAGAGCGGCTGTTCCAAGGGGCGCGGCGGCTCGATGCACATCTTCGATGTCGAGCACCACTTCATGGGCGGCTACGCGCTGGTGGGCGGCCCGTTCCCGCTGGCGGCCGGCATGGCCAAGGCGATCAAGCTCAAGGGCGGCGACGAGATCGCCATCTGCTTCCTCGGCGACGCCGCCAACAACCAGGGCACCTTCCACGAGACCCTCAACATGGCCTCGCTGTGGCAGCTGCCGATCCTGTTCGTGTGCGAGAACAACCTCTACGGCATCGGCACCTCCATCGCCCGTTCCACCGCCGTGCACGATCAGTACAAGCGCACCTGCGGCTACGGCATCGCCTCGGAGCAGACCGACGGCCAGGACGTCGAAGCGGTCCACGCCGTGGCGCAGATCGCCGTGGAGCACGTGCGCTCGGGCAAGGGCCCGTTCTTCCTGGAGCTGTGCACCTACCGCTATCGCGGCCACTCCATGTCCGACTCCGGCGCCTACCGCGCCAAGGAAGAGGTGGAGGAGTGGGCCAAGCGCGACCCCATCAACATCCTGCGCGATCGCCTGATCGCCGAAGGCGAACTGACCCTGGACGACTTTACCGCCATGAATCAGTCGATCCACGACGAGATCGAAAACGAGATCATCCCCTACGCCGAGAACGCCCCCGAGCCGAAGCTCGAAGAGCTGGAGAAGTACGTATTGGCGGAAAATGATCCATATGTAAAAGGGGGAGTCCACTGATGGCCGAGATCATGTATTGGGAAGCGCTGCGCCGCGCCCACGACGAAGAGATGGCCCGCGATCCGCTGGTGATCTGCATGGGCGAGGATATCGGCGTCGCCGGCGGCACCTACAAGGCGACCAAGGGGCTGTGGGACAAGTACGGCCCCGAGCGCGTCATCGACACGCCCATCTCCGAAAACAGTTTCACCGGCATCGGCATCGGCGCCTCGTTCCTCGGCGTGCGCCCGATCATCGAGCTGATGTCGGTCAACTTCGCCTGGCTGGCGATGGACCAGATCTTCAACTCCGCCGCCAAGGTGCGCTACATGTCCGGCGGCCAGCTCACCGCGCCGGTGGTGATCCGCTCCCCCGGCGGCACCGCCCACCAGCTCGGCGCCCAGCACTCGGCGCGCATGGAGAAGGTGTTCATGGGCGTCGCCGGCCTGCGCGTGGTCACCCCCTCCAATCCGAAGCAGGCCTACGGTCTGCTCAAGAGCGCAGTGCGCTGCAACGACCCGGTGTTCATCAACGAGCACGAGCTGATGTACAACATGAAGGGCGAGGTGCCCGACGGCGAATACTTCCATCCGCTGGAGGGATCGGAAGTGACGCGCCAGGGCCGCGACGTCACCCTGTTCGGCTACAACATCTCGCTGCACTGGTGCATGCAGGCGGCGGAGATCCTGGCGAAGCAGCACGGCATCGAAGCGGAGGTGGTCGACCTCTACTCCCTGGCGCCGCTGGATCGTGCCGGCATCCGCGAGTCGGTGAAGAACACCCACCGTGCGGTGATCGTCGAAGAGGCCGAGGCGCCGGTCGGCGTCGGCTCGGAAGTGATGGCGATCATCAACGAGGAGTGCTTCTTCGACCTCGACGCCGCCCCGGTGCGCGTCTCGGCCAAGCACGTGCCGACGCCTTTCAACCATACTCTGGAAAAGGCATCGATCCCCAACGCCAAGGACGTCGTCGCCGCCGTCCTGAAGATGTTCGGGAAGTAAAACCATATTCACCGCAAAGGCGCGAAGGGCGCAAAGGAAATGCAAAGGCTTATTTGATGGCATGAACGGAGACATGGAGTAGCGTTCATGGTTTCCTTCCTTTGCGTACTCTGCGTCTTTGCGGTGAAATCTTTTTGATCCTATGGATAACAACATGGCCGAACCGTACATCATAA
>CAYQWR010000058.1:0-214 GCA_964421235.1 uncultured Thiohalomonas sp. | reverse complement strand
ATCCCCCACGCCAAGGACGTCGTCGCCGCCGTCCTGAAGATGTTCGGGAAGTAAGAACAATAATATATTCACCGCAGAGACGCAGAGGGCGCCGAGGGTATATACGACAGGTGCTGAGGTCGTAGTTGTTCTACGTGCTTTACGCGAGTTGTTTATTGCTCTGTGTTCTCGGCGTTTCTGCGGTGCAACAATATATTCACCGCAGAGCGCAGAG
>CAYQWR010000057.1:6887-13997 GCA_964421235.1 uncultured Thiohalomonas sp. | reverse complement strand
GGCGGCTGGACCTCCTGCGTCTTCTACATGGGCTGGGCGGTGCCCTTCGCCATGGCCAACGGCATCCCCAACATCATCGCCTCGCCGATGCAGCACTGCGTCACCACCGGCCACATCGGCACCGATCTGGTGACCGGCAACTTCAACATCCACGAAGAGGTGCTGCCCGACTACGACAACGCCAAGTACATCCTGTTCGTGGCCAACAACTCCTCCATCGGCGCCGTCTCCACCTGCCGCATGGTGCGCTTCGCCACCGGCCGCAAACGCGGCGCGAAAGTCGTTGCCCTCGACCCGCGCCAGTCGGAGACCGCCGCCAAGGCCGACGAGTGGCTGGCGATCCGTCCCGGCACCGACCTCGATTTCATGCTGGCGATGCTGCGCGAGATGATGAACGAGGGCTACTACGACACGCTGTTCCTCAAACAGCACACCAACATGCCGTTCCTCATCTATCGCGATGCCGCCGGCGAGTGGCAGCCGCTCACCGATGCGCAGGGCCGTCCGCGGGTGGTGGCGGAAGGCGCCGACAAGTTGCACGTGCTGCCGGCCTACAACAACATCAACACCACCGATGTGCACGGCCATACGGTCGACCCGGCGCTGCACGCCCCGGCGGGGCTGAAGGTGGACGGCCACGCGGTGATGACCGTGTTTCAGGCGCAGTTGCAGGAGCTGGCGCAGTGCACACCGGAGTGGGCGGCCAAGACCACCGGCATCGACGCCGATACGATCCGCCGCATCGCCTTCGAGTTCGGCACCACCCGCCCGGCCATCGTCGACCCCGGCTGGCACGGCGCCCGCTACCAGACGGTGCTGACCCTGCGCCGGGTGCAGGCGATGATCCAGATGCTCACCGGCGGCGTCGACAAGCAGGGCGGCTGGATCATGAGCGGCGACTTCCACGCCAGGGCGGCGCACATGATCGACGCCAACCGCAAGGGCGAGAGCAGCGGTCCGCCGTTCCTGGGACTGGCCGGCATGCCGTTCGCCCAGTTCATCGTCGACACCTTCTCCAAGGGCGAAAACTTCGAGCACGGCCACCCCGGCTGGGCCTGGGCCTTCAGCGCCCAGGAAAAAGCCGCGGGGCGTTACCACGTGGCGCTGCCGGTGATGGCAGACACGGGACTGAAGGAATCGGTGGAAGGCAAACTGCAATGGAACGGCGAGCCGTATAAAACGCGCGCGGTGCTGATCAACGCCGCCAATCCGGTGCGCCATTACTATCCCGATCAGCGCTGGAAGAATCTTCTGAGCCACCCGGACATGGCGCTGGTGATCGCCATCGACGTGTTGCCGTCGGACACCACCCTGTGGGCCGACGTGATCCTGCCCAACTCCTGCTACCTCGAACGCGACGAGCCGACGCTCTACGCCAACGGCGTCTGCCACGACTACGCCTACACCACGCGCTACGCCGCCATCGAGCCGCTCTACGACGTTGAGGAGACGCCCGATATGCTGCTGCGCCTGAGCAACATCATCGGCGGCAACGACTACCGCCTGCTGCAGTGGATCGAGAAACTCGGCGGCCTGTCGGCGCAGGAGATGAAGGAGCGTTACGCCGCCAAGCGCGGGCGGATGAAACGCGGCGCCTTCTCCGCCGCCTGCCGCGAGGTGAGCTTCGCGCTCATCGCCGAGGAGCTGGGCACCACACCGAAGAAACTCGACCAGACGCTGCGCGAGCGCGGCATCTACATGGCCGAGGAGCATGAGGCGCTGCTGGCCAAGCATGCGATACCATGGAAGATGCCGGCGGCGACCAGTTCGGGACGCATCGAATACTTCGCGCCGCTGCTGCACGCACTGCGCAAGGAGGGCTACACCGCACCCAACTTCGGCGTACTGGTGACGCCGTTCCACGCACAATGCCGTGCCGATGCACCGATGGACATGCCACTGGCGGGCGACGAGTTCTACTTCGCCTACGGCAAGACGCCCACCGTCTCCTATGCCTCCACCAACAGCAACAACCCGGTGCTGGCGGCGATCAACCGCTTCAAGGCGGACATCTACGGCGGCGTCTGGATCCACCCCGATCGCGCCGCGGCGCTCGGCATCAACAAAGGCGACCGGCTGCGTCTCACCAACACGCTCAGCGGCCAGCACACCGAGGGCACCGCCTACATCACCCGCATGATCCGGCGCGACACGCTGTTCATCCAGTCGTCGTTCGGCTGCGAGAACAAGATGCTGACCCGCGCCTACGGCTTCGGCACCGCCACCAGCAAGCTGATCCCCTACCAGGTCGAACCGGTGGTGGCCGGCTTCCGCTCACAGGAGTTCACCCTCAAGGTGAGCAAGATCGCCAACGCGGGAGGTGAGGCATGACAAATCGACAGGATTGGCGATTTGCGCGCGCGCAGCGCGCCCGTAAGGGTAGCGCGCAGGGAGGTGCGCTATGACACGCTACGCGATGGTCGTCGACCTCAACACCTGCGTCGGCTGCAACGCCTGCATGGCCGCCTGCGCGATGGAAAATCAGACACCGGTATGGAAAGACCAGTGGCGTACCTGGGTACACGACGAAGAGATCGGCACCACCGACGACGTGCACCGCCGCTTCTTCCCGCGCCTGTGCAACCACTGCGACAACCCGCCGTGTCTCACCGTCTGTCCCACCGGCGCCACCTACCGGCTCGACAACGGCATCGTCATGATCGACCCGGAGATCTGCATGGGCTGCCGCGCCTGCGCCATGGCCTGCCCCTACAATGCGCGCATCGAGATCACTTCCGAGGACGTGGCGATCGGCCGCGAATTCTACGGCAGCGATTATCGGCGCAAGAATGCGAGCATGGACAAATGCACCTTCTGCCAGCACCGCGTCGTCGAGGGGCGCAAGCCCGCCTGCGTCGAAACCTGCGTCGGCTCGGCGCGCCAGTTCGGCGACCTGCACGACCCCAACGATCCGGTCGCGCAGCTGGTGGCCAGCGGCATTGCGCAACCGCTGATGCCGCACCTGGGCACCAAGCCGAACATCTACTACATCGGCGACCTGAAGAGGAAAGGCTAATGGATACGACCATGACCTTCGCCACGCAACACATCTGGACCTGGTGGATCGCCGTCTACCTCTACCTGGGCGGACTCGGCGCCGCCACCCTGGTGGTCACCTTCCTCACCGACATGTATCTCAAACCGCACCGCGATCTGGTACTGTGGGGCGCCTGCTCCGGCATCGTCATGCTCGGCCTCGGCTCGCTGATGCTGTTCCTGCACCTGCTGCATCCGATGGCGGTGATCCACGTACTCAACCCGCTGGTGCTGCTGCACAAGCCCGACGCCTGGATCGCCTGGGGCACGCAGTTCATCATCTGGATGATGTGGTGGGGCATCTTCTACGCCCTGCCCTACATGGTGGACTCGCCCGTCTTTCAGCGCATTCCGCTGCTCAACCTGCTGCTCAAGCTGCCGATGGCGCGCAACCTCTCCAACAAATGCTGCCTGCGCTTTCACAAGACCATCGGCTGGCTGGCCACGGTGAACGGCATCGGCACCGCCGTCTACACCGGCCTGCTGCTGCAATCGTTCCCGGCGGTGGCGCTGTGGCACAACCCCGGCGTACCGCTGCTGTTCACCGTCTCCGCCTTCTCCACCGCGCTCGCCTATCTGCTGCTGGTACTCAACCTCGTCATCAAGCGTGAAGAGGACCGGCCGATCCGCGTCTTCTACGAGCGTACCGACGTGATGCTGATCGCCGCCGAGCTGGTGATCCTGTTCTCCTTCTACTTCTACCTCAAGAGCGGACCGCAATCGGCGATCCATTCGGCGCAGCTGTTGTGGGGCAGCTTCGGCTGGGTGGTGGGCTTCATCATTTTCGGGCTGATCGTTCCGTTCCTGATCGAACTGCGTTGCGTGCTGCGCGGCTCGATGAACCATGTGCCGGTGGTCGCCGCCTCGGTGCTGGTACTGTTCGGCGGCTATCTGCTGCGTCACTATTTTCTCGCCGCCGGCGTCTACGCCTACCCATGGTAAGCGCAGAGGAACTGCAACTGCTGGCGGCCATGCTCGGTGCGCCGACGGAGGAATCGCTGCCGCTGCTGCGCGATGCGGCAACTGACTATCCTTGGCTGCATCCGGGCATCGAGGAACTGGAACAGACGCCGCTCGAACGTTGGCAGGCGCAACATACCGCGCTGTTCATCAACGGCTACCCCACCACCCCCTGCCTCCCCTTCGCCTCGCCCTGGCGCAACGGCTGCATGCACGGCCCGGTGCTCGAAGATCTGAACGACCTGCTAGCGCGCATCGGCGTCGCCAGCGAACAGTTGCCGCCCGACTATCTCGGTGTACTGCTCGAATGCGCCGCGCTGTTGCAGACGACATCGTCACGGGATGCGGCTAATCTGCAACGTGAACTGTGGGACGAACAGTTGCAACCCTGGCTACCGCGCTTTGCCGCCGCGCTGCAACAACACAGCCCGCTACTGCTCTATCGGGCGCTGGGCGCGCGACTGGAGGCTCTGAGCAATGAATAGCGCCAACTGGCAACCCACGCCCGCGGCACTCGCCAGCGATGGCGCGCTGCTGCATACGGTGGAGGCCATCTACCTCGACCGCTACCGTCGTCACTTCGCAGGCACCCTCAACGCCAACCCGCAACTGCCGGTGGAGACCCGCGCACTGCGCCGCATCGGCCCCTGGCGACTGTTCCTGCTGCTGACTCCCTGGATGATGGCGCGGTTGCTGTTCCACGATCGCACCGCACCCATCGACATAACCGCCGAATGCTCGACCGCGGCGCGTGCCCAAGGTGGCGACATCGGCCCCGCCATTGCGTTCGCCTTGCTGGAGAGCACACAAAAGGGGCACCTGAACTACCATCCCCAGCTCGGCCACTACGTGCTGCAACCGCTGGTATTGTCGATGGACCGCTACGCCGACGCCGACGCGGTATTCACCGCGTGGGACGCCGTGATCAAAACGCGCGACGAAAACATGAAACGCAAGCAACTGCACTGCCCGATGCAGGCGGAGATCTCACGGCGGGAGTTTTTGAGCGGGAGGCGCGAAGCGCGTTGAGAAAACGCATTCAGACGATCAACGGGATGCTCGCCCCACGGGAGAGAATCCGGCTCACAGCCGACTTTCCCGCGAATCGAGTATAACGCCACATAAACTTCCGCCGGACCGTCACCCGGGAAGTGGCGCGTCATGCCCGGCACACCGCTGAATTCACCGGACCTGCGCAACAAGCCGCGCAGGTCCGATTGAATGCGGGGTTGGGCATTAAGCCCTATGGCTACTTGCCACAAGCCTGCTTGCAAGCATCGAAATTCTCACGCGCCGTGGCCAGGCATTGGCGAACCTCTTGTGGTTCCTTCGCGGGGTAATTGCACAGTTTCACCGCGGTTCGATTTTCCTCCTTGCAGTATTGCATGCAGGCATTGTCAGAGGTGGCCTTGGATTCAATCGGACCGCCTTCGTCGGGACATTGCGGACAACCACTCTTGGGACACCCGTACTGGCAAGGATCCACAGTTTGAGCCACGGTAACGTTGGTCAGCAGAAGCCCGACGCAGAGCGTAACAAGCAGCAGAGAAATACGGCTTTTCAGGAACATAACATCTCCCCCTTCCTTTGGTTGATGCCATTGCGGAAGGAACGCCGGTTACCCGACGCCCCTGCACAGTTCTCCCGACGCGCGGTTTTCCGGCGCCAGGCTATTCAATCATCCTCACTTGCGCGGCAGGGCCGGCCTCCGCGCATGACCTCGGTTCATCTCCATCCGTTGGCAAAAGTAGCTGGCGGAGCGTCATTGCCCGCCGGGATCTACTTTCACCTATCCCATGTCAGACTTCGTCTTTTTGACCCCTCCGACGCGACCAGTATAGGACAATTTCACCACTTTCCCGTGGAGCACTCACGGCGACGCTATATGGCTAACCACGCAGAAGTCGCAGTCATACCCCGCGCCTTTTGAATCATCAGCGAAACTGTACACATTCGACGAACATCCAACCTTGCGCCCCGTCGTGAACTTGTCGCCGGATAACGGCCCGTTCCCCATCGACTTCCTCCACTCGCCTGCGCCGATGCACGTGAGCGACCCCGTCCCGATTGCGCCCTGGTGTTCGCCCGATTCGACTCGCGCCGCCACGCAAATGTCGGTGGCATGCTTTCCTTTAAATCCCGGTTGATTCGTTGCCTTTGTATTATTGAGATGGGCTCCAATTACTCAGCCGGGACGCCCGTCGACGCGCCCGCGCATCAACATCGGCGCGTAGATGACGACGAAGATCCCGAACCCTAACACCCACAGCACGGCGGCGATACCGACTGCGATGTGGTACGACACAGCGAACGGCAGAAACACGCGCGCGAGCGTTGCGCCGTAGACCGCGGCAAAGGCCCACGACATTGGGCGCGGCGGCACCAACGCACGCCCGGTGTGTCCGAGCGTCACGCGCGCCATCATGCCGAGCGAGATGCCGCCGATGCCGCCGATGGTCAATGCGTGCAACGCAAGCAGTGGCGGAAAATAGCCGGCCGCGGCCAGCGCACGTAACGCAAAACCCAACGCAAGGAACGCGTAGCCAACGTGCAACACCCACAGCAGCGGCACGCGCCATACGCCGCGCGTGTACCAGCCATACAGACGCCAGCCGTTGGCGATGGCGGCGGCAGCGGCGGCCAGCCCTACCGCCAACGGTTCTGGCCACACGACCTCGAATACGCCGAGCAGCAGCACACTGATCGGTGCGGCCAGTTCCACGCCGCGCCAGGAGCGAGCGACGAATCCCGACGACAATCCCTTTTCGGTAAAGAACGGAATGACGCGCCCCCCCATCACCACGATGGTGAGCAGGATCAGGTCGACGGTCAGATAGGTGCCGCGTTGAGCGGTGCCGCGGGTGATGCCGAGCAGTTGCAGGTGGATCAGCAGATTGGCGCAGAACAGCACCGCGGTAATGGCGGCGAAGATCAGGCTGTGGTACTGCTTCACCCGCAGCAGGGGGACGACCAGCGCGAGCGCAAACAGGGGCAGGAACGACAGGTCCACCAGCGCCACGGCCCAGGGCGGCGCGGCGGCGATGAAAGGCAGGATGCGTCCCAGCAGCCACAGCAACGCCAACAGCGCCAGCGGCACGCCGTTCAAGGTCGGCA
>CAYQWR010000057.1:0-6787 GCA_964421235.1 uncultured Thiohalomonas sp. | reverse complement strand
ACTACTCCGTCAACCGTTCGATGGCGATCACGCGCACCGTTGTGCCATGCACCTGCCAGCGCACGTTGCAGTCGAAGACCTGCACGCCGTAGGTGCGTTCGCCGGCGCTATCGTCACGATAGGCCGGGCGTGGATCGAGCCGCAGCATCTGTTCGATGAAGCTGCGCAGTTGCGGCAATTCGCCGTTGCGGGCGGTGCACACGGCCTCCGCCTCCGGCGAGAACTCCACCGTCAGTCCCGCCTCGGGGGCAGCTGCAGCGAAACCCGCACGCGCCTCGGGGAGACTGTCCGCGTAGGGCACGTAGGGCTTGATATCGAGCACCGGCGTGCCGTCCAGCAGATCCACGCCGTTCAGGTATAACAGCAGACGCCCCTCGTTGTGCTTGATGTCGATCAATTCCACCACCGACATGCCGATGGGATTGGGGCGATGGGTGGAACGGCTGGCGAACACGCCGACGCGCTGATTGCCGCCGAGGCGCGGCGGCCGCACCGTGGGCGACCAATCGCCCCGGCGCACGCCGTGAAAGACGAACAACAGCCAGAGATGGGAGAAACCTTCGAGCCCGCGCAACGCCTCGTCGCGATCGTAAGGCGGCAGCAGCTCCAGCGTGGCCGGCGCCGTCGCCATCAGACCCGGCTGGCGTGGAATACCGAACTTCTCCTTGAACGGCGAATGGATGACGCCGACGGCGTCGAAGGTGAAGCGCCGCGATTGTCCGTCATCACTCACGACAGCGACCTCTCAAGCAACAAAATTGAACCACGGGGGGCACGGGGAACACAGGGAAAAATAACTACTACCACTGCTGCCGCCGCGGTACCGGTGACCACTGGCGTATGTGCCGTATATTTCCCCGTGCGCCCCGTGTCCCCCGTGGTTGAATGCCTTTAGCGGTACTGACAGAGATAGGCCGTCTCTTCCAGCACCTTGATGCCGAATTTGCTCTCGGCCGGGACGTTGAACACCTCGCCGCCCTTCACCTCGCGCCACGCGCTTTCGCCGGGTAGCAGCACCGAGACCTTACCGGAGACGATGTGCATGATCTCGGACTTTCCGGTACCGAATTCATACTCGCCCTGCGCCATCACGCCGACGGTAGCCGGGCCGTCGCTCTCGGTGAAGGCGATGGATTTGACCTTGCCGTCGAAATACTCGTTGACCTTGAACACGTTTGTCTCCTGATTGTTGTTGGCCGTTTACCGGATCGCCCTTGGCGATCTTGGCGTCTTGGCGAGAGCCATTATATTTCTACAAGCCAAAAATCAAATACCCTCGCCAAGGCGCCAAGCACGCAAAGAAAAGATGGGCCTGTTCTGTCAATGGGATGAGAGGGCGTCCTGCAACCGCAGCAGTTGCTCCGGTGGCAATGCATGTTCAATGGCGGGAAACAATTCATTCTCTTCGAAGCGCACGTGGTTGCGCAAGGCATCACCCACGGCGTGTAGCAGCGCGCTATCGACGCTGCCGGCGACACATTGTTCTTCGATAAGGTCGAGCAGGGCACGCATCGCCACGTGCTGGCGCACGGTCTCGGCGATCAGGGGAGCGTCCGGTGCGCTGAAGCGGGCGTAGAGCGGCAACAACCGTTCTTCTTCGGCAACGAAGTGAGACGCCACCTCCTCCCGCCATTGCGCCACCAGCGCCTGCGCCGTCGCGCACAGCTGCGCGGCGTCACCACTCGCCGCCCGCAGCCGCTGGGCCAACACCAAGGCGCGATGGTGCTCGCTGGAGAGTTGCCGCAGCGCTGCAGCGCGCTTCATCGCTGCGCGATCACGTCGGATCGATGGGCTCGTTCGCCGCGTCGTAGCTGCGGCGCTCGATCTGCGCCTGCTGCTGCGCCAGTACCTTCGCTTCGCGCGCCTTGACCGCCTCTTCGCGGGTCTGGATGGTCATCTCGCCGAACATCACCTGCTTGATGAAGCGGATGCCGAACTGCATCATCGCCACGTCGTCCTTCATCAGCGCATTAAACTCCTCCTCTTCCAACACAAACGATTGCTGGAACCCTTCGGAGGCGACGAATTGGCGGAACAGATCCACGTCGTAGCAGGCGATGAAAAACAGTTGGCGACTGCGCAGCGAGGGCTTGCCGATGGTGGGACCGGATGACTTCTTCTTCAGGATCAGCTGGCGCCAGCCACGATCCTGCTCGTCGTAGCCGGAGACGCCCTGCTCTTCACGGTATTCGTCGATGGTCAGGGTACGGTCTTCCTCGTGGCCCTTGCAGTGCGGCTCCTTCACCAGCGCATAGGCGGCGGTGTCGGTGTATTCGTCCTGCTTGCGCATCGACACCAGCGCCACCGGGTAGTAGCGGCAGGAGGTGGGGCGATCTTCGTAGACCGAGCAGCCCTCGGGGGTCATGAACTGGCAGGCGCGGCCGCCCTCGACCGGCTTGAACTTGACCCCGGCGATGCCGTCCTTCTCCAGCTCGTAGGGTTCGGTGTACTGACGCAGGAAATCGCCGGATTCCATCTCCAGACGCGTCTTCAGCCGCACGATGTCGTAGGGCGTCAGGGTGATGTCGATGTTGGCGCAGCAGGCATTCCAGCAGCTGATGCCCTTGTAGCAGCGGAAGCTGATGCTCTTGCCGCCGTCGTACATCTTCGGCGCTACGGGGATGGACGGAAACGGGGATTCGGTAATATTCGGATCGGCCATGGGGGTTACCTCATAGATACAGCCGGGAAAGGATACTCATGAAGCGGCCCCGGTGCCACCTTACTGATTGGATAGAGAAAACCAAAATTTCACCGCAGAGACGCAGAGGACGCAGAGCTGATTTACCCTAATTCAAAACATAATAACCGTCTTGGTATAGGCCGCTTTCAGTATCAATGCTGAGAGCTATCGCAGCCTAGACATCGCCGTCGGGCTGAAGCCCGACCCACAGACGCCCTGCCTGTCGATTGCGTGCGATCAGCCACATATTGAATCGGTCTTTTCTCTGCGTCCTCTGCGTCTCTGCGGTGAAATCTCTTCGTACAGAAAACAAACCGGGCGCCTTGCGGCGCCCGGTCCGTTGTACCATCTACTGCCAGGTCGGCTCTTAGTGAGCAGCCGTCTTGAACAGCTTGGACTTGTCCACCAGGTCCACGTGGGCGCGCTTGAACACGGTCCACTGCTTGGTGTTCTTGTCATAGATGGAGTTCACGAAGCAGTGCCAGTTCTCCTCGTCGACGAAGTTCTTGTCGGCGCGGTAGTAGAAGCCCGGGTAACGGGATTCTTCACGGAACTGGATGTGCTTCATGTGAGCTTCCGCGGTCAGGATGCGGTGGTAGTTCTCCCACGCACGCAGCAGCTCGTGGAGGTCCTTGGCACGCATCTTCTGAGCGTCTTCCTTCAGCATCTCCAGCTTGTCTTCAGCCACCTTGAGCATGTGCTCGTTGGTGATGTAGTAAGTGGCGACGCCCGCAACGTACTCGTCCATGATCTTCTGCAGACGGAACTGCAGCATCTTGGGGGTGATGTAGTTGGGGTTGACGTCGATCGCGGTGCTGTAGTCCTTGAACTGCAGGAAGGTACGCACCGGCTTGTAGATCTCTTCCACCAGCTCTTCCACGGAGGTGTCGAGCTCAGGCTGCCAATCCTTGTTGTCCAGAACGAACTGGATCATGGACTTGGCGGCCATACGGCCCTCGGCGTGGGAACCGGAGGAGAACTTGTGGCCAGAGGCGCCAACGCCGTCACCGGCGGTGAACAGACCCTTGACGGTGGTCATGCCGCGGTAGCCCCAGTTCCAGCCCTTCGGCAGGTGGTCGGGAGCGCCAGCCAGCGCCTCCTCGGTGGGAGCACCGACGTCGGTCGGACCGGAGGTCCAGATACCGCAGCAGCCGGAGTGCGAACCCAGCAGGTACGGCTCGGTCGGCATCAGCTCGGAGTTCTTCTTCTCCGGCTCGATGTTCTCACCGACCCAGATACCGCACTGGCCGACGGTCATGTCGAGGAAGTCTTCCCAGGCTTCCGCTTCGAGGTGCTTCACTTCGCGCGGCGACAGGGTCTCCTTCAGCTTGGCGAGGGCGGTCACGGTGTCCATCCAAATCGGACCACGACCTTCCTTCATCTCCTTGAGCATCAGGTGGTTACGCAGGCAGGAGGCGGGAACGGCAGCCTGGCCGTACGGCGGGTAGTCGTTCAGCAGCTCCTTGTTCTTGGCCATGTACACTTCGCCGGTGGCGTTGGTGGCCTGGGCCTTGAACAGGAGGAACCAGGCGCCAACCGGACCGTAACCGTCCTTGAAGCGGGCGGGAACGAAGCGGTTTTCCATCATGGTCAGCTCGGCACCAGCCTCGGCAGCCATGGAGTAGGTGGAACCGGAGTTCCACACCGGGTACCAGGCGCGGCCCTGACCCTCGCCCACGGAACGCGGACGGAAGATGTTTACGCAGCCGCCGGCGGCCAGCAGGATAGCCTTGGCCTTGTAGACGAACAGCTTGTGGTCACGGACGGAGAAACCGACGGCACCGGCGACGCGGCCCTTGTCGTTCTTGTCGTTGACCAGCTTGACGATGAAGACGCGCTCCTGGATACGCTCGGAGCCGATGGCCTTCTTGGCGGCCTCAGCGACGATCCACTTGTAGGATTCGCCGTTGATCATGATCTGCCACTTGCCGGAACGCACGGGCTTGCCGCCGTCCTTCAGTGCCGGCAGACCCTTGGAGCCGTCGTGACGCTCGCCGTTCTCGTCGGTCTTCCAAATGGGCAGGCCCCACTCTTCGAACAGATGCACGGACTCGTCGACGTGGCGGCCCAGGTCGTAGGCCAGGTCGTCACGGGTGATACCCATCAGGTCGTTGGAGACCATGCGGGCGTAGTCCGCCGGGTCCTGCTCGGAACCGATGTAGGTGTTGATGGCGGACAGACCCTGAGCCACGGCGCCGGAACGGTCCATGGCGGCCTTGTCGACCAGCTTGATCTTGAACTCGCGGCCCAGCTGCGCTTCGGCAGCCTTCGCCCACGGCATGATTTCGTAAGCGGCGCCACAGCAGGCCATACCGCCACCGATCATCAGGATGTCTACTTCTTCCTGAACTACTTCCGGATTACCAAATTCACCAGCCATTGTTCACTCCTAAAATTCGTTGGGTCCGTGGCTTTACTTGCGGATCAGCTCGGCGGGGTTGCCGACGCGGTAGCCATTCTGTTCCATGTGGTTGAAGAACCCGATATCGGTGATCTTCGCCATATCGGCAGCGGGCTTGCCGCTGTACGGTTCGATGGAACCTTCCGGAGTGGTACGAATGGGGAACTTGAAGCGCTTCATGGTGCCGTTGCGGAACTTGATGGTCCACATGATGGAGTCGGAACCACGCAGCGGCTGCACGGAACCGCCCAGCGGGACGATGTCGGCGTAGTGACGTGCTTCGATGGCCTGCTGCGGGCAAATCTTCACGCAGGAATAGCACTCCCAGCACTGCTCGGGCTCCTGGTTGAAGGCGCGCATGGCGTGGCCGGTCTCGGAGCCATCTTTGTCCAGCTTCATGAGGTCGTGCGGGCAGATGTACATGCAAGCAGTCTTGTCTTGACCCTTGCAGCCATCGCATTTGTCGGTACGTACAAATGTCGGCATTGCTGTAGCTCCTTTGTTTTAACTGCAGTTATGAACTTACACCGCATTGCGGTATCCAGCTGGGTCGTGATCTACTTTCTTTCGATCACCGACCATCCCGGGCGCTCGGCCAGGGCGAATCCGCTGGCGCCATTCTCATACTCAACCGCTTGACTCGGCAGCGAACAAGCACGCTATAAACGACGTCGCGGCCTCCCTATCAAAGGGATGCGCCAGTTTCCAGGGACTCGTACCATATAGGCTTATGGGGGGGGTGCCAACTAGAACTATCTTTAGCTGCCATAAATGTCCTTTATTGTATGATTCACGGCGCGGGAATCCGTTTGCGATCTATACAAAAGGAGATAGAAAAACGATTACAAGCTATATTCACGGGGGTATAACGAATAACTCAGGTTTTGGTATATTAGCAATATATGATATTTATCAAAATCCGCTCAAGCCTCAATAAATAAGCGATCCAAGAAAGAGGCCTCATGAGGTCCGCTCATCCCAGCGGGCCTCTTGGTTTTTTGGGGGCGGCGAAATCCCGGCATGAAGCAGTCACGAGTAGATCATTATGAGTCAATCCAGCAGTAATGCGGCCGGCAGCCGCGTCGAAGTGAAAAACACCACGTGCTATATGTGCGCGTGCCGCTGCGGCATCCGGGTGACGCTGCGCGACGGCGAGGTGCGCTATATCCAGGGCAACCCGGAGCATCCGCTCAATAAAGGTGTGATCTGCGCCAAGGGCTCCTCCGGCATCATGAAACAGTACTCGCCGGCGCGCCTGACCCAGCCGCTGCGCCGCAAGGCCGGCGCCGAGCGCGGCACCGGGGAATTCGAGCCGATCTCGTGGGACGAGGCCTTCGCCACCATCGAGGAGCGCCTGGCCCAGATCCGCGCCACCGACCCGAAGAAGTTCGCCCTGTTTACCGGCCGCGACCAGATGCAGGCGCTGACCGGCCTGTTCGCCAAGCAGTTCGGCACCCCCAACTACGCCGCCCACGGCGGCTTCTGCTCGGTCAACATGGCCGCCGGCATGATCTACACCATCGGCGGTTCGTTCTGGGAGTTCGGCGGTCCCGACCTGGAGCGCGCCAAGCTGTTCGTGATGATCGGCACCGCCGAGGACCACCACTCCAACCCGATGAAGATCGAGCTGGCCAAGTTCAAGCGCAACGGCGGCCGCTTCATCTCCATCAACCCGGTGCGCACCGGCTACTCGGCCATCGCCG
>CAYQWR010000056.1:0-14081 GCA_964421235.1 uncultured Thiohalomonas sp. | reverse complement strand
GTCTCCTGCGCCAAGGTGGCGCGGTTTTGCAGCCGGCTCGGCCTGACCGGCGCCGAATTCCTCGCCGGGATCCCCGGCACCATGGGCGGCGCGCTGGCGATGAATGCCGGCGCCTTCGGCGGCGAGACCTGGCCGCTGGTGGTGCAGGTGGAGACCCTCAATCGCCACGGCCGGTTGCGGGTGCGCGTACCGGGCGAATACCAAATCGGTTACCGCGAGGTACGCGGTCATGCGGACGAATGGTTCGTGGCGGCGACGCTGCGTCTGCAACCGGGTGACACCGCCGCGGCGAGCGCCCGGATCCGTGAATTGCTGGATCGACGCGCGGCGTCGCAGCCGACGCAGCAGCCCAATGCCGGTTCCGTGTTCCGCAACCCGCCGGGCGATCATGCGGCGCGGTTGATCGAGTCGTGCGGCCTGAAAGGAACGTGCGTCGGCGCAGCCTGCGTATCGGAGAAGCACGCCAATTTCATCGTCAACGCCGGTGGCGCCACCGCGGCGGACATCGAGGCGTTGATGGCCCAAGTGGCGGCGACGGTGGAACGGGAGCGGGGGATTCGGTTGCTGACCGAGGTCCACATCGTGGGGGAGGGCAGCGGTGGCTGAAATACGCGATCCACAGGCCTTCGGCAAAGTAGCGGTGCTGATGGGCGGCTGGTCCGCCGAGCGCGAGATCTCGCTGCTCAGCGGGCGCGCCGTGCTCGCCGGCTTGCAACGCCGCGGTGTCGACGCCCATGGCATCGATGCCGGCCGCGACGTGCTGGAGGTGTTGGCGCGCGGCGGGTTCGCCCGGGTGTTCATCGTGCTGCACGGGCGCGGCGGCGAGGACGGCCAGTTGCAGGGGGCGTTGGAGCTGATGGGCTTGCCCTACACCGGCAGCGGCGTGCTGGCCTCGGCCCTGGGCATGGACAAGTGGCGCAGCAAGTTGGTGTGGCAGGCGGCGGGCCTGCCCGTGCCGGAGTTCGAGTTGCTCGATGCCGGCAGCGATTTCTCCGCCGTGGAGCGGCGTCTGGGCCTGCCGCTGTTCGTCAAGCCGGCCAACGAGGGATCGAGCGTCGGCGTCACCAAGGTGCGGCAGGCGGGCGAGTTGGCGGCGGCCTACCGGGTGGCGGTGCAGCACGACCCGCTGGTGTTGGCGGAACGTTTCATCGGCGCCGGCGAGTTCACCGTCGCCGTGCTCGACGGCGTGGCGCTGCCGCCGGTGCAGATCGTGCCGAGCACTGAATTTTATGACTACGAAGCGAAATATTTCCGCGACGATACCCGGTACCTCTGCCCCTGCGGCCTGCCGCCGCAACAGGTGGAGCAGATGCAGCAGATGGCGTTGCAGGCGTTTGCCTTGATCGGCTGCCGCGGCTGGGGCCGTGTCGATTTCCTGATGGACACCGACGACGGCCTCTATCCGCTGGAGGTGAATACGGTGCCGGGCATGACCGACCACAGCCTGGTGCCGATGGCGGCACGCGCCGCGGGCATCGAGTTCGACGAACTGGTGTGGCGCATCCTGGCCACCACGTTGGAGGGCGGTCATGGTTAGACGCCCCCAGGCCCGGTCGTTACAGCAGACGCAGAGCGCGCGACCGCTATGGTTGGCGCGCTTGCCGCTGCTGCTCGGGTCGTTGGTGCTGGTGGCCCTGATCGCCGGCACGCTGGTGTGGCTGTTCAATCCCCAGCATCTGCCGTTGCGCACGGTGCGGGTAATGGGGACGCTGGTGCATGTGACGCCAACGGAAATACGCAATGCCGTGGCGCCCTACGCGAAACAGGGTTTCCTGGGCATCGACATCGCCGCGGTGCGGGGTGCGCTGGAACAGGTGCCGTGGATCTACAGCGCCCAGGTGACGCGTTCCTGGCCCGATGCACTGCAGGTGACGGTGCAGGAGCAAAAGGTGCTGGCGCGGTGGGGCGCAGGCGGTCTGGTCAACGTCGAAGGCGAGGTGTTTCGGCCGCAGCCGCCGGTGGCCGACGCGGGGCTGTTGCTGTTGCAGGGACCTCCGGGAACGTCGGCGATGCTGGCGACGCATTTTGCCGATTTGCAGCGGGCGCTGGCGCCGTTGGCGATGAAGATTACGCGGGTGACGATGGATGATCGCCGCGCCTGGAGTCTGACGCTGGCGGACGGCGTGCAGTTGATGCTGGGGCGCAGCGATCACGCCGCGCGGCTGGCGCGCTTCGTACTCGCCTATCCGCAGGTGCTGCAACCGCGCATCGCGACAGTGGCGCGCGTCGACCTGCGTTACACCAATGGGTTTGCCGTGCAGTGGCGCGACCATTCCACGGACCAGTCCGGACAGGCCGGGGCATAAGTGGTAGGGGAATCGAATGTCTAGAAAGCCGGAAAAGAACTTAATCGTTGCCCTCGATATCGGGACGTCGAAGGTGGTGGCCATCGTCGGCGAGGTCAATCCCAACAATGAGGTCGACATCATCGGCATCGGCTCCCATCGCTCGCGCGGCCTGAAGAAGGGCGTGGTGGTGAATATCGAGTCCACGGTGCAGTCGATACAGCGCGCGGTGGAGGAGGCGGAACTGATGGCCGGCTGCCAGATCCATTCGGTGCATGCCGGCATCGCCGGCAGCCATATCCGCAGCCTCAACTCCCACGGCATTGTCGCCATCCGTGACAAGGAGGTGACGCCCAGTGACGTGGAGCGGGTGATCGATGCGGCGCGGGCGGTCGCGATCCCCGCCGATCAGAAGATTCTCCATGTCTTGCCGCAGGAGTTCGTCATCGACAACCAGGAAGGTATCCGCGAGCCGGTCGGCATGTCCGGCGTGCGGCTGGAGGCGAAGGTGCATCTGGTGACCGGCGCGGTGAGCGCGGCGCAGAACATCGTCAAGTGCGTGCGCCGCTGCGGTCTGGAGGTGGACGACATCATCCTGGAACAACTGGCCTCCAGTCATGCGGTGCTGTCCGACGACGAAAAGGAGCTCGGTGTCTGTCTGGTCGATATCGGCGGCGGCACCACCGATATCGCGGTGTTTACCGAAGGGGCGATCCGCCATACCGCAGTGATCCCCATCGCAGGCGATCAGGTGACCAACGACATCGCCGTGGCGCTGCGCACGCCGACCCAGCATGCCGAGGATATCAAGATCAAGTACGGCTGCGCCCTGGCGCAGCTGGCCAGCGCCGACGAAACCATCGAGGTGCCGAGCGTGGGCGACCGCCCCGCGCGGCGGTTGGCGCGGCAGACGCTGGCGGACGTGGTGGAGCCGCGCTACGAGGAGTTGTTCACGCTGATCCAGGCGGAACTGCGGCGCAGCGGTTTCGAGGATCTGTGCGCCGCCGGCGTGGTACTCACCGGCGGCACCGCCAAGATGGAAGGCGTGGTGGATTTGGCGGAGGAGATCTTCCATATGCCGGTCCGTCTCGGGATGCCGCAAGGGGTGAACGGGCTGGTGGACGTGGTGCGCAATCCCATCTACTCCACCGGCGTCGGTCTGTTGCTGTTCGGGGTACACAACCGCGGCGGCGGTGCGGTTCAGGAGCTGCATGTCGGCAACGGCATGAAGAGTGTGTTACAGCGGATGAAGAGCTGGTTTCAGGGGAATTTCTAGTTTCTGCTTTTCGGGCAGGTGCAAACAGGCGCAACAGGAGGAACGAACATGTTCGAGTTAATGGATACCCAGGCGCAAAACGCCGTAATCAAGGTCGTCGGTGTGGGCGGTGGCGGCGGCAACGCCGTGGAGCATATGGTCGCTCAGGATATCGAAGGCGTGGATTTCATCTGCGCCAACACCGATGCTCAGGCACTGAAGAAATCCAATGCCCGTACCGTGCTGCAGTTGGGCGGGGCGGTGACCAAGGGGCTGGGGGCGGGGGCCAATCCCGACATCGGCCGTGAGGCCGCCATCGAGGATCGTGACCGTATCGCCGAGTTGCTGGACGGCGCGGACATGGTGTTCATCACCGCCGGCATGGGCGGCGGCACCGGTACCGGCGGCGCCCCCATCGTGGCCCAGGTGGCCAAGGAACTCGGCATCCTGACGGTGGCGGTGGTGACCAAGCCGTTCCCGTTCGAGGGCAAGAAGCGCATGACGGTGGCCGACGACGGCATCAAGGAGCTCAAGCAGTATGTCGACTCGCTGATCACCATTCCCAACGAAAAGCTGCTCTCCGTACTCGGTAAGCAGACCAGCCTGCTGGATGCCTTCAAGGCGGCCAACGACGTGCTGCTGGGGGCGGTGCAGGGGATCGCCGAGCTGATCACCCGGCCGGGACTGATCAACGTCGACTTCGCCGACGTGCGCACGGTGATGTCGGAGATGGGTATGGCGATGATGGGCAGTGGCATCGCTTCGGGTGAGGATCGTGCGCGCCGGGCGGCCGAGGCGGCCATCGCCAGTCCGCTGCTGGAGGACATCAATCTCTCCGGCGCTCGCGGTATCCTGGTGAACGTCACTGCCGGTCTGGATATGTCCATCGGCGAGTTCGAGGAGGTCGGCAACACCGTCAAGGAGTTCGCTTCCGACAACGCCACGGTGGTGGTTGGTACCGTCATCGACCCGGCCATGTCCGGCGAATTGCGGGTGACCGTGGTGGCCACCGGCCTGGGACAGGGCGCGGCGCAGGAGGAACAGCCGGTGCGGCTGGTGGTCAACCGAGCGGTCAACGGTGAGGTAGACTACGGCGTCCTGGAACGTCCGACGGTCCTGCGCAACCAACCTCCGGCCCAGGATCGGTTCGGAAAGGAGGCGGAGGGCGGTAGCCTGGACTATCTGGATATCCCGGCGTTCCTGCGTCGCCAGGCCGATTGACCCCGGCCTGGGCCGGCGGCGGGTCCAGGGGCTTTTGTGACTCCGTTCTCTAGGAATGGGTATTGCCCTATGGTATGCTTTGTTCCAATTTCGCCCCATAAGGGCTTGTTGCAACAGGAAGTTCCGCTGAAAAGAACGTAATAATGATTCGCCAACGAACGCTGAAAAATGTTATTCGGGCCACCGGCGTGGGCCTGCACACGGGGGAGAAAGTCTATCTCACGTTGCGTCCGGCGCCGGCAGATACCGGTATCGTGTTTCGGCGTGTCGACATGGACCCGCCCGTGGAAATCGAGGCCAAGGCGGAGAACGTGGGCGACACCACCATGTCGACGACCCTGGCCAAAGGCGATGTTCGAATTTCCACAGTCGAGCATATGCTGTCGGCGCTGGCCGGTCTCGGGATCGATAATGCCTATGTCGATTTGAGCGCCGCCGAGGTGCCGATCATGGACGGCAGCGCGGGCCCCTTCGTGTTTTTGATCCAATCCGCAGGTATCGTCGAGCAGGCTGCGCCCAAGCGTTTCATCCGTATCAAGCGTACGGTGCGGGTGGAAGAGGGCGACAAGTGGGTGCAGTTCGAGCCGTTCGACGGCTTCAAGGTCGGCATGTCCATAGACTTCGACCACCCGGCGTTTCGCTGCCGCAACCAATTGGCCGAAATCGATTTCTCAACCACCTCATTCGTCAAAGAGGTGAGCCGCGCCCGCACCTTCGGCTTCATGAGCCAGTTGGAGATGCTGCGCAGCCGCAATCTGGCGCTGGGCGGCGGTCTCGATAACGCCATCGTGGTCGATGATTATCGCGTGCTCAACGAAGACGGGTTGCGTTACGACGACGAATTCGTGAAGCACAAGATTCTGGATGCGATCGGCGATCTCTACCTGCTGGGCTGCAGCCTCATCGGCGCGTTCAGCGGGCATAAGTCCGGTCACGCCCTTAACAATAAATTGCTGCATAAGCTGCTGGCGGAGGCGGATGCCTGGGAGCAGGTGACATTCGACGATCCGCAGCAGGCACCGATCTCCTACATTCAGCCGGTGGCGGCTGGCGCCAGCTAAGATTTTTGGCCGTGGCGCGCCAGTCGCTTGAGTGCGGCGCGCAGTTGGGGATCGGCGATGGTTTCGGCGTTGGCGTCGATGATACGGGCGCCGGCCGGTGACAGGTGAAACGGCTGTGCGATAGTGACGGCGGGTGTAGCGGCTGGCGCGATGTTCAACGCGATGCGGTGAGCCGCTGTGAATTCCGGAAGCTGTTGCAGCTGGCGCAGCAGTTGTGGGGAGAGGTAGCGCAGGCGCGTTGCCCATGCAGTTGAATCGACCTGGACGGTAAGTTGTCCGTCACTCCAGTGCACCACCTGTACGTGGGAGGCCGCATCGGCGGGCAGGCAACGGCGGAGTGCAGTACTCAATGACTGTAACTGCCGGGCGTGTGCGATCAGGTCTGGAACGGTGCCGGTTGCCAACAGTTGCTTGATGGGACGTGGTTTGGCCATACGGGCTTTCTACCGCAAATGCGGAAAGGTAACAACCCGGCGAGGGCGCGCCGTAGAGCGGCGGATAAGGGGACGATGAATATTCTATTCATTTCAAGGCAACTGGGGTGCTCCGGTTGTTTCAACGTCGGGCGGCGCGGCATCATCGCCATGATGTTGGCGTTCTTTGTCGTGTTCCCGGCGACGGCGCTTTACGTCGGTTACCACCTCGGTTTCTCCCAAGCGCGCACCTCTGTTCTCGTCTCCAATGGCATCGAACACGAGCTGGACAGTCAGCGGGTTGCGATCGCGCATGCCAAGCGCGTCGCCGACGACAATCTCAATGCGTTGGCGCTGCGCCTCGGTCAGATGCAGGCGCGGGTGATGCGGTTGGACGCCCTCGGACAGCGGTTGACCGAAATGGCCGGGTTGGACGACGGCGAATTCAATTTCAACAATCCTCCGGGGGAGGGCGGACCGGAAAATCCGGCGGATACGCGTTCCTTGCAGGTTCCCGATTTCATTGCGATGTACAACCAACTGTCGAAAGAGATCGATGATCGCGGCAGTCAGATGGGCGTGCTGGAAACCATGCTGTTGAACCGCAACTTGCAGGCGGAGGTGATCCCGTCGGGCCGCCCTGTGCGCCATGGCTGGATTTCCTCTACCTTCGGTATGCGTACCGATCCGTTTACCGGCCGCCTTGAGCATCACAACGGTATCGATTTCGCCGGTAAGGAAGGCTCGCAGATATTGGCGGTTGCCGCCGGTGTAGTGACGTGGGCCGGACCGCGCTTTGGCTACGGCAACTTGGTCGAGATCAACCACGGCAAGGGTTACGCAACTCGTTACGGCCACAACGAAAAGATCCTGGTTAAGGTTGGGGAGACGATAAAGAAGGGGCAGGTGATTGCGCTGATGGGATCGACTGGCCGTTCCACCGGTCCCCATTGCCACTTTGAAGTGTTACGCAACGGCCGCGCCGTCGATCCGGCGAAGTATATCCAAGCGAGCCGTTGATCTCTCCCTTCCGGCGTCGTCCGGAGGGTGCCGTTTTAACCTCTTTTTTCCGCAATATCCCCGTCATTTGGGTTATCATTTGCCCTATTTTCCACGAATCGAAGCAAGCAATCCGATGGTTAGCAGATTTCTGAGCAAGGTGTTCGGTAGCCGCAATGAGCGGCTGGTTAAGCGGCTGCGCAAGATTGCCGGTGAAATCAACAAGATGGAGCCGGAACTGGAGAAACTCACGGACGAGGCGTTGCGCAGCAAGACCGACGAGTTCCGCGCACGTTTGGCCCAGGGCAGTACGGTGGACGATTTGGTGCCCGAGGCCTTCGCCGTGGTGCGTGAGGCCGGCAAGCGTGTGTTCCAGATGCGCCATTACGACGTGCAAATGATCGGCGGCATGGTGCTCAACTACGGCAAGATTGCTGAAATGCGCACCGGCGAAGGTAAGACGCTGGTGGCAACGCTGGCGGCCTATATCAATGCCCTTAGCGGGCATGGCGTGCATGTTATTACCGTCAATGACTATCTGGCAAAGCGCGACGCGGCGTGGATGGGCAAGCTCTACGGTTTTCTCGGTTTGACCACCGGCGTGGTCATTAGCGGGATGTCGTACGAGGAGAAGCGCGCGGCCTATGCCGCAGATATCACCTACGGCACCAACAACGAGTTCGGTTTCGACTATCTGCGCGACAACATGGCGTTCAGCGTGGAGGAAAAGGTGCAGCGTGAGCTGCACTACGCCATCGTCGACGAGGTGGACTCGATTCTCATCGATGAGGCGCGTACGCCGCTGATTATTTCCGGCCCGGCGGAAGACAGTTCCGAACTGTACAAACGCATCAATACCTTGATTCCCCATCTTGCGTGCCAGGAAGAAGAGGATGGCCCTGGGGATTTCAGCGTCGACGAAAAAGCGAAGCAGGTGTATCTCACTGAAGACGGCCACGAACGGGTCGAAGAATTGATGGTGAGCAACGGCCTGTTGGAAGAAGGCGACAGCCTTTACGACGCGGCGAATATCGGCCTGATGCATCATCTGAATGCGGCGTTACGCGCCCATGTGCTCTATCTCCGCGACGTAGACTACATCGTCAAGGATGGCGAGATCGTTATCGTCGATGAATTTACCGGCCGCACCATGCCGGGCCGGCGCTGGTCGGATGGTCTGCACCAGGCGGTGGAGGCCAAGGAAGGCGTCGAGGTACAGAACGAAAATCAGACGCTCGCCTCCATCACCTTTCAGAACTATTTCCGTCTCTACAACAAGCTGTCCGGCATGACCGGCACCGCCGATACTGAGGCCTACGAATTCCAGCAGATCTACGATCTGGAGGTGACGGTCATTCCCACCCACCGCCCGATGATCCGCCAGGATCTGGGCGATGTCGTCTATTTGACCGTCCCGGAAAAGTTTGCCGCGATCATCGAAGACATCAAGGAACGCCATCAACGCGGCCAACCGATCCTGGTAGGTACTGCGTCGATCGAAACGTCTGAGCATCTGGCGCAGTTGTTGAAACAAGCCGGTATCAAACACGAAGTATTGAACGCCAAGCAGCACGAGCGCGAGGCTGATATCGTGGCGCAGGCCGGGCGTCCGCATGCCGTGACCATTGCCACCAATATGGCGGGACGCGGTACCGACATCGTGCTCGGCGGTAGCCTGCAGACCGAACTGGCGACGTTGGGTGATATCGACGATGAGACGGAGCGACAGGTAAGAGAGGCGTGGAAGCAGCGGCATGAGCAGGTACTGGCATCCGGCGGTTTACACATCGTCGGTACCGAGCGCCACGAATCCCGCCGCGTCGACAATCAGTTGCGCGGCCGCGCGGGGCGTCAGGGCGATCCCGGTTCGACGCGTTTCTATCTGTCGTTGCAGGATAACCTGATGCGTATCTTCGCCTCCGACCGGGTCGCATCGTTGATGCAACGGCTCGGCATGAACGAAGGCGAGGCGATTGAGCACCCGTGGGTCAGCAAGGCCATTGAAAATGCCCAGCGCAAGGTCGAAGGGCATAACTTCGATATTCGTAAGGAAGTGTTGGAATACGACGATGTGGCCAACGACCAGCGCAAGGTGATCTACGAGCAACGTAATGAGTTGATGGCGGAAGACGACATTTCCGACATCATCAAGGTGTTGCGTGAAGACGTCCTGACTTCGGTTATCGACACCTATATCCCGCCCCAGAGCCTGGACGAGCAGTGGGATATCCCCGGGCTCGAATCGGCGTTGGAACACGAATTCGCTTTGAAGCTCGATATCCGCGGTTGGCTCGATGCGGATGATACTTTGCACGAAGAGACCTTACGCGCACGCATTCTTGCCGATGCGGAGCAGAGCTACGCCGAAAAAGAGGCGATGGCGGGGGCGGAGGTGCTGCGCCATTTCGAGAAGGCGGTGATGTTGCAGACGCTCGATACTCACTGGAAGGAACATCTGGCCGCTATGGATTACCTGCGCCAGGGCATCCACTTGCGCGGCTACGCGCAGATGGATCCGAAGCAGGAATACAAGCGCGAGGCGTTCGAGCTGTTCAACCGGTTGCTGGAGCGGTGACGGTTTTGTCCAAGGTACAGGTGCGGGCGGAGGAGGATGTCGAGGCGGTTGAAGAGCAGCGCCGCGCGCCGATCCCGATGCAGTATCAGCACGCCGAAGTCTCTGCGCTGGGCGAGGACATGGCAGAGACGGGAGAGGAGAGTAAGCCTTTCGTGCGCGAGGGGCGCAAGGTCGGACGCAATGAGCCGTGTCCTTGCGGTTCCGGTAAAAAGTACAAGCATTGCCATGGACAGATGGCGTAACCGAAAGGCTCGTTGATGGCCGTTGGATTTACAGGGTTGCCCGAGTTACTGCCGATCAGCGGGTTACGTATCGGCGTGGCGTCCGCGGGGATCAAAACGCCCGGTCGGCGTGACGTGGTGGTGATGGAGCTGGCGAGTGCCGCGACTTGTGCCGGCACGTTCACGCGCAACGCTTTTTGCGCCGCACCCGTCAGTGTTGCCAAGCGGCATATGGCGGCTAGCGCCACGCGCTATTTCCTGATCAATACCGGCAATGCGAATGCCGGAACCGGTCGGCCGGGTTTGGTTGCCGCCGAGCAGAGTTGCGCCGCGTTGGCGGCTTTGGTCGACTGCCGTCCCGACGAGGTGTTGCCGTTTTCGACCGGTGTCATCGGCGAGCCCCTGCCGTTGCCGAAGATCACGGCCGCCTTGCCGCAGGCAGTCGCTGCGCTGGCGGCCGATGGCTGGACCGATGCGGCCCACGGTATTCTGACCACTGATACGGTTCCCAAGGGATGTTCACGGCGCGTGACGGTCGACGGCGGTGAAGTGACCATCACCGGTATCGCCAAGGGTTCGGGCATGATCAGGCCCGATATGGCGACGATGCTGGCGTTTGTGGCGACCGATGCGTGCATCGAAACCGCGCTGCTGCAGCAACTGCTGGGGAGCGCGGTACGTCACTCCTTCAACCGCATCACTGTGGATGGCGATACCTCCACCAACGACTCGTGCATGCTGGCGGCGACCGGCGGCAGCGGCATCGAAGTGCGTTCGGGATCCGACGACGTGGAAGCCTTCCGCGCCGCCCTTACCGACGTGTGTGAAACCCTGGCACAAGCCATCATCCGTGACGGTGAAGGGGCGACCAAGCTGATCACGGTGGAGGTCACGGGTGGCCGGGACGAGGAAGAGTGTGAGCAGGTGGCGTACACCATTGCCCATTCGCCGTTGGTGAAAACCGCCTTTTTCGCCTCCGATCCCAACTGGGGACGTATCCTGGCGGCGGTCGGACGCGCCGGGGTGCGGGAACTGGATCTCGATGCCGTAACCATCCATCTCGGCGATGTCTGCATCGTTCGTGACGGCGGACGCGCGCTCGACTATACCGAGGAGCAGGGACGCAAGGTGATGGCGCAGAGCGAGATCAGCGTGCATGTCGCTTTGGCTCGTGGTGATGCCGCGGTACGGGTATGGACCTGCGATTTTTCCTACGACTACGTTCGTATCAATGCCGAGTACCGTACCTGAGCACGGCAGCTTGTCTCCCGCTTCCCGTTATCCCGATTATCTGCATGTGGTTGCCGCCGCGATTGTCGACCGCGATGGCAATGTTTTGATCGCGCGCCGTCCGTCTCATTTACATCAAGGGGATTTGTGGGAATTTCCCGGCGGTAAGGTCGAACCGGGCGAGGATGCGAGAGCGGCACTGGCGCGCGAATTGGATGAGGAACTCGGCATCGGCGTTACGCACGCCCGCCCGCTGATTCGCGTGCCGTATCGCTATCCGGAGCGCGCCGTGTTTCTGGATGTCTGGCTGGTCGACGGCTTTAGCGGTGAACCGCATGGCCGCGAAGGGCAGCCGGTGCGATGGGTCGCGCGGACCGAGCTGTCCGCCTATGATTTTCCTGCTGCCAACCGTCGTATCATCACGGCCTTGTCGCTGCCCGACCGTTATCTCATCACGCCGGAGCCTGGCGCACCGGAAAACTGGCCGCGTTTTCTGCAACATTTGGCGGAGTGCTTGCGCGGCGGGATTCGTCTGGTGCAGCTGCGCGCAAAAACAGTTGCGCCGGCCGGCCTGACGGCGCTGACGCAGCAAGTGCGTGCCCTCTGCCACGACAACGGCGCCCGCCTGTTGTTGAATGCGGAACCGGCGCTGGCGCTGGCAAGCGGTGCCGACGGGGTACACTTGACGAGCCAGGCCCTGCATGCGCAACACGTCAGGCCGTTATCGTCCGAACTGCTGGTCGCCGCATCCTGCCATACCGTCGCCGATGTGCATCACGCGGGCGCCATTGCCGCCGATTTCGTGGTGCTCTCCCCCGTTAAATCAACCGCGAGCCATCCCGGTGTCGCCGGCATCGGATGGGAGTCGTTTGCCGGGCTGTGTGACGCAAGCCTTGCGCCGGCGTACGCGCTGGGGGGGATGGACGGCGGCGATGTCATGACCGCGCAGGGATACGGCGGGCAGGGGATTGCCGCCATCAGCGGTCTATGGGACGGTTGCGGGAGCGCGCGCTAGTTAAACCGCGGTTCGCCGTCCTCGCCGCCCGCGATCATGTCCGCCATATCGGTGGATTCGCCGGCGATGGCATGGCTGCCGTCGGCCCAGGCACCCAGGTCGATGAGATGGCAGCGTTCACAGCAAAATGGCCGCCATTTTTGCGCGACGCTCCATTCAATCGCTTTGCCGCAGGTTGGACAATTGACTTTTGCACTCATAACGCACAACACGTCAGACGGAACGACACGTCTTCGCCCGCCTGTTGGGCGCGTTCATCAGCGCGTGATTCGAGGAAGCGCACGGCAAAACGGTGTTTGCCGCCACTGACCTCCACATAATAGGGTGATTCGACCGGCAACGCGATACGCACCAACTGAAACGGGAGATTGGGATCGAGATTGTGTTGGTAGGCGCCGCCCGGTGCATCCATGTTTGTCGGCTCGGCGCTGTTGCGAATCAGCTTCAATACCAGTTCGATGGCCTGGCGTACCGTGTCCAGGCTTGCCAGCCAGCGCTCCAGATCGGCATCCCGCCGCTCGTGCGGCAGATACAGCCATTGATGGTACACGGGCAGATCGAAATCGCAGGTTCCGCCGGGAATGCTGCTGCGCTGACGGATCGCGTTGAGGAAATCGTTTTCGCGCAACTCCTGTCCCAGGGGGCCTTCCTTGTCGTGCAGCACGGTGCGCAGTTTGGTGAGCCAGTGCAGAATGTTCTTGAGCTGGGCGTGATCGACGCCGGGCGTTTCGCTGAGCCGGCCGAGGCTGGAGGCGTGTCGTTCCAGCTCCTTGATCAGTTCGGTTTTGAGGTCGCCGCGGCCGAACACGGTGAGGATGTCCATCATATTGGTAATGACGGAACGGCTGTCCCACACGGTGGTGCCGGACATGAAGTGCTTGATTTGACGAAACAGAAACTCCAGACGCAGAAAGGTCCGGACGCGCTCGTTCAGTGGATGTTCGTATGTAACGTAACGTTGCAAAGAGCGGTACCAGAACGTTATCGGTTGATGACCTGCCGGCTGCCCATGGATGTCCCGCTACGTCCCTTGCGAGGCAAGTGCGAGATATCTCCGGTGCAGTCGCTCGACCTGTAGCCGCAACCGGTCCAGACCGCCATCGTTGGTGATGACGTCGTCCGCTGCTGCGAGCCGAGCTTCACGGGCGCATTGAACGTCGATTATAGCACGCACGTCGGCTTCCGCTGCGTGGTCCCGCGTCGTCACGCGCTGCAACTGTAGTTCGAGCGGCGAGTCGACGACCAGAATGCGGTCCACATCGCCGCGCCATCCGGTCTCGATGAGCAGCGGTATTACGACAAGGCAATAGGGCTCCCGCTGCGAGCGGGCCCGAGCGGCGGCCTCGGCGCGGATCAGCGGATGGAGGATCTGTTCGAGTTCGCGGCGTTTCTCCGGCGCGGCAAAGACAATGGCGCGCAAGGCGCCGCGATCGAGCTCACCGGACGGGGCGAGAATCCCGGCGCCGAATGCCTGAATGATCCGCTTCAGCGCGGGTTGTCCCGGCTGTACCAATTGCCGTGCGATTTCGTCGGTATCGATAACCGGAACGCCCAGGGCGTGGAACAGCCGGGCGACGGTGGATTTGCCGCTGCCGATCCCCCCGGTGATACCGATACGCAGCGTCATGCTCCCGATCAGCCGAGGCCGACCCAGCGCAGGTAGGCGTTGTTGATCGCCGGTCCCCACAGCATGGCGATCCATCCGGCCACGGCGAGGTAGGGGCCGAACGGGATGGGGACTTGGCGCTGGTGGCCACGGAACAGAATCAACGCTATCCCGATGATCGCCCCTACCGCAGACGACAG